>DATCFG010000121.1:0-22722 GCA_036509655.1 Solirubrobacteraceae bacterium | reverse complement strand
CAATCGGCAGCGGGCGCTCGGCGAGCGCGGGCGTGAGCAGCGCGTCGTAGGGGTCCAGGAAGGAGACCAGCCGGCGCGTGTGCGCCTGCAGTTGCACCGCCGCGGCCATGCCCTCGACGGCGCCCAGTTTCTGGATCATCGAGTAGATCGCCCAGCTCATCGGCTCCATGTCCTCTGATGAGATCCCACCCACCCCGCGCCCGGCGATGGCGCCGGAGTAGGCGATCGACAGGGCGATGTGATTGGAGAAGACCGCGCCGAACAGCTCCTGCAGGCCCTCGATCCGCCACGGCGGCTCGACCTCCACCACCTCGTGGCCGAGCGAGCGCAGCAGCTCGGCAGCATCGCTGACGGCCTGCGCAGCGATCGGGTCGACGACCGCCTCGGCGATCGGCGCCAGCGTGGTCGCGGCGATCCGCAGCCGGCCGGGGGTGCCGGCGGCGCTACGGGCGAACGGCTCGCTGGGCGGCGGCGCCCAGGTGGCGTCACCCAGCTCATACCCGGCGAGCACGTCGAGGATCGCGGCGGTGTCGGCGACGGTGCGCGTGAGCACGCCGTCGATCCCGAGCGAGGAGTCGCCGAGTTCCGGCGCGGCCGATATGCGCCCGCGGCTGGGCTTGAGCCCCACCAGACCACAGCAGGCGGCGGGGATGCGGATCGAGCCGCCACCGTCGTTGCCGTGCGCGACCGGCACCATGCCGCTGGCGACCGCCGCGGCCGAGCCGCCGGAGGAGCCGCCTGGCGTGCGCTCGAGATCCCACGGGTTGCGCGTGGGACCGAACAGGCGCGCCTCGCTGACCGGCAGGATGCCGTACTCGGGCAGGGTGGTCGAGCCGACGATCACGAACCCCGCATCGCGCAGGCGCCGGGTGACGTTGTGGTCGTAGTCGGCCACGAAGTCCTTCATCAGCGAGCAGCCGTACGTAAGCCGCAGACCATTCACCGGGCGGTTGTTCTTGATCGCGATCGGAACGCCGGCGAACGGACGCTCGTCGCCCGGCTGAACCCGATCGGCGACCGCCAGCGCGCGCTCCCCGTCGACATCGACGAACGCGTTCAGCCGCGGGTTGAGCTCCGCGATGCGCTCCAGCGAGATCTTGACCAGCTCGCGCGAGGACACCTCCCCCGCACGCACCATGCTCGCAAGCTCGCTCGCGGGACGGAACATCAGGTCGCTGTCGGGCACTGGCTCCTCCTCTGATCGCCGGGTCGTTCATCATATGGGTGCGCCCACAAGGCGCCATCCCCGTCAAGCAGCCCACGAGGGTGGCGCAGTCGGCCGCAGGCGGACAAGCCAGCCTCTCGATATTTCATCTCTTAGAAAGCAGAGCGCCATGAGCGAGGTTCAATCACCACCCGAGGTCCAGTCGGGCCTGGAAGGCGTCGTCGCCTTCGCCACCGAGATCGCAGAGCCGGATAAAGCCGGTGGCGCGCTGCGCTACCGCGGCGTCAACATCGAGGACCTCGTAGGCACGGTCCCCTACGAGCAGGTCTGGGGTCTGCTCGTGGACGGGCACTTCAAGCCGGGCCTGCCGCCGGCCGAACCGCATGCGCTCACGGTGCGCTCCGGCGATCACCGCGTCGACGTTCAGTCGGCGCTTGCGATGCTTGCGCCCGAGTGGGGCTTCGGGCAGTTGATCGACATCACCGACGAGGAGGCCCGCGACAACCTCGCCCGCGCCTCGGTGATGGCCCTATCGTTCGTCGCCCAGTCCGCACGTGAAGCCGGCCAGCCGCCAGTACCACAGTCGGAGATCGATGAGGGCACGACGATCCCCGAGCGCTTCATGATCCGCTGGCGCGGCGAGGCGAACCCCGATCACGTGAAGGCGATCGACGCCTACTGGGTCTCGGCGGCAGAGCACGGGATGAACGCCTCGACGTTCACGGCCCGCGTCGTCGCCTCGACTGGAGCCGACTGTGCCGCCGCGCTATCCGCCGCGGTCGGCGCCCTCTCCGGCCCGCTGCACGGCGGGGCGCCCTCGCGCGTGCTGAAGATGATCGACGAAGTCGAAGCGAGCGGCGACGCCGAGCGCTGGGTAAAGGAGGCGCTGGACCGTGGCGATCGCCTGATGGGCTTCGGCCATCGCGTCTACCGCGCCGAAGACCCGCGCGCGCGGGTGCTGCGCCGCACCTCCCAGGAACTGAAATCCCCGCGGGTGCAGGCCGCCGAAGCACTCGAGACGGCGGCGCTCGCTGAGCTTCACGCGCGCAAGCCCGACCGCGTGCTCGCGACCAATGTCGAGTTCTGGTCGGCCGTCGTGCTCGATCTCGCCGAAGTCCCGCCGGACCTGTTCACGCCGATGTTCACCTGCGCGCGCGTTGCCGGCTGGTCGGCTCATATTCTCGAGCAGAAGCGCGAGGCGAAGCTGATCCGGCCATCGGCGAAGTACGTCGGCCACGGCCCGCGCTCGGTCGCCGAAGTCGAATAGCGCTCGACGCAGCTCCGCTTAATCAACGAGGGCCCGGCATCCTGCCAGGCCCTCGTCCTTCCTATCGACTGCGGTGCGGGATTGCTGTAGTGCAGCGCTCCCGCGACAGACGGTGCTCCTTACATCATCCCGCTCATGTCCGGCATTCCGCCGCCGGGCATGCCGCCGGCGCCTTCCTTCTCCGGCACCTCGGCGACGATCGCCTCGGTCGTGAGGATGTTCTTCGCGATCGACGCGGCGTTCTGGAGCGCCGAGCGGGTGACCATCGCGGGATCGATCACGCCTGCCGCCACGAGATCGACGATCTCGTTGGTGGCCGCGTTCAGGCCCTGGCCCTTCTTGGCCTTGCGCACGTCGTTGACGACAACCGAGCCCTCGAGGCCCGCGTTCTCGGCGAGCTGGCGCAACGGCTCCTCCAGCGCCCGCAGCACGATCCGTGCTCCGGTCTTCTGGTCCTCATCCTCGATCTCGTCGACCTTGACGGCGGAGAACGCCTGCAGCAGCGCAACGCCGCCACCGGGCACGATGCCCTCCTCGAGTGCCGCCCGTGTGGCCTGCAGGGCGTCCTCGACGCGGTGCTTCCTCTCCTTCATCTCCGTCTCGGTGGCCGCCCCGACCTTGACCACGGCGACGCCGCCGGAGAGCTTTGCCAGGCGCTCCTGCAGCTTCTCGCGATCGAAGTCCGAGTCGGTGTTCTCGATTTCGGCCTTGATCTGGTTGATACGACCTTTGATCGCCCCGGCCTCACCGGCGCCATCGACGATCGTGGTGGTGTCTTTGGTCACGACCACGCGACGGGCGCGGCCGAGCTGCTTGACCTCGGTGTTCTCCAGCTTCAGCCCGAGCTCCTCGGTGATCACCTCGGCGTTCGTGAGGATCGCGATGTCCTCGAGCATCCGCTTACGGCGGTCGCCGAAGCCAGGCGCCTTGACGGCCACACCGGTGAAGGTGCCCCGCAGCTTGTTCACCACGAGTGTCGCGAGCGACTCACCCTCGACATCCTCGGCGATGATCAGGATCGTCTTGCCACTCTGGATCACCTGCTCGAGCACCGGCAGCACGTCGCGCACGGAGCCGATCTTCTGGTTGGCGATCAGGATGTAGGGGTCCTCCAGCACTGCCTCCATGCGGTCCTGGTCGGTGACCATGTAGGGCGAGATGTAGCCCTTGTCGAACTGCATGCCCTCGGTGAACTCCAGGTCCATACCGAACGTCTGGCCCTCCTCGACGTTGACCACGCCGTCCTTGCCGACCTTGTCGATCGCGTCGGCGATCACGTCGCCGATGTCATCGTCACCGGCGGAGATCGTCGCCACGCGGGCGATCTGATCCTTGCCGGAGACCGCCTTGGCCTGTGAGGCGATGTGCGCCACGACCTGGTCGACGGCCTTCTCGATCCCGCGCTTGAGCGCGAGCGGGTTGGCGCCGGCCGCAACGTTCTTCAGACCCTGGCGAACGATCGCCTGGGCCAGCACGGTCGCGGTCGTGGTGCCGTCGCCGGCGACGTCGTTGGTCGCCGTGGCGACCTCACGCACGAGCTGGGCGCCTTGGTTCTCGAAGACGTCCTCGACCTCGATCTCACGAGCGATCGTGACGCCGTCGTTGGTGATCGTCGGCGCGCCGAACTTCTTATCGAGCACTACGTAGCGGCCCTTCGGGCCGAGTGTGACCTTGACGGCGTTCGCGACCGCATCCACGCCCAACTCGAGCGACTTGCGTGCCTCGGAGCCGTACTTCAGTTCCTTATGTGCCATGTCAGTTCAAATCCTCCGTTTAATGAACGAGGGGCCGGCTTGCCGGCCTACGGCCGGCTGCGCCACCCTCTTAGGAAACCTTGGCGAGGACATCTGACTCGCGCAACACGAGCAGGTCCTCTCCGTCGATCTTGATCTCGGTCCCGCCGTACTTGCTGTAGAGGACCTCGTCGCCCTCCTTGACCTCCAGCGGGATGCGCTTGCCGTTCTCGTCGAGCTTGCCGTCGCCGATCGCGACGATCTTGCCCTTCTGTGGCTTCTCCTTGGCAGTGTCGGGGAGCACCAGGCCACTTGCGGTGGTCTGCTCCTCCTCGATTGCCTGCACGATCAGACGATCGCCCAGGGGCTTGAGCTTCATGTTGAAAACCTCCGTCTTAGGAATGCTCCGGCAGGTTCGCGGCCCTATGAATGCTGGGCGAACCGCCTCTTTTGGCACTCCTACCTACAGAGTGCCAACTGCACGCTCAATATAGCCGATCTTCAGTTCTGAGCTCCGCCGAAGCCTTTCATCGCCTCGGTCATCCCCGTCGGCTTGTCCATGATCTGGGAGAAGCGCACGACCGTGACGGTGTCTTCCGGGGAGACCGACCGCCCGTAGATCTGTTCGAGGAAGCTGATCAGCTCCTCGTGGCGGCGGAACTCGGGGTTGTCGTGCTTGATGTCGCGCGGCGAGAGGTCGGCGATCTTCGTCACCTCGACCTGGTCGATCACCGCTTCGAAGATCCGTTCCCGCGGCGAGTACTGGTAGCCGATCGTGACGAGCACCGCCTGGTTCTTGCGGTACTTGCCGGACTTGTCGCCGAGACGGATCGTGGCCGTCTTGCGACCCCGCATCAGCTCGTCGGCGAAGATCGTCGAGTAGAAGTTGAGTACCTGCACGATCAGGCAGGCTATCGGTCTTCTCGCAAATAGGCCAGCGCGCGCTCGATCATTTCGCGCTCGGCCGCGTGGGTGAGGGCCGTCCGGGCCGCTTTCAAGTCGATCCAGCGGACCTCCTCGACCTCGTCGTCGTGGTCGGCGGTGTCGCCGGAGAGGTAGGAGAAGAGGTAGAAGGTGACCGACTTGGAGATCGTGCGCCCGTCGCGCCGGTACCAGTAGCGCACCTCGCCCAGCTCGCGCACGAGCTCGACCGAGACCCCCGTCTCCTCGCGCACCTCGCGCTCGGCGGCCTGCAGCGTGTTCTCGCCCGGATCGACGTGCCCCTTTGGCAGCGCCAGTACCCGCGAGCCGTCGGGCGCGCGGCGAGTGGGCACGATCACGACCACCTGCTCGCCGCGCAGCACAACCCCACCGGCCGAGATCTCCTGCGCACGCGAGGATTTGCCGCCCTGCCTCTTGCCCGGGCCGGGGCCGCCCTGCCTCTTGCCCGGGCCGGGGCCGCCCTGCTTCTTGCCCGGGCCGGGACCGCCCTGCCTCTTGGCCTTGGCGGGCTTCTGCTTGCTCCGCCTAGAAGACATACTGCTCCAGCGCCCGCGGATCGTGCACCACCAGGCGCCCCCGCCCCTGCGAGATCACCCCGGCGCGCTCGAGCACCGCGAGGAAGCGGCTGGCAGACTCGCGCGAGGAACCCGCCAGCTGCGCGAGGTCGGCCTGGGTGGCGGTGACGAGCACATCCCGATTGGACTCCTCCTGCTCCCCCTCCTTCGCCTCGGCCAGCTCCTGCGCCACCAGCTCGCTCAGCACCACCGCCACGCGACTCTGTACCGTCTGGAAGGACTGGCGCGAGAGCCGCTCGTTGGTCTCGCGCAGGCGTCTGCCGAGCGCGATCACCAGGCGCGAGGAGATTCCCGGGTGCTCGACCATCAGCCGGCGCATGTCCGGGCCGAGCACCGCGACCACGCTCGTCGGCTCGATCGCCTCCACGGTGGCCGACCGGCGCTCGTCCTCGAACAGCGCCAGCTCGCCGAAGATGTCGCCCGGGCCGAACGTCGCGAGCGTGATCGTGCGCCCGCCGGAGTGCCCGCGCACAGCGCGGGCACGACCGGAGCGGACGATGTAGCAGGTGTCGCTCGCGTCGCCCTCGCGGAAGACGACCTGGCCCGGCTCGAACGTGCGCGGGACGGCGAGGTCGGCGATCCGCTCGAGGTCCTCGCGCTCGAGCGTCGAGAACACCGGCACGCGCGCGAGCAGCTCGACCACGTCCGCTGAGCGCATCCCCGCCATGGCAGCAGGCATATCACACGTGGAGGGTCGCCTGGGGGGGGCGGGGGGCGGCTGGCCCGGCCCCACAGTTACTCGCTCCGCCGCCCAGATCGACCGCCGCGACCGGCTCGGCGGGCGCCGTCCGGCGCTATCTTCCTGGTAGATGACCGTCGCCAAGCCAATTTCCACGCTGGCCGTGATCGGCGCGGTCGGCGCGGTCGGCACGCTGCTGTGTGTACCCGCGGCCTCGCTGGCCAGAGCCGGCGCCGCGAATGCCGGCACCGCCGGGAAGACCACCACCGCCGCCGAGCGCAAGCTCCTGCAGTCACCGCAGCTGTGGGCCACGATCGACGTCTGCAACCCCTCCGATCAGCCGAACACCGTCGGCGTGCGCGGCTCGATACCAGGCGACGAACACTCGCGGGACGAGATGTACATGCGCTTTCGCCTGCAGTACCTCGACAGCTCTACCAAGCAGTGGGTCGACCTGCCCAACGGCGCCGAATCGGGCTACGTGGCGGTCGGCGCGGCCAAGACGGCGCGTCAGAGCGGGCGCAGCTTCCAACTCGTGCCGGTCGCGGGCAAGCCCGCCGTCACGCTGCGCGGCGTCGTGAGCTTCCAGTGGCGCCAAGGATCGACCGTCGAGTACACCGTCTCGCGACCGACCACGGCCGGGCACCACAGCCTCGCGGGCGCCGACCCGAAGGGCTTCAGCGCGGCGGAATGCACGCTCAGCTGAGCGCCGATAGCGGCCCGATGGCCAAGCCAGGCAAAATGAAAAGGCCCACCCATCCCGCGACGTGTGCTCCGCACACGAGCGAGCGACGACACAGCCTGGCGCAGTGCCAGCGGGTCGCTATTCGAAGAGGCGCGGGTCGTTCGTGATGATCCCGTCGACGCCCAGCACGCTCAGCCTCGTGATCTGCGCGGCGTCGTCGACGGTCCAGGCGTAGAGCTCGCCACCGCCGTCGGCCACCGCGCGCACGAGCGCGGGAGTGACGAGGCGCCAGTGGGCCATGATCGCGTCGAAGCGGCCGGCGCGTAGCGCCGCGCGCACGCGCCGGGGCAGCAGCGCGCGGTAGCCGCTGAGGATCACCAGCGCGGGGATCGCCGTGAGTATGTCGGCCGTGTAGTCGCGGCGCAGGCGTGGCACCGACCAGCCGACGCGCAGCGTAGGCTCGAGCGCACGCATCGCGTCGAGCTCTGCGACGTACATGCCGCTCACGAGCGAGCGCTCGAGGAGGCCGACTGCTCGCAGACCCTCGACGACACGCCGGCCGTAGCCCGGGATCTTCACGTCGACGTCGAGCTCCACGCCCGCGAACTCAGCGCCCGCGAGGTGCTCGAGCGCCTGCTCGAACGTCAGCGGGGTGCGCGCATGCATGTCCTCGTAGTCGTGCGCGAGCAGCAGCTCGCCGCTGCCGTCGGTGCGCTCGGAGAGCACGTCGAACTCGATCATGTCGACGCCCGCCTCGATCGCCGCGCGGAAGCTCGCGAGCGTATTGCCGGGCGCCAGCAGGGCTGCGCCCTTGTGGCCGACACGACGGGGGGAGTAGACGTTCATGCGCTGAGCGTGAGCTTACGCGGCCCCGAATGAAAGCCGAGGTCGATCAGCATCCCGGCCAGCTCCGAGGCGATCGCCGGTTCGCCGTCGATCCGCTCCAGCGCGAGCTTGCCTATGCGTCCGGCGCGCACGGCATGCGCCAGTGCGTTCAAGGCCACGTCACAAGGAACATCGGCGAGCGTGACCAAACCCCGCCCGCCGCGCTCGACGTACAGCACCGGCTCGTTCTCCACCAGCACGACGTAGGCGCCGGCGACCCGGGCGGGACGGCGGGTCTGGCCTTCGCGCCTGGGCCAGGGCAGCGCGGCGCCGTAGGGCTGCGCGGGGTCCGCGGCGGCGAGCACGAGCGTGCGTGGACCCTCGCCCGAGTCGCCGGCTTGGTTGGTCCGGCCGATCGGAGATCGGCCGGCGCGCAGACGCTCGACCGCGCCCGGGAGCGCGAACTGCGCGCCGCCGAGGCCCTCGACGAAGTAGCCGCGGCGACAGACGCCGAGCGTCTCCAGCTGGGAGAACGCGTCGTAGAGCAACGCGAAGCCGCCGCGAATCCCCTCGGCGAGCACCTGCTCGCGGGTGACGATCCCGTAGCGCTCGAGCAGCAGCTCGGCGAGCACGCGGCGGCGCTCCGGCGAGGGCAGCGCCACTGCCGGGGAGCCGGCGAGCGGGGAGGAGGAGGAGGAGGAGGAGGAGGAGGAGGGCTCGCCGAACAGCGACGCGGCGAGCGACCAGCGGCCCTGGACCTGCGCCTGCGCGCCCCGGCGGGGCGCGCCGAAGCGCGAGCGCGAGACCATCGGCCGGCCCGAGGGGACGGCGCGCCCGGCGCGGGAGGGCCCCGCCACGACCCCGCCGCGTTCGCCGCCCGCGACACCTCCACCGCCGCGCGCGAGCGTGAGATGCGGCGCGCGCAGCGGCGCCCAGGCGTCGTTCGTCGCCTCGCCCGCCCAGACGAGGTCCCAGAGCGCCTCGCGCAGCGTCTCCCCAGCGAGATCGAGCTCGGCGAGCAGGTCGGTGAAGAAGGCCGGGGCCCGCGCGAGGCGCTCGCGCAGGAGCTCGTGCGCCGGTTCGCTCGGCGCGCCGCCCGCGCCGGAGCCGGACGAGCGCGGCGACGACGGCGGTCCGATCAGGGGAGCGTCCTCGCGGAAGTAGAGCGCGACGCGCCCCGAGCTCCGCCCGAGGGAGCCGGCGCCGACCCAGACGATCTCGCCGCTCGCGCAGAGCGAGTCGAGCCACCCGGGTGAGTAGGCGCCGATCCGCCGCGGCAGCACGTCGCGCTCCCAGATCTCCGCGGGCAGCGCGAGGCCCTGGAGCGGCACGAGCACCTCGCGCAGCCGGTCGACGCCGGCGGACGATCCGCTCAGCCCGCCCGCCCCGTGGCGGTCGACGCCCTGCCAGGAGGGCAGGAAGGCCGCCAGGGCGCGCGTGTCGGCCGGCTCGATTTCTTTGCGCAGCGCCGCCAAAGAGGCGCGGCGCAGGCGACGCAGGACCTCGACGTCGCACCACTCGCGCTCGCTCGGGTGGGCGGGCACGGGTCTGAGCTCGCCGCGGACCAGGCCTCCTGAGCGCTCCAGCTCGCGCAGCACCGCTACGGCGTCTACCCCGTAGCGGGCGTGGAGCTCATCGCCAGTGAACGGCCCGTGTGCGCGGGCGAAGCGCGCGACGAGCACGCGCAACGCGTCGGGCACGTCCTGCAGATAGGCCTCCGGCAGCCCGCCGGGCGGGACGGCGCCGAGCGCGTCGCGGTACAGCCCGGCCTCGTCGGCCGCGACGTAGCGCTCCTCGCCACCGACGCGCAGCCGCACGACCCGCCGTTCGCGCTCGAGCCCACGCAGCAGACCGGTGGCGTCGACCCCCTCGAGCACGCGTTCGGCGACCTCCGCGAACGTGAGGTCGCCGACGCGGCGCAGGACGTCGTGCAGGCCGTCGCGGCCAGTCGCGCGCGCGATCTCCGAGCGGCACTGCAGGTCGTCCTCGAGGCGGGCGAGCGCGGTGGGGTCGATCAGCTCGCGCAGCTCCTCCTGGCCGAGCAGCTCGCGCAGGAGATCGCGGTCGAGCGAGAGCGCGGCGGCGCGGCGCTCGGCGGTGGGGGTGTCGCCCTCGTACATGTAGGTGGCGACGTAGTCGAACAGGAGCGAGGAAGCGAAGGGGGAGGCGGTCGGGGTCTCGACTTCGACGAGCGAGATCTCGCGCGAGTGCAGCCCGCGGAGGAGACCTTCGAGGCCGGGGACGTCGAGCACGTCGCGCAGGCACTCGCGGTAGGTCTCGAGCAGGATCGGGAAGTCGGCGTAGCGCTTGGCGACCTCGAGCAGGTTCTGCGACTTCAGCCGCTGCTGCCACAGCGGCGTGCGCCGGCCGGGGTAGGCGCGCGGGATCAAGAGCGCGCGGCCGGCGTTCTCGCGGAAGCGCGCGCCGAACAGGGCGGAGGAGCCGAGCTCGGCGGTGACGGCCGCCTCGACCTCCTCGGGCTCGATCAGGACGAGATCGGCCAGATCGAATCCCCGCCCGCCCAGGGAATCGACGTCGTCGGCGTCGAGGTCGGGGAGGTGCAGGACGATCCCGTCGTCGGAGGAGATCGCGTCGGCTTCCAGCGAGAAGCGATCACGGATGCGAGCGGTCAGAGCGAGTGCCCAGGCGGAGTGGACGCGCCCGCCGTAGGGCGAGAGGATGCAGATCCGCCAGTCGCCGATCTCATCGCGGAAGCGCTCCACGACGATCGTGCGCTCGGACGGCAGGACGCGCGTCGCCGATTGCTGCTCGCGGAGGTAGGCGAGCAGGTTGCGCGCCGCGCGCGGATCGAGGTCGTAGTCGCGCTGCAGCGTCTCCGCGTCCTGCTCGACGGCCCAGCGCGAGAACGCGCCGATCGCTTCGCCGAGCTCGCGCGGACGTCCCACGGAGTCGCCCTTCCAGAACGGCACCGCTCCGGGCGCGCCGGGCGCGGGGGTGACGATCACGTGATCGCGCCCGATCTCCTCGATCCGCCAGGAGGAGGCGCCGAGCAGGAACGCCTGGCCGGGGCGCGCCTCGTAGACCATCTCCTCGTCGAGCTCCCCGACGCGCCTCCCGTCGGGGAGTGTGACCGCGTAGAGGCCACGGTCGGGGATCGTACCGGCGTTCGCGATCGCGAGCTGGCGGGCGCCCTTGCGCGCGCGAATCGTGCCGGCGACGCGATCCCAGACGATGCGCGCGCGCAGCTCGCCGAACTCCTTCGACGGATACCGCCCGTCGAGCATGTCGAGCACGTTCTCGAGCAGCTCGCGCGAGAGCTCGGCGTAGGAGTACGTGCTCGTGACGAGGGCGTACAGATCGTCAACCGAGATGCCTTCCTCGAGGTACTCGGGGTCGTCGATCTCCGGGGTGTCTTTTCCTTTTAAGGGGCCGGCCCCTGGGGCCGGCTGCTGTGAAACGGAAATGGCGACGATCTGTTGAGCCAGGACGTCGAGGGCGTTCTTCGGCACGACGGTCGGCTCGATCAGGCCTTCGTGCATGCGCCGCGCGACGACGGCGCACTCGAGCAGGTCGCCACGGAACTTCGGGAAGATCCGCCCGCGCGAGACCTCGCCGACGCCGTGCCCGGCCCGCCCGATCCGCTGCAGCCCGCGGGCGACCGACTTCGGCGACTCGATCTGGAGCACGAGATCGACCGCGCCCATGTCGATCCCGAGCTCGAGCGAGGAGGTCGCGACGAGGCAGGGAAGCTCGCCGGCCTTGAGCAGCTCCTCGACCTTCGTGCGCTCCTCGCGCGCCAGAGAGCCATGGTGGGCACGGGCGATATCCGCCTTTGCAAGCTCGTTCAGGCGCAGCGCGACGCGCTCGGCGGAACGACGGTTGTTGACGAACACGATCGTGGAGTTGTGCTCCCGGATGAGCCGCAGCAGCTCCGGATAGATCGCCGGCCAGATCGACCCGCGCGTGGACTCGCCGCCTGCAACGGGCTCCAGCGGATCGTGTTGTTGGCCCTTGGGAGCATTACCAGGTTCGGCCATCGACTCGACCGGGACCTCGATCCGCAGGTCGAGCTCCTTTTTGATGCCCGCGTCGAGGATCGTGACCTCACGGTGGGGGCCGACGAGGTAGCGCCCGATCTCCTCGAGCGGGCTCTGCGTCGCGGAGAGGCCGATCCGCTGGACCGTCGCCGCCGGGCGCCCCGCGCGCACCTGCGCCTCGAGCCGCTCGAGCGTGAGCGCGAGGTGCGAGCCGCGCTTGGTGGCGGCGACGGCGTGGATCTCGTCGACGATCACCGCCTCGACCGCGCCGAGCGTCTCCCGCGCGCGCGAGGTGAGCATCAGGTAGAGCGACTCGGGCGTCGTGATCAGGATGTCCGGCGGGTTGCGCAGCATCGCCGCGCGCTCGCGCTGGGGCGTGTCGCCGGTGCGGATGCCGACGCGCACGTCGTCGGCGCCGTGGGGCGGGCGGGATATCCCATTCAATGGGGCGCGGAGGTTGCGCTCGATGTCGTAGGCGAGCGCCTTCAGCGGGCTGACGTAGACGACACGGGTGGAGCGGAGCGCGGCAGCGCCGTCCCCAGGAACATCGTCTCCGGAGAGCTCGTCCCTCGAAGCGCGATCCCCGAGGACGCCATCCCCGCTCAGCCGGTCGAGCGCCCAGAGGAACGCCGCGAGCGTCTTGCCGGAGCCGGTGGGCGCCGACAGCAGCACGTGCTCGCCCCGCGCGATCGCCGGCCAGGCCAGCGCCTGGGCGGGGGTGGGCGCGGCGAAGGCAGCCCCGAACCACTCGCGGACTCGCGGCGTGAAGCTGGAGAGAGGCACCCGTTGAGGCTAGCGGGCGTCGCGCAGCGGATTGCCTTTGGACGGTAGTTGGCGCGCCGGCGCGCCTCAGAACACGTTCTCAGCCGATGCCGTCGAGCAGCTCCCCCGCCGAGTCGAGCTCGAGCGCACGCGCGAGGGCGACGACCGTGTCCAGCAGCGGTGAGCGCCGGGAGCGCTCGAGCAGGCTGACCGCGGTGCGGTCCAGACCGCACATGTGGGCGAGCGCTTCCTGAGAGACGCCGAGCTCCTCACGGCGCGTGCGCAGGTTCGCGGCGAAGCGCATGCGTGCATTTTGCTCGGCCTGCATGCCCGCACCCTCTCATGAAGCAGACAGGACATCTACGGACAGCTGTCTTCAGAGCGCCCTCGTCCCCCGCCTCGTCCGCCCGTCCGCCCACCCGCCCGTGGGGGAATGCCTCGCCATCTCCCAGGCCTTCCCGGACGCCGCAGCGAGGATGGATTTCGCAAGGTGTTTTCTAACTCCCACCCGCGCTGTTCGTCCCCGCATGGAGACTCGGTGTTTATGATCCTCCTCAACGCTGGCACCCCAGGAAGATCACAGCCAGGAAGATCCCAGCCCGAGCACACCCACCGCGCGAGAATAGGAACGACATAGATGCCCAGAGGAAAGTCGAACGACCCCGACAAGCCCGACGACAAGCGGAGGGCCGCATGGTCGGATCCAGACTTGCGTGAACCCCGCTACTCCCAATCCCTGGAGCGTGGTCTCGCGATCCTCGGCTGCTTCAGCTCCAACCGCCCCGTGCTCGGGATCGCCGATATCGCCGACAACCTCGGCATGAGCCGCTCGACCACCCACCGCTACGTGATCACGCTCGTCGCGCTCGGCTACCTCGAGCAGGGCGCCTCGCGCAAGTACCGCCTCGGCCTGCGCGTCACCGATCTGGGGATGTCCGCGCTCGACTCGACCGGCCTGCGCGAGCACTCCCACCCCGAGCTCGAAGAGCTGCGCCAGCTCACCTCCTACACGGCCGGCCTCGGCGTGCTCGACGGCGAGGAAATCCTCTACGTCGACCGCGCCCGCGGCTTCCGGCACGAGCAGAGCGAGGCCGCGCTCGACCCGCAGCCCGGCTCGCGCCTGCCGGCGCACTGCACCGCGGTCGGCAAGCTGCTGCTCGCCTACCTGCCCGAGCACGAGCAGCGCGAGCTGCTCGCCAACATGACGCTCGCCAAACACGGCCCGAGCACGATCACCGCGAAGAAGGCGCTGCGCGACGAGCTCGAGCGAATCCGCCGGGAGGGCCTCGCAGTCAACGACCAGGAGCTCGCGCCCGAACTGCGCACGCTCGCCGCGCCCGTGCGCGACCGGACCGGGGCGGTGCTCGCCGCCGTCAACCTCTCGATTCCCGGCACGAGCGCCCCGCTCGCGGAGCTCGTCGACACGCTCGGCCCGCAGCTCGTCTCGACCGCCGATCGCATCTCCTCGAGCCTTGGCTACCGCGGCGGCGACGACGAATAAGGCCAAGGTCAAATAGCCTCTCGGACCGTGATCTCGGTCCCGCCCAAGCGCGCCCTGCTGCTGCTCTGCGCGCCGCTGCTCGCGCTCGGCGCCTCCGCCTGCGCGAGCACCTCGACCCTGAGCTCCTTCAAAGGCGAAGAACACGCGGTCGCGCAGGTCGTCTCCAACCTGCAGAGCTACGGGACCGCGGGCGAAGCGCAGAAGATCTGCTCGGACCTGCTTTCCAGCGCCGTGCTCGCGCGCCTACACTCGTCCCCCGGCGGCTGCGAGCATGCGCTGAAAGAACAGCTCTCAGAGGTCGACACCCCCGAAGTGACGGTCGAGAAAGTCAAGCTCCAGGGCGCGACGAGCGCCACCGCCGAAGTCAAGAGCACCTACGCCGGCAAGGCCAAGCTCACGGACGTGACGCTCGTCAAGGAAAAAGGCGCCTGGAAGATCTCGAAGCTGGGGTGACTCAACTCAGGGCGCGGCCGTACTGGCGCTCGTAGTACTCGCGGTAGTCGCCGGAGCGGATCGGCTCCCACCACCAGGCGTTCTCGCGGTACCAGGCGACGGTTTCCTCGAGGCCCTCCTCGAAGCGCACCCGCGGCTCCCAGCCGAGCGCACGGACCTTGTCCGAGGAGAGCGAGTAGCGGCGGTCGTGGCCGGGGCGGTCGGCGACGTACTCGATCTGGGACTCCTCAGCGCCCGTCAGCTCGATGATCCGCTCCACGACGTCGACGTTCGCGCACTCATCGGGACCGCCCGCGTTGTAGACCTCGCCGGGGACGCCGTGCTCGAGCACATGGCCGATCGCGCGCGCGAAGTCGCTCGCGTGGATCCAGTTGCGCACCTGCATCCCGTCGCCGTACACCGGCAGCGAGTCACCGTGGAGCGCGTTCAGGATCATCAGCGGGATCAGCTTCTCCGGGTACTGATAGGGACCGTAGTTGTTCGATCCCCGGCAGATCACCGCGGGCAGCTCGTAGGTGTGGAAGTAGCTCTGCACGAGCAGGTCCGCGCCAGTCTTCGTCGCCGAGTACGGCGAGGATGGCCGCAGCGGGGATTCCTCCGTGAACGAGCCCCGCTCGATCGAGCCGTACACCTCGTCGGTCGAGACCTGCAGGTAGCGCAGCCCCGCGGCGCGGGAGGCCTCGAGCAGCACGTGCGTGCCGAGCGCGTGCGTCTTCACGAACGCGTCCGGCTCGGCGATCGAGCGGTCGACGTGCGTCTCCGCGGCGAAGTTCACGATCGCGTCGGGCCGGCAGGCCTCGATCGCGCCGGCGACCGCCTCCGGATCCTCGATCGCGCCGCGGATGAAGCGATAGCCGGGCGCCTCGGCGACCTCGCTCAGGTTCTCCTCGCGGCCCGCGTACGTCAGCTTGTCGAGCACCGTCACCTCGTCGCCCTGCTCTTTCACGCGCAGGCGCACGAAGGTCGAGCCGATGAACCCGGCGCCACCGCATACGAGGAGTCTCATGGGTACATCATCTCAACCCAGGCGATCACGGGCGCATCGATCCACGCCGGCGCCCACGATTCACGCCCGCGTGATGCCATCTCTAGCCGCGAGATAGCCCGCAAGACCCTCCTGCCACGGCGGCATCGGCAGCACCTCGTCGCGCTCTGACGCCAATACCGAGTAGGCCGGCCGCGGCGCCGGGCGCGCCATCTGCTCGCTGCTTGCCGGCTCGACGCGGCAGTCGACCTCGGCCTGGCGGAAGATCTCCTTGGCAAAGTCGTTCCACGAGACCGCTCCCGCGCCCGTCAGGTGGACGAGGCCACGCACCTCCCGCTCCAGCAGGCCCAGGATCGCCGGCGCCAGGTGCCCGGACCATGTCGGCGAGCCGACCTGGTCGGTCACGACCTGCACCGCCTCGCGCTCCCCCGCCAGACGAAGCATCGTGTCGACGAAGTTCCCCCCGTCGACCCCGTACAGCCAGGCCGTGCGCACGACCGTGTGCCTGGCGGAGGCCCCCAGCACCTCCCGCTCACCCTCGAGCTTCGTCTCGCCGTACACCGAGCGCGGCCCGGTCGGGTCGGACTCCACGTACGGGCGCTCGCGGCCCTCCGCGTCGAGCGGGGCGGCGCCGTCGAACACGTAGTCGGTCGAGATCTGCAGCAGCGGCGTGCCGATCTCCGCCGCCGCGCGCGCGAGGTTGCCGGCCCCGGTCGCGTTCACGGCGTGGGCCAGCTCGCGCTTGCCCTCCGCGCCGTCCACGTCGGTCCAGGCGGCGCAGTTGACGCTCGCCTCGGGGCGCTCCCGCGCGAAGAACTCGCTTACGGCGCCCGCGTCGGTGATATCGAGCTCGGGCAGGTCGATCGCGATCAGCTCGTGCCCGGCGCGCGCGCCCGCGCGCAGCACGTCGTGGCCGAGCATCCCCTGCGCGCCGGTTACCAGTATCCGCATTTACGTTGTGACACGGTCGTAGGCCAAGCCGGGCAAGGACGCAGGAAGCGTGGCGTGCGCTAGCACGCGAGCGACCGAGGACGCCGATCCGGCGCCGGCATACGGCCGTGTCACAGGATCGAGATGTCCGAATTATCGCCAACCATGAACCGGTACGCACGCGGCTGTCGATCGCCGCGGCGGATCGTCACGTTGCGCCCGAGCAGCGAAGACTCCATGCGCCCGTCGAGGTCGCACACCGAGGAGCCCGCGAGCAGGATCGAGTGCTCGACCTCGGCGTCGTTGATCGCGCAGTTCTCGCCGATCGCCGTATACGGCCCGATGTAGCAGTCGCGCAGCTGCGCCCCGGCGCCGATCACCGCGGGCCCGCGCACCGTCGTGCGCTCGAGCCGCGCGCCGGCCTCGATCACCACACGCCCGTCCACCTGCGAGTCGATCAGCTCGCCCTCGTGGCGCTCTGTCAAGTTGTCGAGGATCAGCCGGTTGGCCTCGAGCATGTCCTCCAGGCGCCCAGTGTCCTTCCACCAACCCCTCACGATGTGCGGCTCGACGCGCAGCCCGCCGTCGACGAGGTGCTGGATCGCGTCGGTGATCTCGAGCTCCCCGCGCGCCGAGGGCTCGATCGCGCGCGCGGCGTCGTGGATACCCGCGGTGAACATGTAGACGCCGACGAGCGCCAGGTCGGTCGCGGGCTCCTTCGGCTTCTCGACGAGCCTCACGACGCGGCCGACCGGGTGGGCGGAGGATGAATCGCCTCCCTTCGAATCGACCGGCGCGAGCTCGGCGACGCCGAAGTTCTCCGGGTCGGGCACCGGCGTCAGCAGGATCAGCGCATCCGGTTCGTGCTCGCGGAAGGCCTCGACCAGATCGGAGATCCCGCCCTGCAAGAGGTTGTCGCCGAGGTACATCACGAACGGGCTCTCCCCGAGGAAGGGCTCGGCGGTCAGCACCGCGTGCGCCAGCCCCGCCGGCTCGTCCTGCACCACATAGGTGATCTTCACCCCGAAGCGCGAGCCGTCACCGGCGGCTTCGCGGATCTCCTGGCCGGTCTCAGGGGCGATGATGATCCCGACCTCCTCGATCCCCGCGGCCGCCATCGCCTCGATCCCGTAGAACAGCACGGGCTTGTTCGCGACCGGCACGAGCTGCTTGGCGCTCGTGTGCGTGATCGGGCGCAACCGCGTGCCCTTGCCGCCGGATAGGATCAGGCCCTTGAGTGGCTCCATTGCCGGGGGAGCCTAGTGGACCAAGCTCAAACAGGGGAGGGGGCACGGGGGGAGGGCCTGCCCTCCCCCCGTTAAGTGATCAGGCCCTTGAGTGGCTCCATCGCCGGGGAGCCTACCGGGGCGGCAGAATCAGTAGAGCCCGCCGAGCTTGCGATGATCCCAGCTCGCCCTGCGCCGCTCGACGAACTCGAGACCGACGCGCTTGACGGCCTGCGCCGCGACCACCTCGCGCACCTCCCGTGGCAGCTCCGCCGGCGGCTGCACCCCGCGCGGGACCGAGTTGCGCAGCAGGATCTCCGCGCCCAACTCGGCCACCAGCTCGAGCTCGCGATGGACGACCGTCTCGCATTCGAGCATCACGCCCCGCAGCTCGTGGTACTCCTCGGCGGCCTCCACCTGGAGCGTCGCGCGCGGATCGCGTTCGAGGTTGCGCACCTTCTGCGAGGCGCCGTACGTCCAGGCCCAGATCCGCGGGGTGGGTGGGCTCGAATCACCGTCCGGCGTCTCCCGCGGCACATACCAGAGCGGCATCAGGTGTGGCCAGCCACGCAGGCCCACCGTCGCGCAGGTGACGGTCCGCTCGCCGGCGAGAAACGCGGCGACCTCCGCGTCGTCCATCTTGATCTGCTCGCGACGGCTCATCCGAGAAGGCTATCGCCGGACCGGCAATCGACCGGATGCGAAACGCCCAGGCTGCCTCAGACCCCCGCCGGCACCGCGTGGGCCTCGCGCAGCCGGGCCACCGCCGCGCGCACCGCCTCGCGCGCGTCTTGGGGCTCGAGCACGGCGGCGTCGCCGGCTTCCTTGAGGATCTCGCGCACGAGCCAGTCGACGCCCGCGAAGCTCAGCTCGGCGACGACCGAGCCGTCGCGGCGCTCCTCCACGACGCGCCGCGCCTCGCGCGCCCAGCGCGCGCGCTCGGGGGAGACGAGCACCCGCGCCGCGCGCGAGGTCTCGACCTCACCGGTGCGCAGCCAGCCGTCGACCTCCGCGGCCGGGTCGACCTCGGGGCGGGGCTCGAAGCAGTCCTCGGTCACATCCACGCTCTTGATGCGATCGAGGCGGTAGTGGCGCATCGCGCCGCGCGCGGGGTCGAACGAGGCGACGTACCAGCCCTCGCGGCCGTTCGTGAGCGCGTAGGGCTCGACGCGGCGCTGCACGATCTGATCCTCGTTCTCCTTGTAGTACTCGAGCTCGATGATCCTCCGCTCGACGATCGCTGTCGAGACCACGCGCGCGACCGCCGAGTCGTCGCCGCCGGCGTGCGCGACCTGCAGGCCCTGTTCCATCGGGTCCTCTCCGAGCGCCGCCACGATCTTCTCGCGCGCGGATGTGAGCGAGCCCTCCGGCAGATGCTCGCCGATCAGGTCGATCGCCGCCACCAGCGCCTTCGCCTCGACCGGCAAGAGGCGCGCGGGGCGATCGAAGTTGTCGCTGTAGGGCTCGGGATCTACCTCGATCTCGCCCTCCTGCTCCTTGATCTCCGCGTAGAGCACGTAGGAGCCGCCGCCGAAGTTGACGACGTTCAGCACGTTCACGTCCTCGCGCAACTCCTCCTCGGAGAGCTGCAGCCGCTCGCACACCTCGGCGATCTTCACCCGGCCCAGCCCTCCGGGCCCCGCGCCACCCGCGCGGCCGGCCTGGATCAGGATGCTCGCGAGCGTCACCAGCCGCGCGAAGCGCTCCGGGCGAATCGCGGTGTCGCCGGCGCCGCGGGCCGCGGAGCCGTCGACACCGCTCGCCGAGGACCCGCTGCCCTCGCGCGAGGAGGATCCGTTGCGGGCGCCGCCCCGGCGTCCGGCGGTGCGGGTCGCCTTATGGGCCTCCGCTCCCTTGCCGGCGCGCGCCGGCGGGGGGGGCTCGGATTCTTGGTCCGGCGGCGTCTCGCCGTGGAGCTCCTCCAGCAGATCCACGCGCCGTCCGAGCTCTGCGGTCAGCTCCTCTGGACCCAGCAATCGCGCGTGCGCGCCGAGCCCGAGCACCCACGAGATCAGGCCGCGGGGGTTGGAGTAGCTCGTCAGGAAGACTCTGTCTTCCGCTCCCGCCTCCCCGCCGGCGATCATCTCCGGCTCGGGCTCACTGATCTTGCCGTAGCGCCCGAAGTGGCGTTCGACCTGCCAGGCGATCCGCTCGGAGATCAGCACCTCGGCGACGCCTCGCTCCTCGCCCAGCTGCCAGTCGGCGCGGTTGGCGTAAGAGCGCGGGTCGAAGTCCGTCGGGCGGCGGAAGTCGTGCTCGGCCTTCGTCGCGTAGGAGACCTTCCCGCGGATCCGCGAGAGACGGAACACGCGCACGGCCTTGCGCTCGTGGGCGTAGCCGAGCAGATAGAACTGGCCGCCCTGGAACAACAGGTGGTAGGGGTCGACGCGGCGTGCGCCGACCTCGTCGCGCTCCATCGTGTAGTAGTCGAAGGTGATCGTCTTGTTGCGGAAGATCGCCGTCTCGACCTTCGCCAGGCGCGCGGAGAACTCGTGGCCGCCGGCGGAGGCGGTGATGCCGAGCGCGACCGACTGCTGCTCGGGCGCGCGCAGCGGGCTCGGCCGTCCCCAGGTGATCTGCTGCAGCGCCAGCCGCAGCGGCTCGGCGTAGGCGAATTCGCCGTCGAGCAGGCTCAGTGCGGTCTGCAGTGCCGCGAGCTCCTTGTCGGAGAAGGCGATCGCGGGCAGGTGGAAGTTCTCCGGGCGCAGCGAGTAGTTCTCCTGCTCGGCCGCCCCGTCTGTCGGCCGCTCGACGGTCAGCTGGATGCGCAACGATTCGAGCTCCGAGCGGTCCGCGTAGAAGCGCCGCGCGAACGCGTCTTCGTTCATGCCGCTGTAGCCCTCCACGTCGCGCCTGATCTCCAGCGCCGTGACCGGCCTGCGCTCGGCCATCAGGTAGGAGATCAGCGACAACTGGCGGATCAGCTTCTCGGTGTCCTTTGCCATCTGGATTCAAAAGATAGAAGCCAGCGGCGGGAGGATCTCGGCGAGGGGCCTCCGGGCTCGCTATTTGCGACTTTTCAAGCGGCTTCGCGCACGGGCTCGGCAGGCTCGCCCTCGCGCGGGGGAAAGAACGCCGCACCGTCGAGCGCGCGATCGAAGCTCGACCAGCGCTTGCCGGGAGCGAGCTCCTTCTCCAGACGGTCGAAGCTGCCCAGGCGCCCGCCGAGGTTGTCGATCATGTGCACGAGCGTCGCCTCGCGCGTGCAGGGGACCACCGGACTGCCGTGCTCGAGCGAGCCGTGATGGGAGAGGATGATGTGTCCGACCGCCTGCGCGAGCTCGGCGGGGAAGCCCTCGATCTCCTCGATCATGCGGCGGATGCGGTAGTAGCCGAGCGCGATCTCCCCCTGCAGGCGGCCGGCGTCGGTGAGGTCGATGATTTGGGCCCGCCCGCCCGGCGGGATCTTATTCGGGGCCTCATCCGCGGACGAGGCCCCGCCCGTATAGGCCTCGAGCTTGCCGATGTCGTGCAGCAGCGCGCCGGTGACGGCCACGTCGCGGTCGATGCCCGGGAAGGTGGCGCTGATCGCGCTCACCGCCTGAGCCACGCCGAGGCAGTGCTCGAGCAGGCCGTGGCGGTAGGCCTGGTGGTAGTACTTGGCCGCCGGCGCGACGCGGTAGTCGGCCCACAGCTCGGAGTCCTCGCCGAACACCCGCTCGAGCAGGATCCGCAGGTGCGGATCCTGGATCGTCGCGAGCAGCTCGCGCACCTCCTCTTCCATCTGCTCGGCACCGCGCGCGGGGCCGTCGAGCAGATCCTCGGGTAGGTAGCTGCCGGGGACAGCCTCGGCGAGACCGCGGAGGTTGATCTGCGGTCCGAAGCGCGGATGCACGGTGTAACGCCCGCGCACGTGCACCGCCGCGCCGGCGCGGGCGAGCTCCTCGATCCCGGCCAGCTCATCCCATACCATCGAGACGACCGCGCCCGTGCGGTCGCCGAGCTGCAGGCGCAGGTACTCGCCGCCGTCGCGTCGCTGGCGGCGCTCGGCCTCACGGACCAGCAGCACCTGGTCGATCTCGATGCCGTCGCTGAACTCGTTCACGAGCATGGCCGAAGGTATAGACACGAGCGCGGACGGCACAGCCATTGAGCCGAGGATCAGGGTCGTCAGAGGGCCTCTCGTCCCATACTAACGTGTAGTTGAGTAGTGTTTACTGCGCTACACTTTACTCATGGCGTCGAAGCGCTTCATCGGGCGGGCGGCGGAGCTGGCCAGGCTTCAGGGCCATCTCGACCATCTGCGCGAGAGCGGGACGGGGCGGATGCTCGCCCTGCGCGGGCGGCGGCAGATCGGCAAGTCTCGCCTGGTTGAGGAGTTCATCCGGCGCAGCGGAGCGAAGGCGGTTTTCTACACCGCGTCGCGCCAGAGCTCACCCGAGGAGTTGCGCAACTTCGGCGAGCAGATCGCCACATCTGGGACGGGCGGCGCGGCGCTGGCCGCCGCGGGAGCGATCGGCTCGTGGGAGGCCGCGCTGAGCATCGCCGCGAGCGGTGCGTCGGCCGATCGGCCGGTCGTGCTCGTGATCGACGAGCTGCCGTTTCTGATCGAGAGCGAACCGGCGATCGAGGCGATCGTCCAGAAGCAGTGGGACCGTAGCCTGGAGGCCCAGCCTGTGCTGCTGTTGTTGATCGGCTCCGACGTGTCGATGATGGGTGCTCTGAGCGACTACGGCCGGCCGCTGTACGGGCGCCTGACCGAGATGACGATCGGACCGCTCTCGCCAGCGGCGATCGGCGACATGCTGGGCTTGTCCGCCGTCGCGACGTTCGACGCCTACCTGACGATTGGGGGCTTCCCGCGACTTGCGGAGATCTGGCATCGAGGGGAGGACGTCTGGAAGTTCCTGCGCCGGGAGTTGCAGAACCCCGAGTCGCCGCTGATCGTGCTCGGCGAGCGCTCGCTGGGGGCAGAGTTCCCGGCAGAGCTGAAGGCGCGCGACGCGCTCGAGGCGATCGGCGCCGGCGAGCGAACGTTCACGGGGATCCTGCAGCG
>DATCFG010000120.1:0-20429 GCA_036509655.1 Solirubrobacteraceae bacterium | reverse complement strand
TCCCGGCGAAGTTCGCGGCGGCGATGATCGTCGTGAACATCAGCAGCATCGCCAGCGTGCCGAGGTTCGCGGGCAGCACCGAGTTGAGCGCGACCGCCGCCGCGTAGCAGGCGAGGATCTGCACCCAGCGCACTCCAGCGTCGGGATATCCGTAGCGCAAGATCGAGTACCAGGCGTACGCGGTCGTGGTCGTCTGCAGCGTGATCAGCACGATCCCCGCGAGCAGATAGCCGATCGAGATCGCCGTGACGGCGTGCCAGAGGGTTTTGAACCAGCCGCTGATGTCCCAGCCGAACAGCGTCGCGGCGGCGCCGATCACGACGATCGCCAGCGCCACGATCAGGATCCGATTCGGGTGAATACGCGCGCGCACGAGGTATAGGATGACGACGCATCCCGCACCCCGTCGTGCAACCCGAGGAGGATGACTGTGCCGCCCAAGCACGAGAGCACCGACGACAGCGGCGGCCCCAACCCACCGGCGCTCACGCGCGAGCAGATCGAGCGGCTGGAGAGACGCTACGGCAACCGCTACCTGCTCGAGCCGGCGCCCGACGACAAGCTGCCGCGGATCGGCATGACCGCCGAGGAAGCACAGGGGCTGATCGAAAAGGAGATGGTGCTCGACGGCATCCCGATGCGCAACCTCGCGACGTTCGTCACCACCTGGATGGAGCCCGAGGCCGACCGCATCATCGCGGAAAACCTGCACACGAACTTTATCGACCACGCCGAGTATCCGCAGACGGCCGAGATCGAGCAGCGCTGCATCCGGATGCTCGCCGACCTCTTCAACGCCCCCGGCAAGACAACAGGGGCGCGCACGCAGGGGTCCTCGGAGGCGATCATGCTCGGCGCTCTCTCGCTGAAGTGGAAGTGGCGCGAGCGCCGCGAGGCGGCGAAGCAGTCGACCGACCGTCCCAACCTCGTGTTCGGCGGCGACGTCCACGTCGTCTGGGAGAAGTTCTGCCGCTACTTCGACGTCGAACCGCGAATCGTCCCGCTCGCTCCCGACAAGTACACGATCGGCCCCGAGGACGTGGAGCCCCACATCGACGAGAACACGATCGGCGTCGCCGCCGTGCTCGGCACGACCTTCACCGGGCACTCCGACGACATCCGCGGGATCAACGCCCACCTCGTCACGCTCAAGCACGAGCAGGGCCTGGACGTGCCGTTGCACGTCGACGCGGCCAGCGGCGGGTTCGTGTGGCCGTTCCTCTACCCCGACACCGAGTGGGACTTCCGCCTCGAGCAGGTCCGCTCGATCAACGTCTCCGGCCACAAGTTCGGCCTCGTCTACCCCGGCATCGGCTGGCTCATATTCCGCGAGGAGTCAGACCTCGCCGAGGACCTCGTCTTCTACGAGAACTACCTCGGCAAGCGCGACGCGACGTTCACGCTCAACTTCTCCACCGGCTCCTCGATGGTGCTCGCGCAGTACTACAACTTTGCGCGCCTCGGCCACTCCGGCTACCGCTACATCATGGAGACGATGAAGTACAACGCCCGCACGCTCGCGCGCGAGATCGCCGCGATCGGCGAGTTCGAGATCATCGGCGCGGCCGACGAGGAGCAGCTCCCGCTCGTCGCTTTCAAATTATCCGGCGAGCACGATTACGACGAGTTCGACGTCGCCGCCCAGCTGGCCGCCGAGCGCGGCTGGATGCTGCCCGCCTACACGCTCCCGCCCAACGCCGAACACGTGAAGATCATGCGCGCGCTCGTCAAGCAGACGCTCAGCTACTCGATGACCGTCACGCTCGGCCAGGACATCGCCCAGGCGTGCGCGACGCTCGCGAAGAAGGGCGGGCTGCACCCGGCCGACCGCAAGCGTGTGAAGACGAACACGGGGTTCTGAGGGTTCCGCGTAGGCGGCGTTAGGAGCAGTCGATCGCGCGCAGAAGACGGCGCTTCTGCGGCACGGCGCCCGAGCCTGCGCCCAGCGGCACTCGTCAGCACCGCCCCAAGCCGCAGCACTGGCCGTGCATTTGTCTTCCGCGAGCTGTACACGCTCAGAGGTAGGTGACCTCGACGGCGAGCCGGTCGTATGTGCTCGCCGCACGGCGATCGCAGCTGATCAGGCCGCGGCCGTGATCGGCGGCGGTGGCCGCGACGATGCCGTCGTAGATCGCGCCGCCGGCGATCGACAATCGCGCGAAGCGCTCGACCAATCCGCGCCGCTCGGCCTCTCCCAGCGCCATCCGCTTGCCGGGGTAGTCCTCGCGGAGATAGCGAGCGACCAGCTTCGGCTCCATCCGCAGCGGCTCGGGCAGGCGCGTCAGGACCGAGTAGGTCTCGAGCTCGACATGGGCGACGAGGTCCCGAATCTCGCCGAGCGCCTCGATCGCCGCCTCGTGGTGCTCGTTCCAGCTGGCGAACGCGGCGATCACGACGCTGCTGTCGGGCGTCTGCCCGCCACCGGCGACGCTCACCGGCGAGTCTGTTCCAGCGTCTCGCGCACCATCGCCTGCGTCAATACAGGCATCGACTGGTCGGTGACCGCCACCAGCCGCCCAGCGCGTTTCTTCAGGCGCACAGGCGTGATCGTGTGCTCCACCTCGAGCCTCCCGTCCACGGCGCTGAGCTCCAACTTCTGCCCCGGCTTGAACCCGAGCTGCTCACGCAATCGCTTGGGAACCACTATCCGCCCGGCAGCATCGATGGTTGCAACCATGGCAGAAGCCTACCATAGCCATAGCCATAGCCAGAGCCAGAGCCAGAGCCAGAGCCAGGGCCAGGGCCGACGAGCACAACACCTACCCCCAGAGCCGCCGGGACGGGCGCCGCGACTCGCCGCGCGGTTTTGGAGGGACTCAGTCAGAAAACCGGAACTTCGCGGTAGTGGCCCCAGACGGCCTGGAGCGCTAGGACGATCTCGCCCTCGGACGCGCGAGCGCGGGCGCAGTCGAGCAGCGGCTCCATCAGGTTCGCGCGCTCCATCGCCGCGCCTTGCTTGAGCGCGGTGAGCGTGGCCTCCACGGCGGCCCCGTCACGGCGCGCGCGAGCGCCGGCGAGGCGGTCGATCTGCCGGCGTTCGAACGCGGGGTCGATCCGCAGCAGCGGAGTCTCGTCGTCACCGCCCTCGGTGTGCGCGTTGACGCCGACGACGATCCGGCGTCCGGCGTCGATCTCGCACTGCAGCTGGAAGGAGGCGTCGGCGATCTCGCGCTGGGGGTAGCTCCGCTTGACGGCCTCGACCATCCCGCCGAGCTCGTCGATCTTCGCGAAGTACTCGTAGGCCTTCGCCTCGATCTCGTCGGTGAGCGCCTCGACGAAGTACGAGCCGCCGAGCGGGTCGATCGTGTTCGCGACGCCGGTCTCGTGGGCGATGATCTGCTGGGTGCGCAGCGCGATCCGGACCGCGTCCTCGGTCGGCAGGGCGAGCGCCTCGTCGTAGGAGTTGGTGTGCAGCGACTGCGTGCCGCCGAGCACTCCGGCGAGCGCCTCGATCGCCGTGCGCGTGATGTTGTTGAGCGGCTGCTGGGCGGTCAGCGAGACGCCGGCGGTCTGGGTGTGAAAGCGCATCAGCCACGACTTCGGGTTCTTCGCGCCGAAGCGCTCGCGCAGTTCCCGCGCCCAGATCCGGCGCGCCGCGCGGTACTTGGCGATCTCCTCGAAGAAGTCGATCTGGGCGTTGAAGAAGAACGACAGCCGCGGCGCGAAGTCGTCGACGTCGAGGCCGCGCTCGATCGCCTGCTCGACGTAGGTGAGACCGTCCTTGAGCGTGAACGCGAGCTCCTGGGCGGCGGTCGAGCCGGCCTCGCGGATGTGGTAGCCGGAGATCGAGACCGGATGCCAGCGCGGCATCTCGCGCGAGCACCACTCGATCATGTCCCCCAAGAGACGCATCGCCGGGTCGATCGGGAAGCACCACTCCTTCTGGGCGATGTACTCCTTGAGGATGTCCGCCTGGATCGTCCCGCCCAACAGGCTGGCGGGCACGGGTTGGGCGGGATTCGATTCCGCCGCGACGACGTAGTAGGCGAGCATGATCGCGGCGGGCGCGTTGATCGTCATCGAGACGGACACCTCGCCCAGGTCGATCCCACCGAACAGCGTCTCCATGTCCTCGACCGTGTCGATCGCCACCCCCTCGCGCCCGACCTCCCCGGCGGACAGCGGCGAATCGGAGTCGTGGCCCATCAGCGACGGCATGTCGAACGCGGTCGAGAGGCCTGTCTGGCCGTGGTCGAGCAGGTAGCGGAAGCGCTCGTTCGTGTCCTCGGCGGTGCCGAAGCCGGCGAACTGGCGCATCGTCCACAGCCGCGAGCGGTACATCGAGGGGTAGATCCCGCGCGTGAAGGGATAGCCGCCGGGCAGGCCGATCGGGTCGTCGGGTGGGTGGGCACCTATTCCCTCCGGCAGGTCGGCCTCGGTGTAGAGCGGGCGCACCGCCTCGCCGGAGAGCGTCGTGAACTCGGCGTCGCGCTCGGGCGTCACCCCGTAGGCGTCGAGCCACTCGGCGTAGGAGCTCGGAGTGACGGAGGCCGGGGTGCCGACTGGCGAGCCGACCGAAGCGGTCATACGGCAAAGCCTACTATGCGTATATCGGACCCGGGAGCTTATGGTGACCCCTTCCTCGGGGGCAATCGGAGCGGCGCTCGCAAGGGCGCTTCCGGCGATCGAGATCGTCGCGCCGGGCCGGGCCGAGCTGAGCGACGCCACCGAGGCGCACGGCCTGCGAGGCCACGCCGACGCGCTCGCGCTGCCGCGCTGCGCGGAGGAGGTGGCGGCGGTGCTCGCGTGGTGCTACGAACACGAGGTCGCGCTGACGCCGCGCGGCGGCGGCACGGGATTCGCCGGTGGAGCGGTCCCGCTGGAGGGCGGCGTCGTGCTCGACCTGCGGCATCTGAACCGCGTGCGCTCACTGGACCCCGCGCTGTGGCGCGCTGAGGTCGAGGCCGGGGTGAGTACGGCCACGCTGCGACGCCGCGCGCGCGAGAACGGACTGCTGTTCCCGCCGGACCCGGGCGCCGCGGAGCAGTCGCAGATCGGCGGGAACATCGCGACGAACGCGGGCGGACCCCACACCTTCAAGTACGGCGCCACGGGGGCGTGGGTCACCGGTCTGGAGGTGGTGCTCGCGCCGGGGGAGGTCGTACGGCTCGGCGGCCCTGTGCGGAAGGACGTCGCGGGGTATGACCTACGGAGCCTGCTCGTCGGCTCCGAGGGCACGCTCGGGATCGTCACGGCCGCATGGCTGCGACTGATTCCGGCGCCCGAGCGGACCTACCCCGTGCTCGCGCTGTATCCCGACTCACGGATGGGGACCGCGGCCGTGCGAGCGATCCTCGAAGCCGGAATCGAAGCGGCCGCGATCGAGTACCTCGACAACGCGACGATGGCGCTCGCCGGCGACGCCTGCCCGGCGGAGGCCGTTACAGCACGAGACGATCCGGCGGGGGCGTTCGCCGTGCTGGCCGAGGTGGACGGCGACGAGGCCGTCGCGCTACGCGCGCGCGGGGAGCTGCTCGAGGCGCTGAGCGATGCGACGGGCGCCTTTTATGCGCCGACCGCGCCGGAGGAGATCGGGGCTCTGTGGCGCTGGCGCGCCGGGATCCCCTATGCGGTGCAGGCGAAGCGGGGCGGGAAGCTGAGCGAGGACATCGTCGTGCCGCTCGACCGGCTCGAGGAGGCGATCGAGGGGACGCTCCAGATCGGCGCGCGCCACGGTCTCGCGGCGTGCAGCTGGGGCCACGCGGGCGACGGCAACCTGCACTCGACGATGCTCCTCGACCCGTCCGATCGCGCCGAGGTGGGACGCGCGGAAAGCGCCGCGACAGACCTGTTCGAGCTCGCGGTCGGCCTCGGCGGCTCGATCTCTGGAGAGCACGGTCTCGGCACGGTCAAGAGCGGCCAGCTCGGGGTGCAGTGGGCCGGCCGGGCGCTCGCGCTACACGAAGGCGTCAAGCGCCTGTTCGATCCGAAGGGCCTGCTGAACCCCGGCACGAAGGGGGCTCGGTAAGAGGCCCCCCGAAGTTTCGCCAACCGACCGCATCGACGGCGCGGCCTGGGTTGGGCGGTCCGCCGATCCCCCTCAATCGAGGTCGAACGCGGCCTGGATCGCCTCGCTGAGAGCAAATTGGTAGCAGACATAGAAGACTGTCCATCTAGTCGAGTTGGAACTCCCCGTCGCGGTAGATGACGCGCTCGCCGCCGCCCCGCAACTGAGCCGTGACCACGCGATCGCTCGTAGAGACGACATCCGTGTGCACGCTCGAGCTGTTGAAGCCAAGCTGCTGCCACTGCTCGCCAGTCACCTCGCCGGGGTCGCCGTCATAGGCGTCCTGGTAGGAGCGCCCGAGGGCGATGTGGGTGTTGCCGAACTCACCGCCCGTGTTCTCGTCGTAGAGCGTCTGGGCCATGAAGCGGGTGATCCGCGAGAAGCGCCGGTCGGTGAGCGAGAACTCGCCCACGCGATCGGCCCCATCGGTGGCGATCATCTCCGTGAGCACGCGCTCGTTCTCCTCAGCGCTCGCCTCCGTCACACGCCCGTCGGCGAAGGACAGACGGATGCCCCTGACGATGTTCCCGTAGCGGTAGAGCGGCTGGTTGCAGTAGATCCAGCCCTCCGTCCCGCGCCAGTCGGGGCTCGTGAAGATCTCGAAGCTCGGGATGTTCCGCCCGCTCCCACCGAGCCAGCGGCGCTGCTCGCCCACCGTGATCCACAGGTCGGCGTCCTCGCCCTCGACGTGCAGTCGCTCGATCTGCAGCGCGTCGAGCCGCGCGCGCGTCTGCTCCTGACGCGCCGCCACCTCGCGCCAGCGGGCGATCGGGTCCTCCTCGTCGAGGAAGCACGCGTGCACGATCTGCTCCCAGTACTCGTCCTCCGCCATACCCGCCTCCGCCGCCATCGCGGCCGTGCCGTAGAGGCCGAGCGTCCACGAGAAGCGCCCCGCGTTCTCCTTCTCGCCGCGCCAGTCCAGCAGCGGGCGCAGCGCCTCGCCCCTGCGCATGATCTTCGCCGGGTCGACCGAGTCCAGGGCATGCGGATCGGCCGATGCGATCACCGAGACCTGGTGGTCGATCTCGTCGATCAGGCCGCGCATGTACTTCGCGGGAAAGCGCTCGAGCTGCTCACCGCTCGCCAGCTCGTAGAAGTCGCGCGAGAGGTTGAAGCGGTGATCGTCGTCGGGCTGGTAGGAGCCGATCACGTGGCCGCCCGCTCGCCATACGGCCTTCTGCAGCTCCACGTACAGGGGCTTGGCGCTCTCGGGCGCCACCACGCGCACGACCTCCCCCGGGTGCACGCCCTGGCCGCCGCCGAGGGCGAAGTCGACGAGGACGGAGGCATAGCGCTCGAGGATCTCCTGTGGAGGTATATAGGTCATCCCCGGACCTTAGTGCGATCTTGCCGGGGAGATGACGAGAGGCGGACTTGAACCCGCGCAGGACCGGAACTTGCTTTCCGTAGACGACGACGGAGCCGTCGTGTTCGTATCCGGCCAGGCTGTGGCCTCCGATCAGGTTACAGCGCTCAACCGGCGGCGCAGAAACGCTAGGATCGGGCGTCGCGGCGAGATAGCTCAGCTGGTAGAGCACTCGACTGAAAATCGAGGTGTCGGCGGTTCGAGTCCGCCTCTCGCCATCTATTCCTATCGCCTGGACACGAGCCGCCAGGCTCTCTGGCCCACGGCAAGTGCCGCTGCGGAATTGACCGAGTCGCCGAGCTGTGACGCCCGCCCAAGGTCATCGAACCGTCCTCGTGGCCATGACGCTTCGCTGTGCAGTCGGCCTTCCACTTCCCCTTCGGCCCGACGACCTCGGTCACCTCGGCCTCCATCGGCTCGTGCACGACGCTGAGCCCGATACCGACGCTCAGCGCGAGCAACCCCTCCCTCGCCGCGCCGACGAGCTGGAACTGCGTGAAGCTCTGAAGCTCAGGACTTCCCTGTAGGGCCAACGTGCCTCGGCAGCGAGCACGTCAGCCGTTGTCGTCCCGTCAGCCGTGTCGAGCGGAGGCTCGGCGTTTGCGGTGAGTTGGGGCGAACAGGCGATCTAGACCGAATAGGCGACCCCGCCGACGCTGCCGGGCTTCAATGGGGGTCCACCTTGAGCGGCGTGCCCGCTGAGCGCTCATACACTTATCTAACGGTTTCTTTACGGGGCTCTTGGTTGGCGCGGGGATGCTGGGTGTCACCGTGTCTCGCGTCTGTGCGAGACACGGTGCCTTCTTTGCTCTGCAACCTCTGACTGAAGGAACCTGTGTCTAAACGCAACGAACGACCTTGGTTGGTAATTACCCTCGGCGTACTGTGCATCGTGGCGATCGTCGTCGCGTACACGACCGTGGGGCAGGCATCGCAGAGCACGGTGCAGAGCACCCGGACGGCCACGGTGGCGAAGGGCGTCGTGCAGTCGACTGTGTCGGGTAGCGGCAACGTGCAGTCTGCTAGCCAGCTGGACCTCGGATTTAAGACGAGCGGGGTCGTGATACACATCTATGTGACCCAGGGCCAGCACGTGACGGAGGGTGAATTGCTGGCAACCCTGAACCCTGAGAGCGCCGAAGTCACCCTCGCCCAGGCGAAGGCTGGCCTGCAGTCAGCGGAAGCGAACCTCAGCCAAGAGGAAGAAAGCGACGGGGAAACATCAACCGGGCAGAGCTCCAGCACGGGGAACGTTGTGCAGGCAGGCACCGCCTCGGTTCACAGCGAGTCGGTGGCTTTGACGGCGTCCACCCAGGCCACCACACCTCAAGCCACGACTCCCGCGAGCACACCCACGACACCAACGACGACCACTCCCACCAGCACCACGACCACGCCGAGCACGACTACGACCACACCAACCACGCCGACGACGACGAGCACTCCGACTCAGACGAGTACGTCTACGAGTAAATCTCCGGCCAAGACGACGCCGTCGGCGGGAGCGAGCATAGAAGGCGAACAGCAGTCGGGTGGCTCCTCTTCAGCGAAATCCACAGTCAGTGCGGCTACGCGTGAAGCGAACCTCGCTTCGGCGAAAGCTGCTGTGAAGAGCGATCGGCTGACGGTGCAAAGTGATGAACAGGCCGTCCAGGACACGAAGCTGTATGCGCCGCAGGATGGGACGATCGTCAGTTTGTCCGGGGAAGTCGGCGAAACCGCATCGGCTAGCGGGACTACGAAGGCTTCCAGCTCCAGCAGTTCGAGCAGTAGCTCCTCGACAGGCACAGGTGCTTCAGCGCTGGGCGGTGCCTCCACCGGCTCTTCGAGTTCCTCGACGGGCTCGTCGAGCTCATCATCGTTTGCGGTGCTGAGCGACCTGTCCTCGATGCAACTGGTGGTGGCGCTCAGCGAATCGGAAATCGGCAACGTGCATGTCGGACAGATCGCGACGGTGACTGTCGAAGCCCTCAGTGGCGCCAAGCTCGCAGCTCATGTCAGCGAAGTCGCCACGCTTTCCACGAGCAGCAGCGGGGCCGTGAGCTATGACGTGACCTTCCAGCTGGAACAGCTGGCATCTGGCTTGAAGCCCGGGATGAGCGCGACCGCCGAAGTCGTCGTCAAGCAGGCCGAAGGGATCAACGTCCCGACGAGCGCGATCACCGCCGACTCGGTGACCGTCGAGCGTGCCGGCAAGCAGGTCAGCCAGGCCGTGACGACGGGGCTGGCGGGCAACAGCTCGACGATCGTTCTCAGTGGACTGAAGGCTGGAGAAACGGTCGTCTTGCCGGCGGCGAGCACCACGGGCTCCAGCGGCGCGAGCCTGACCTCCAAACTGGGCGGTCTCTCCAAATCCGGCGGCCTTGGCGGCGGTCTGGGCGGCGGTGGTGGGTTCCCCGCAGGCGGTGGCGGTGGCTTTCCTGCTGGAGGCCCGCCGTGATGCGCTTGCCGAGAGTTATCGACGCGCGATCGGGCCCACCGGGACGGTCTGCTCGCCAGCAGCCGCTGGTCAAGCGCCACCCGCTCTCGCGGCAGGCCGGCAATGGCCGGCGTCCGCGGCCACCGGCGATTCTGGTGCGCGAGGTCACCAAGACCTACGAGCTGGGGCAGATCAGGGTACGCGCGTTGCGCCAGGTCTCTCTGCAGATCGACCGGGGCGATTTCGTCGCGATCATGGGCAGCTCGGGCAGCGGCAAGAGCACGCTGATGAACATCCTCGGTTGCCTGGATATACCCACCAGCGGTCGCTATCTGATCGACGGGGTGGATGTGAGCAGCCTCGACGAGGACGATCTCTCGGATCTGCGCAACCGCAAGATCGGCTTCGTCTTTCAGAGCTTTAACCTGGTCGCGCGCACGAGCGCGATCGCGAATGTGCAGTTGCCGCTCGCCTACGCGGGAGTCGACAGGGCGACGCGCCGCCGTCGCGCGGAAGATGCGCTTGGTGCAGTCGGGATGGCGAACCGCTTGCACCACCAATCATCCGAGCTCTCCGGCGGCCAGCAGCAGCGGGTCGCGGTCGCACGGGCGATCGTCACCAACCCGACCATGATCCTCGCCGACGAGCCGACGGGGAACCTCGACTCGCACTCCACCGAGGACGTGCTGCGGATCTTCGCTCATCTCAATGAAGAAGGCCGCACGGTGGTCCTGATCACCCACGAGCCCGACGTCGCCGAACAGGCCAAGCGTGTGATCAGCTTGAGCGATGGCGAGGTCATCGAGGATCGCCGGATCGCCGGCGTGCATGACGCGCTGCCTGTGCTGCACCACCTTAAGTCCGCGCATCACACAGTCGAGGCCGCCGTCGCGCAGGCGCAGGTGCAGTCGTGATCGGACTCGAGACAGTGCGGATCGCCTGGGGTGGGATCACCGCGAACAAGCTGCGCTCCGGGCTGACGATCCTGGGGATGACGATCGGGGTCGCCTCGGTGATCATCCTGATCGCGGTCGGCAACGGCTCCTCCAACGCCGTCAAGTCTCAGATCCAGAGCCTCGGCACGAATGTGCTGCTGGTGATGGCCGGCGCCGGGCGCGGCGGCGTGCGAGCGTCCAGCTCGGCCAGCATCTCGCTGACGAAGGGCGACGCCGAAGCCCTGCAGAACAAAGACCTCGCGCCGGATGTCATGAGCGCCTCGCCGGTGGTGAACGCCTCCAGCGTGAAACTGGTCTATGGCGGCTCGAGCTTCGAACCGTCGTCGTTCATCGGCACCACGCCGTCCTATCTGACGGCTCACAGCTACAAGCTCGCCGAAGGCGCCTCGCTCACCTCCGAAGACGTGAGCAAGCACAGGCGCGTGGCGGTGATCGGCCAGGAAGTCGTGCAGGAACTGTTCGCCGGTCAGAGTGCCGTGGGCCAGAACATGAAGGTCAACGGCTCAAACTTCGAAGTGGTCGGTGTGCTCGCGAAAAAGGGAACGAACGGCACGACCAATGAGGACGACGTTGTGATGGCACCGATCACGACGGTGCAGAGCGCGCTGACCGGTGCGGGATCGATCGACTCGATCACGGTCGAGGCGAAGTCCGAATCTTCACTCGACGCCGCCGAAGGCCAGGTCACGCAGATCATCGAGGAACGTCACAAAATCAAGAACACCTCAGAACCCGGCTTCAGCGTCCTGAACCAGGGGTCGCTGCTGTCGACCTCCAGCTCCTCCTCGAGCGTCTTCACCACGCTGCTCGGCGAGGTCGCCGCGATCTCGCTGCTCGTCGGCGGGATCGGCGTGATGAACATCATGCTCGTGTCCGTAACCGAGCGCACGCGCGAGATCGGCATCCGCAAGGCCGTGGGCGCCAGGCGCTCGGACATCCTCACCCAGTTCCTCACCGAGGCCGTGCTCGTGTCGCTGATCGGCGGCATCACCGGCGTGGCCGTCGGCGTACTCGGCAGCCAGTTCAAGATCGCCGGAGTTCAGCCGGAAATCGCGACGTACTCGATCTTCCTCGCCTTCGGCGCGGCGCTCGCCTCGGGCCTCTTCTTCGGCACCTATCCCGCGGCTCGCGCCGCCCGCCTGCGACCGATCGAAGCGCTGCGCTTTGAGTGAGCAACCTTCCCCCACCGAGGAGCCCCCCATGCCCGACGAGCAACCGACAATCCGCGACGCCGCCGTCCAAGAGCCCCAGACGCTCGCGTCTGATCCGATCGAGGAGGAGGAGCCGGACGAGTGGCTCGAGGAGCCCGAGGATCTGGAGTTGCCTGCCCGGCCGCGTCGGCGTCTGCTGACACCGATCCCACTCGCGCTGCTCGGTGTGCTGCTGATCGCTGCCGGGTTCATCGCCGGCGTGCAAGTCCAGAAGGGCCAAACCTCCACCGCGTCCACTGGCGGCGCCCCGGCGGGCCTTGCCTCACGCTTTGCGGCGCTGCGCGGCGGCACCTCGGGCACCGGCAAAACCCCGGCGGGCGCCTCCGCGGGCGGGTTCCCTGGCGCCGGCACGGGCGCCGGCCGTCCGACTTCCGGCACCGTCGCCTACCTGGACGGGAACACGCTGTACGTGACGAGTTCCGAAGGCAACACCGTCAAGGTCAAAACCTCGCCGAGCACGAGCGTTACCAAGACCGTGAAAACGAAAGTCAAGGGTATTTACCCCGGTGAAACGGTGACGGTCACCGGCGCCACCGGCTCGAATGGGACCGTCAGCGCCGAATCGATCAGCGTCGGCTCGTCAGGCACGGGTCTCGCGGCGCTGCTCGGCGGCGGCGGCACAACCAGCGGCTCAAGCAGCAGCAGCGGCTCATCGGCGCTGTTCGGCTCTGGCTAGAGCAATACGACAACTCTCAAACAAGGAACGATAGATGCCCACTCACACGCCTCGCGCTCATCAACCAACAAGCCACCACCACACCCGGACGGTCCTCGCCCTGCTGGTCCTACTAGGTGCCTGCCTGATGCTGGCGGCGTGCGGAAGCTCCTCAGGCAGCGGCGGTAGCACCAACTCCGCGAACAGCAAATCGGCGACAACGCCGAGCAACGCCCCTGGGGCCGGCTCTGCCAGGTCGACGGCGCTGCGCGAATGCCTGTCCAAGCAGGGCATCACGCTTCCCTCCGCTCCAGCCGGCGGCAACCCCCAATCGTCTGGGTCGGCGCCCCCAGCCGGCACCGCGGGCCAGCCTCCGAGCGACGGATTCAAACTACCGAAGGGCGAGAGCGCCGCGCAGCTGCAAGCCGGGCTGAAGAAGTGCGGTGGCGGCAACTTCCCGGCCGGCGGAGCCGCGCGGTTCCGCGGTGCGGGCTCGAGCAAGGCGCTCGCGAAGTTCTCGTCGTGCATGCGTGAAAACGGCGTGAATCTGCCGGCCCCGAACACGTCGGGCAAAGGCCCCGTGTTCGACACCAAGGGCATCAATACGAGCAGCGCGGCCTTCAAGAGCGCCGAGAGCAAGTGCCACAGCGACCTCGGCCCAGCCGCCGGCGGTGGTGGGCCGCCGAGCGGCGCGCCTCCAAGCGGCGGGCCTCCCAGCGGCGGCGGATCTCCGCCTAGCGGCGAAGCCCCGGCCGGTGGCGCCCCGCCCACGGGCGAAGAAGGCTAGTACCAACTCGTCGCGACCAGCCGAGCTCCGCCGCCGTCACCCACCCGGGGCGTGGTTAACGTCCCGGGTGCTCACGCCGTCGAAGTGCTCGGTGGGTGCGGGCGGCCGTTCTGTGTTACCGGGGCACCGAAGCTCACGGTTAGACGGGCGCCGCCGCCGGGCGCGTTCTCGGCCTTGACGTAGCCTCCGTGTGCTTCGGCGGCTTGGCGCACGATCGCGAGCCCGAGCCCGGAACCGGGGAGCTTGCGCGCCCGGTCGGCTCGATAGAAACGGTCGAACACGAACGGGAGATCGGACTCCTGGAAGCCCGGCCCGTGATCGCGAACGCTCAGCACCCCCTCTCGTAGGCTGATCTCGATCGTACCGTCGGCCGGGCTCCACTTGCGGGCGTTGTCGAGCAGGTTCGAGACGGCACGGTTGATGCGATCCGCCTCGCCGCTGAGGACGGTCGGCTCGAGGCTCACCTGCAGCTGTACCTCGCCGCGTCTTTGGGCTCGCTGCACCGCGTACTCGACAATCTGGTCGAGGTGCACGGCATCGTTGGCCGGCTCTGTCTGGGTCTCGCGCGCGAGCTCGACGACATCGCTGACAAGTGAGGTCAGCTCGTCGAGTTCCTCGACGATGTCGTCCTGGATGCTCGCTTGATCCTCCGCGGGAAGACGGTCGGCTTCGCGCAGGATCTGGATGTTCCCGCGCAGCGTCGCGATCGGTGTGCGTAGCTCGTGGCTCGCGTCGGCGACGAGATGTCGCTGGGCCTGCACGGAGCGCTCCAGCACGTCAAGCGTGCGGTTGAAGCTCGTCGCGAGCCGAGCAATCTCGTCATGGCCCGTGACATCCAGCCGCTGAGAGAGATCGAGCGTGTCGCTCAAGACCTCCGCTCGTCGCGTGAACCGCGCGACCGGCACCAGCGCCGTACGCGCCACCAGGGCGCCGAGAACGGCTGCGATCGCGATACCGGCCAGGCCCACGAGCGCGAGCAAAATCAGGATCTCGTTCAGCTCGTGGTCGACCTGGGTGAGCGGCAACGCGATCACGACCGCGCCCAGCGACCCAGCGCCCACCGTGATCACACGCAGATGGGTCCCCTTGATAGTCCGATCAGACAGCGCCCGCCCGCTGCCGCGCGCCGCGATCGCCCGATCCCGAGCGCTGGGTGGGATCCTCGGCGAGGAGCCCTGCCCGCCTGGAACACTGATCTGAGCATTCTTGGACACGAACTGGACATAGCCGGAGGCGGCACCGAACTGAGGGGGCTTGACAGCCCGAGGGAACCCGGCCGGCAACTTCGCGCCACGCGGCAGACCACCACGAGCAAACGCCGCGGCTGGAGGCAGACCACCAACGCCAGTGAATATCTGGGCGCGCTGACGCAGATACCCGTCGACCTGGCCACGCAGATCGGCACGGACTACGACATACACGGTCGCCGCGGCTCCCAGCACCGCCAGCACGACCGCGAGTCCCGCGACGGCCGCGATCCGCGCACGCAAAGTCATAGCTCACGCAAGACGTATCCGACGCCCCACACGGTCTGGATCAGCGGCCGAGCGCCCACGGCCTCGAGCTTGCGTCGCAGATACCCGACATACACCCGCAGCGCGTTCGAGGACGCTCCAAAGTCATAGTCCCACACGCGCTTATAGATATGGCCGTGAGACATCACCTGCCCAGGGTTCAACATGAACAGCTCGAGCAGCTGGTACTCGGTGCGCGTCAACTCCGTGAATCGATCCCCGACGAGCGCGCCGTACCTTGCGGAGTCCAGCTGGATCTCAGCAAACGAAAGTAGCTTCGGCGGCGCATCGTCAGGTATCTCACGGCTACGGCGCAGCAACGCTCGCAGACGCGCCTTCAGCTCATCCACATCAAAGGGCTTGACCATGTAGTCATCGGCGCCGACGTCCAGGCCCTCGACGCGGTCGCTGATCGCGCTACGCGCCGTCAGCATCAAGATCGGCACTCGCTCCCCGACCCGTCGCACGCCCCGGCACACCTCCAAGCCGTCGATATCCGGCATACCCACATCCAGCAGCACCACGTCGGGAACATCGCTCGTGATCAAATCGAATGCCTCACCGCCACCGTCAGCGGTCTGCACCTCATAGCCGTCCAGGGTCAACACGCGGCGCAGCACTTCGCGCACACCACGCTCATCATCGACCACGAGGGCTCTCACCCAAGGATTGTGACCCGCCCCAGCCGGCGCTCGTCCGATTCCTACACTTTCCTTACACGTCCGGTCCTCTCCGCCGGTGCGCCTCGTTGCGGCAAAACGGCCTCCCCAATCCGGCGGCGGGATGACGACGGCCTCGTTCTTGGTGGTGGCGTAGATCTCGGAGATCCTTCCTGCCACGCGACTAGTCAGCGACCTGACCCCGTAGCCGCTAGACCCAACTTCTGGGTTTGTGCCGCCGACCCCCGTATCGCGGCACAAACCCACCGGAATCCGCACGTATCCGCAGGTATCTCGGTGGACCGCACGTGTTGCCCTGCAACGCTGCGATCGTGACAGGAGCAGCTCCTGTTGCGAGGACCGGTTGAGCCCGGGCACCATGCGCTAGTGGGTGTGGTGTCCGCGCACGGTCGTCCATGACGGCCAGGGCTACGGGATCAGAACGAGCCATTGGGGATCGAGCACATACGCTGCCACGATGCCACCGGCCGACTCTCTGGCAGAGCCATCGCTTGCTGAGATTGCGCGGGAGTGGGGCCGGATCGGCTGCATCGGGTTCGGTGGTCCGCCCGCGCACGTCGCGCTGTTCCGTGTGCTGTGCGTGACGCAGCGCGAATGGCTGACCGAGGAGCAGTTCGAGCGAGCGATCGCGGCGACGAACCTGCTGCCGGGACCGGCCTCGACACAGCTTGCGATCTATTGCGCGTGGCGACTGCGCGGCCCGAAGGGTGCGCTCATCGGCGGCCTGGGTTTCATCCTGCCCGGCTTGGTCTTGATCCTCGCGCTTTCGGCGCTGTTCCTCGCGGGATCACCGCCCGCATGGATACGGGGCGCCGGCGTGGGCGCTGGTGCGGCGGTCGCTCCGGTTGCGGTCAGAGCGGGGCTTGGCGTCGCCATACCGATCTGGAGACGCGCAGCCGATGAGCGCTCCCGTGTGCTGGCGTATGCGCTCGCCGGGGGGATCGCGGCTGCCACGGCTGGCCCTTGGCTCGTGCTCGTCCTGTTGGCCTGCGGTGCGATCGAGCTGGTATTCAGGGGCTTGGCGCGCGACGGTGTGGGCTTCCACGCCTGGCCTCTGCTCGCCGTGATGAGCGACCCCGACGGAACGGGTGCGCTCGTGTGGACCGCATTGAAGGTTGGGGCACTGGCGTTCGGCGGCGGATTCGTGATCGTCCCGTTGATGCAGACAGATGCCGTGAGCACCTATCACTGGATGACTCACGCACAGTTCCTCAACGCCGTTGCACTCGGACAGGTCACGCCGGGACCGATAACGCAGACCGTCGCGGCAGTCGGCTACGCCGCTGGCGGGTTCCCCTCGGCGCTGCTGGCGGCGTTCGTCGCGTTTGTGCCCTCGTTCTCATTCATCCTGTTCGGCGCCGCGCGCTTTGAGCGGTTGCTTGTAAACGAGCGCGTGATCGCGTTCCTTGCCGGCGCAGCTCCGGCGGCGGCCGGGGCGATCATCGGCTCGGCGATCCCACTCGCCGCCGCCCTCAGCGAGACCTGGCAGTACGCCGTGCTCGCTGCCGCGGCGGTCGCGCTGCTCGCGCTGGGGCGCAGCGTCGTAGTAACCCTGCTCGCCGCCGGCCTAGCTGGCGCCATCGCCGGGCTGCTTGGTGCGCCGCTCCCACACTGATAGGACCCCCTTATCGGTGGTCGTAGGCGCCTTGGAGCGCCGCCACCGAGGATTTGTCCTCGCCTTCGCCTGCGGCTGCGTACTCTCAAGCGCCCACGGGTTCCTCGCGGGAACATGGCCCTTCGGCGTCGTGGAGGCGATCTGGGCCGTGATCGCCCTCCGGCGCTACCTCAGCTCAGCCATGTGGATAGCTCCTTGAGTGCGCCGGGGATGACGTAGTAGTAGGCCCATAGGCCCTTGCGCTCGGAGTCCACGATCCCGGCGGCGCGCAGCTTGCCGAGGTGGTGGGAGAGCGTGGGCTGGGCGATGTCGAACAGCGGCACGAGCTCGCAGACGCAGACCTCGCCTGCGTGCTTACGCAGAACGTCGACAAGTTGCAGTCGGATCGGGTCGCCGAGCGCCTTGGCGACCTCGGCCATGCGCAGAGCTTCCTCCCGCTGAACATCGGGGTAGACAACGGGCTCACAGCAAGGAGCACCGTTGGCTCGCTTCTGCTTGGGGGCCAGCTCCAAATCGACGGGCATCAATCTACTTATATCAATAAGACTCACGTCCGTCAATGTAATACGATCTGCGCCATGACGCCGAGCGACGCGCCTTCCACGAATCCCCAGCCAGGCGGGCGACCGGACACGGTTGCCGTCATCACCGACATTCACGGCAACCTGCTGGCGTTGCAAGCTGCCCTCGCTCGGGTCGAGGAGCTTGGGATCGAGAGCGTGTTCTGCGGTGGGGATCTCGTTGGCTACGGCCCGCACCCGAATGAGGTCTGCGCATTGATCGCTGAGCGCGACATTCCGACGATCTATGGCAACTATGACTTCGCCATCGCGCGGGACCTTGAGGATTGCGGCTGCGCGTATGTCACCGCGCATGACCGCGAGCTTGGGCAGCGCTCGGTGGACTGGACGCTCGCGCACACAAGCCAGGAGTCCAAGGACTTCATGCGCGGCTTGCCGTTCGATTTGCATTTCCCGGTGGGCAATGTGGATGTTCACCTTGTTCACGGCTCTCCGCGGAAGGTCAACGAGTATCTGTTCGAGGATAAGCCGGCGAGTTTGTATGAACGGCTGGCCGCGGCTGAGAGCGATCCCGTGCTCGTGTTCGGTCACACGCACAAGCCTTGGGTGCGTGAGTACGGCGGCGTGCTGTTCGTCAACTGTGGCTCGGTCGGCAAGCCCAAGGACGGCGACCCGCGTGGCGCGTTCGCTGTCCTGACGCCGAGCACTGGAAGCGTGGTGGTGAGCATCGAGCGCATCGAGTACGACGCCGATGCTGTTGCCGCTGAGGTCCGCGAGGCTGGGCTGCCTGGCGAGTTTGCCGACAAGCTCCTGGTCGCCGCATGACGGACACGCCTCCGCTTGCCCGCCGTCTGCTCGCCGAGCTGCTGGGCTCGGCGTTTCTCGCTGCGCTCGTGATCGGCTCGGGCATCGCAGCGCAGACGCTCTCCCCGAACGACGTTGGCTTGGAGCTGTTCGAGAACGCCGCCGCCACGGCAGCAGGGCTCTACACGATCATCCTCATGTTCGGCCCGGTGTCCGGTGGGCACTTCAACCCGGTCGTCTCGCTCGCCGACGCGAGCTTTGGCGGCATCCGCTGGCGCCATGCGCTCGCCTACATACCCGCGCAGGTTGCCGGCTGCGTGCTCGGTGCCGTCGTGGCGAATGGCATGTTCGCTCTGGCTGCCATCAGCATCTCCACTCATCACCGCGCTTCGCCCGCGCACCTGTTCTCCGAGGCGATCGCCACCGCCGGCTTGCTGCTCGTGATCTTCTCCCTCGCGCGCAGCAAACGCGCAAACACCGCCCCGGCTGCCGTCGGCGCGTACATCGGCGCCGCCTACTTCTTCACCAGCTCGGCCAGCTTCGCCAACCCCGCGATCAGCGTTGGGCGCATGTTCTCCAACACCTTCGCCGGCATCGCACCCTCCTCCGCGCCAGGCTACATCGCGGCGCAGCTCGTCGGTGGAGCCTGCGCGATCCTTGCCGTGAGGGCGATCTACCCGGACCTGACACCGGACGAGGCAGCCGAGGCCGTCATGCCGCATCACCAAGAGCAAGCGGGCGCCGACGGCTCGACCGGCCAACCACTCCGAACCTAGACGCGCGGCTCATGCCAACTGTGATGCGGAAGCTGATCTACTCGATGACTGTGTCGCTGGACGGCTACATGCTCCAAGAGACTTTCCTATACCTCTTATAGTCCGCGAAAGTCAAGCTATACTTGTCTTATGAATGACGCTGTATACCCTGGCATGCGGGAGCTGGAGGCCGAGGCCTACCAACAGGGCGGCTACTTCACTGCCGGGCAGGCCCGTGCGCATCGGGTCAGCCGCCAGCTCCTGGATTACCACGTGCGCCGCGGGCGCTTCGCGCGTATCCGCCGCGGGCTGTACCGCATCCAAGGATTCCCAACCGCCGAGCACGACGACCTGCGCGAGGCGTGGATGGCCGTGGGTGTCGGCGATGCGCTGCTCTCCCACGAGAGCGCCCTCGCGCTGCTGGACCTCAGCGACAACATCCCGGATGGGGTGCACCTGCTCGTCCCGCGCCGGCACCGCGGGCTGCGCCGGCCTGCAGGCGTCACCCTCCATACCCGCCCTGACGGTGAAGAGGTGGCGACCGTCTGGCGCGACGGCCTGCCCCTCACCGCCCCGGCACGAACGCTGGTCGATGTCGCGGACCGCCTCCAGCCCGAGCAGCTCTCGATGGCGGTCAGACAGGCTCTGCGCCGAGGACTGCTCACGCGCAAGCAACTCCAAGAAGAAGCCGCCCGCCGCCGCCAACAGCACACGATCCAAGTCCTCCTCACCATCGAGACGCACCGATGAAGTACACGAGCGCCGCCGCGTTCCGCCAAGCGCTCGAGGAGCGCCTAAAGAACGAAGCCGCCAGCACCGGCCTCGGGCTGGCAAGGCTGCGCAAGCGTGTGGCGTTCGAGCTGTTCCTGCGCCGCCTGCTCGTCGTGGCACCAGACCGCTGGGTGCTCAAGGGCGCACTCGCGCTGAACTTCCGCCTCGCCACGACTGCCGAGCGGGCACCTCGGGAAATCCCCGGGTGCCGCTAAGTCTCATGCTAGGAGCTACGCCTCGGAATCTGCCCGTCCCGGAAGACGATGGCGCTGCCGATCACCTGCCCGGCCGCGCGGTGCCCGGACTGTCTCTGCCATCCACGCTCGGCGGGCAACTCGACCTGGCCTCGGCTGCGCGTGGGCTGATCG
>DATCFG010000119.1:0-50728 GCA_036509655.1 Solirubrobacteraceae bacterium | reverse complement strand
GCCTCGTCGATCAGGTCGATCGCCTTGTCGGGGAGGAAGCGGTCGGCGATATAGCGATGCGAGAGGGTGGCAGCGGCGATCAGGGCGCTGTCCTGAATCGTGACTTTGTGGTGGACCTCGTAACGCTCCTTCAACCCGCGCAGAATCGCGATCGTGTCCTCCACACTGGGCTCGCCGACGGTCACCGGCTGAAAGCGCCGCTCCAAAGCAGCGTCCTTCTCGATGTACTTGCGGTACTCGTCGAGCGTCGTCGCGCCGACCGCGCGCAGTTCGCCGCGCGCGAGCATCGGCTTGAGCAGGTTGGAGGCGTCGACCGAGCCCTGGGCGGCGCCGGCGCCGACGATCGTGTGGAGCTCGTCGAGGAACAGGATGATCGCGCCCTGCGCGTCGGAGACCTCCTTCAAAACCCCCTTCAGCCGCTCCTCGAACTCGCCGCGGTAGGCCGCGCCGGCGATCAGGGCGCCCATGTCGAGCGCGATCACGCGTCGCTCGCGCAGCGACTCGGGCACGTCGCCGGAGACGATCCGCCGCGCGAGCCCCTCGACGATCGCGGTCTTGCCGACCCCGGGCTCGCCGATCAGGACCGGGTTGTTCTTCGTGCGGCGGCTCAGCACCTGGATCACGCGGCGGATCTCCTCGTCACGGCCGATCACCGGGTCGAGCTTGTTCTGCTCGGCCATCTCGGTCAGGTCGCGCCCGAAGCGCTCGAGCGGGCTCTGCTCCTGCTCGGCTTGGCCCTGGGCGGCGGGATTCGTGGGGTTAGCGGCCATCCGGCCTGCTCCCGGCCGAGAAGCGGAACGGCGAGCGCGCGTCGGCGGCACGGACGATCTCGGTCCCCCCACGGTAGGGCACGGTCAGCTCGGCGCGGAACGAGCGGCGCACCTCCTCGAGCTCTTCGGCGAGCTTCACCTGGGCGTGGAGAGCTTCCAGCTCGAGCTCCTCGATTCGCGCGTGCATCTTTTCCAACTCCGCCTCCTGCTCGAGCACGCGCTCGACCCCCGCGAGGTTCAGCCCAAGGTCGGCCGTCAGCTCCTGGATGCGTCGCAGCTGCTCGACGTCATCCTGGGAGTACAGGCGCGTGCCCTTCGGCGAGCGCTTGGGCTCGATCAGGCCGCGCGCCTCGTACACGCGGAGCGTTTGCGGGTGCATGTGCGCCAGCTCGGCGGCGACCGAGATCATGAACACGCCGCGGCTGGTCTCGACCTCGACGCGGCCCATCACGAAGCCTCCTCAGATGAAGCCGCCTGCGCCTCGAACAGACCCGCGCGCGGGTCGGCGCCGTCGAGCGTCTTCGCGAGCGCGTCGACGGCCTGCGTCTGCTCCTCGTTGAGCTCCTTCGGCACGTCGATCAGGAAGCGGTAGTGGATATCGCCCTTCACCGGCGGTTTACCGGGTGGGCGGGACCCCGCTATTGCCGGGCCCTCGCCGCGCAAGCGCTGGACGGTGCCGTGCTTGGTGCCCGGCGCGACGCGCAGGGTCTTGGCGCCGTTCAGCGTCGGCACCTGCACCTCGGCACCGCGCAGCGCCTCGGGGATCGTGAGTGGCACCTCGACCTCGAGGTTGTTGCCCTTGCGCAGGAACACGGGCGATGGGGAGACGTGGACAACGAGATAGAGGTCGCCGGGCGGCCCGCCCCCCGGCCCGGGCTCACCCTTGCCCGCCAGCCTGATGCGACCGCCGTCGCGCACGCCGGCGGGGATGTTCACGCGCAGCTTCTTGACGGTGCGCACTGCGCCCGAGCCGTGGCAGGTCGGGCAGGGGTCTTCGATGATCGTCCCCGAGCCGCCGCAGCGCGAGCACGGCCGGGAGATCGAGAACATGCCCTGCCCCTGTGGCTCGACGCCGCGCCCTTCGCAGCGGGGGCAGACGACGGGGGTCGTGCCGGGCCGGGCGCCGGTCCCGTGACAGGTGCCGCAGGCCGTTTTCATCGGCACCGACAGCGGGATCTGCGCGCCGGAGATCGCCTGGTCGAAGGAGATCGAGACCTGCGCCTCCAGATCGTTGCCGCGCTCAACGCGCGCGCGCCGGCCGGCGCCTCCCGCCCTGCCGCCCGCTCCAGCGGGTCCAGCCGGACCGCCACCGGAGCCTCCGAACAGGTTGGAGAGGATGTCCCCCATCGAGGAGGCGTCGAAGTCGAAGTTGCCGAAGCCCCCGAAGCCTCCCCCAGGCCCGCCGCCGGAGGCGAAGGCGCCGGAGCCGCTGTCGTACTGCTTGCGCTTGTCGGGGTCGCCGAGCACGTCGTGGGCCTGGGAGATCTCCTTGAAGCGCTCCTCCGCTTTCTTGTCGTCCGGGTTGGTGTCCGGGTGGTATTGACGCGCGAGCTTGCGGTAGGCCTTCTTGATCTCCTCGGGGGTCGCCTTCTTGTCGACCCCGAGCGTCTTGTAGTAGTCGGGACGCGATGCCATCTGTCAAACCCCTCGACTATGCGGCGACGAGCACCCGCGCCGGGCGGATGATGCTCGCGCCCAGCCGGTAGCCGGGCTGGTAGACCTCGACCACGCTGCCGCTCGCGGCGCCCTCCACGGGCTGCTGGGCGACGGCCTCGTGCTCGACCGGGTCGAAGGTGTCGCCGGCCGCCCCGAAGGACTCGATCCCCACGCGCGCCAGCCCGGAGCTCAGTTCCCCCCGTACGAGGCGCACCCCGTCGAGCAGCGGGTCGTCCTGGGCCGCGGCGTCGAGCGCGCGGTCGAGGTTGTCGAGCGCCGGCAAGAGCTCCCTGGCGAGCTTCGCCACACCGCGCTCGGCCGCGGTGGCGGCGTCGCGCGCGACGCGCTTGCGGTAGTTCTCGAAGTCGGCCTGCGTGCGCTGCGCGAGCGCCAGGTACTCGTCGCGCTTGGCGGCGAGCACCTCCAGCTCGTCGAGGTCCTCCTCGACCTCGACCGCATCCTCCTCGGCCTCGTCGCGGACGACCTCGCCCTCGAGCACCTCTCCCTCCACAACGACCTCGTCCTGGATCTCACCGTCCGCGGAGACCCCACCCACCGGCGCCTGTGCGGCACCGGTGGCCAGGGGGGACTCGTCCTGCTCCTCGATCGTCTGCTCCGTATCCGTATCGGACATATCGATCAGCCCTGGGGCTCGTCGACGACCTCTGCGTCGACTACGTCCTCCTCGTCGGAGGACGCGCCACCGGCCCCATCGGCGCTGCCGCCGCCGTTGGCCCCGGCCCCATCGCCGGCGGCCGGCGCCTGCTCCTGGGCACGCTGGTACATCGCCTCGGAGACGGCATGGAACGCGGTCTGGAGCGTCTCGGTCTTGGCGTTGATCGCGGCTGGATCCTCGGACTCGAGCGTCTCGCGGAGCTCCTTGATCGCCTCCTCGATCCGGCCCTTGGAGTCGGCGTCGACCTGGTCGCCGAGATCGGAGAGCTGTTTCTCGGCCTGGTAGGCGGCGTTCTCGCCGTTGTTGCGCGCCTCGGCGAGCTCGCGGGCGCGGGCGTCCTCCTCGGCGTGGGACTCGGCGTCGGAGACCATGTTCTTGATCTCCTCGTCGGACAGACCCGAGCCGGACTTGATCTCGATCTTCTGCTCCTTGCCCGTCCCGAGGTCCTTCGCGGAGACGTTGAGGATGCCGTTCGCGTCGATGTCGAACGCGACCTCGATCTGGGGGATGCCCCGCGGCGCCGGCGGGATGCCGGTGAGCTGGAACTTGCCGAGCGACTTGTTGTACTGGGCCATCTCGCGCTCGCCCTGCAGGACGTGGATTTCAACCGAGGGCTGGTTGTCCTCGGCGGTCGAGAAGACCTCGCCCTTGCGCGTCGGGATCGTCGTGTTGCGCTCGATCAGCTTCGTCATCACGCCGCCCTTGGTCTCGATGCCGAGCGTCAGCGGGGTGACATCCAGCAGCAGCACGTCCTTCACGTCGCCGGCGAGAACACCTGCCTGGATCGCGGCGCCGACCGCCACCACCTCGTCGGGGTTGACGCCGCGGTGGGGCTCCTTGCCGGTCAGATCCTTGACCTTCTCCTGCACGGCCGGCATGCGGGTCATGCCGCCGACGAGGACGACGTGCTCGATCTCCTTGACGCCCTTGTCTTTGGCGTCGTCGATCGCCTGGCGCACGGGCGCGACGATCTTCTCGAGCAGGTCGGAGGTCAGCTCGGAGAGCTTCGCGCGCGTGAGCCGCGTGTCGAGGTGCTTCGGGCCGGAGGAGTCGGCGGTGATGAAGGGCAGGTTGATCTGCGTCTCCTGCGTGGTCGAGAGCTCGATCTTCGCCTTCTCGGCCGCCTCGTAGAGACGCTGGAGCGCCATCGGGTCGGTCGAGAGGTCGATGCCCTGCGACTTCTTGAAGTCGCTAACGAGCCAGTCGACGATCGCCTTGTCGAAGTTGTCGCCGCCGAGGTGGTTGTCGCCGGCGGTCGACTTGACCTCGAAGACGCCGTCGCCGATCTCGAGGACCGACACGTCGAAGGTGCCGCCGCCGAGGTCGAAGACGAGGATCGTCTGGTCGGACTCCTTGTCGAGACCGTACGCGAGCGAGGCGGCGGTCGGCTCGTTGATGATGCGCTTGACGTCGAGCCCGGCGATCTTGCCGGCGTCCTTCGTCGCCTGGCGCTGGTCGTCGTTGAAGTAGGCGGGGACGGTGATCACCGCGCCGTCGACCGTCTCGCCGAGATACGCTTCCGCGTCGGTCTTCAACTTCTGCAGGATCATCGCCGAGATCTCCGGCGGGGAGTGCTGCTCGCCGCCGGCCTCCACGCGCGCGTCGCCGTTGGGGCCGGAGACGACCTTGTAGGGGACGATCGACTCCTCCTCGTGCACTTCGGCCTCCTTGCGGCCCATGAAGCGCTTGATCGAGAAGATCGTGTTCTGCGGGTTGGTGACGGCTTGGCGCTTGGCGACAGTTCCAACCAAACGCTCGCCCGAGGCCGTGAAGGCCACGACCGAGGGGGTCGTGCGACCGCCCTCGGAGTTCTCGATCACGGTGGGCTCGCCGCCCTCGAGCACGGCCATGCACGAGTTCGTCGTGCCGAGGTCGATGCCGATTGTCTTAGCCATTGTGTGGTGCTCCTTCGAAGATGGGTGGAAAAATCTAAGTCGTAGTGTGGCAGATTATCTATATCCTGTCAAATGCTCCCGCTCCCGGCCGTGAGCGGTACCTTGTGTGGATGGAGTTTGCCTCGCTAGCGCCGGTCAAGCCGCGGCTGCGGGGCGTCTCCCACCAGTACGCGTTCTTCGTGTCGCTGCTCTGCGGCGTCGGCCTGATCCTCGCGGCCTCCGACGGACGCGCCCGCGCGGCGGCGAGCATCTACGCCGTCGCCGTCTCGGGCCTCTTGGGCACGAGCGCGCTGTATCACCGCGTGACCTGGCGGCCAGGGCCAAGGCGCTGGATGAGAAGGCTGGACCACTCGATGATCTTCGTGCTGATCGCCGGCACCTACACGCCCATCGCGCTGCTCGCGCTGAAGGGCACGCTCGCGAGCGTGGTCCTGGTCGTGCTCTGGGCCGGGGCGCTCGGCGGGGTGATCTTCGAGCTCGCCTGGATCGACGCGCCGAAGTGGCTGTTCGCGGCGGTGTACGTGCTGCTCGGGCTGGTCACGGCCGCGGTCTTCGGCGAGCTGCCCGCGGCGATCGGCTGGCTCGGAGCCGCGGGCCTGGCGACCGGCGGCGCGCTGTACCTCGCCGGCGCGGTGATCTACGCGAGCGGCAAACCGAACCCCTGGCCGAAGGTCTTCGGCTACCACGAGGTCTTCCACGCGCTCGTGCTCGCGGCGGCGGCGCTGCAGTACGCGGTAATCGCGTTCGCGGTCCTGCCTCGCGGTTAGCGCGGGATCGGCATTCTCAGCCGGCCGTAAACCCGCTTCGCGGGGGCGGCCGTCTGAGAATGTCCGCCCCGCTTGGCTGAAAGATTTATGTCACGCAGCGAAGTTCCCGCGGCTCGGGCACATCCGTGCGAGCGCGCACTCGCCGCAGGCCGGCTTGCGCGCGTGGCAGGTGCGCCGGCCGTGGCGGAGGAGGTTGACGTGCAGCTCGAGCTCTTCGCCGGGGGCGGCGAGCGCGAGCATCTGGTCGTGGAGCTGCTCGAACGACGCTCCCGGCTGGAGCAGCCGCAGGCGCATGCCCACGCGCGAGACGTGCGTGTCGACGGGGACGTCGTGGAGGCCGTAGGCGAACAGCAGCACGCATGCCGCGGTCTTGCGGCCGACACCGGGGAGCGCGGTCAGGTAATCGCGCGCTTCGTCGAGGGGAACCTCGGGCAGCCAGTCGAGCGAGAGCTCGGGTGGGCGACCGCGCTGAAATGCATCCGACGGCAGTCCCGGCGACGAGGACGCATCCGGGGACCGTGCCTCGCCACCCCCGGGTCGCTCGGCGAGCGCCTCGAGGATCGCCTTGATCCGCGCCGACTTCACCTTCGAGATCCCGCCCGGGCGGATCGCCTCCTCGACCTCCCCCACCGGCGCGCGCATCACCTCCTCCCACGTCGTGAAGCGCTCGCGCAGGCGCAGGTACGCCACATCCCGGTTGCGGTCGTTCGTGCTCTGCGAGAGCACCGTCAGCACCAGCTCCGCGATCGGATCGCCGTGCGGCGCCATCAAAGGGATGCCATAGACCTCACGCAGGCGATCGCGGATCCGGCGCACCCGCGCGCGGGTGGGAGGCGTCCAAGCTGGCGAGCGCATCGGCCCACGGTATATATCCTCGCGCGGTGAACTCCCTGAGCACGCGTGGTGAGCTCCGCGGGCCCCTGCCGGCGACCCCGGCGGGCGAGCACGAGCCAAGCGCGCCCTTCGAGCGGGTCCCGACGTGGGCGCTCGCGACCGCCCTGACAGCCGTGCTGGGCCTCGTCTACGTGATCGCCGCGCCGCCCTCCACCGACCTGGCGGCGGCCGCCTACCGCAGCGGCCTGTTCGCGCGCGTCGGCTTCACGCTCTGGGACAACTCCTGGTATGGCGGCCACCACCTGCCCGCCTACTCGCTGCTCGCCCCGGCGCTCGGCGCGTGGCTCGGACCGCAGCTGCTGAACGCGCTGGCGATGGTCGCCGCGACCGCGCTGTTCGCGCTGCTGATCGACGGCTGCTTCCCGGCGCGGGCGACGCGGATCGCGGCGGTCTGGTTCGCGATCGGAGCCTCCTTCGCGCTGCTCTCCAACCGCGTCCCCTACGACCTCGGCCTGGCGCTCGGGCTGGGCGCGCTGCTCGTCCTGCGCGGCGCGCGCGACGCGCGCGCCCGACCCGAGCGGAGCGGGCCGGGCGCGGTACTCGGGCGGCGCGCGGCGGCGCTCGCGCTGGCCGTGCTCTGCGCGGTCGCGAGCCCCGTCGCGGGCGCGTTCCTCGGACTCGCCGGAGTCGCCTGGGCGCTCTCCAGGCGCGCCGCCAGCGGGTGGCCGCGCGCCTGGCCGATCGTCTTCACGCTCGCCGCGCTGGCGCCGATCGGGCTGTTGACGCTCGCCTTCCCCGAAGGGGGCACACAGCCGTTCGTCGCCTCGGCGTTCTACCCCGACATCGCGGCGATCCTCCTGATCGCCGCGCTGATCCTGCGCGAGCAGCGCGAGCGCGCCGGCGGCCGCGGCGAGGCCGGCGGCCCTCACAGACCCGGCGAGGCCGGCGAAGGCGGCAAGGCGACCGGTCCGGCTGGGGGCGCTGGCCTCGGGCAGGCGATCGATCGCCTGCTGCTGGCCGGCACGCTCCTGTACGCGCTCGCGCTGCTCGGCGCCTACGCGATCCCCTCGCCGGTCGGCGGCAACGTCGACCGGCTCGGCGCGATGCTCGCCGGGCCCGTGCTCGCCTGCGTGCTCCTGGGGCGCCGCCCGCGCCTGCTGCTGCTGCTCGCGCCGCTGCTGCTCTACTGGCAGGCCAACGCCCCGTTCGCGGACTTCGCCGCGGCCGCCTCGGACCCCGCCGTGAACGCCTCCTTCTTCACACCGCTGCTGGGCGAGCTGCGGACGCTCGACGTGGGTTACGCCGGCCGCCCGGCGCGGATCGAGGTCGTGCCCAGCGCCGATCACGGGGAGGCCCGCTGGATGGCGCCGCACGTGATGCTCGCGCGCGGCTGGGAGCGTCAGCTCGACCAGCGGGACGCGGCGCTGTTCTACGACGAAGCGAGCACGCCGCTCACGCCCGCCCGTTACCGCGCGTGGCTGGACGAAGAAGCGGTCTCCTACGTCGCGCTTCCAGACGCGCCACTGGACTACTCGGCGAAGGGCGAGGCCAAGCTGCTGCGCGGGGGCGGGTCTTCATACCTGCGGGAAATCTGGCGCTCGGCGCACTGGCGACTGTTCGCGGTGCTCGGCGCGGCGCCCCTGGCGCGGGCGCCGGCGGTGCTGAGCAGCGCCACCACCGACTCGTTCACGCTCTCCGAGCCGCGCCCCGGGAGCACGATCGTGAGGATCCGCTTCACCCCCTACTGGGCGATCGCCGCAGGGCACGGCTGCGTGCGCGAAGCGCCGGGGGGCTGGACCGAGGTGCAGGCGCAGGGCGCGGGCAGCGTGCGCGTCGGGATCGACTTCTCGCTCGAACGGATCTTCGATCACGGTCCCCGCTGTACATAGCCCTGCCGGGCATGCCCGCCGTTCTTCGCTTTCCATGAGATAGGCCCTCCGTGCATCGTCTAGGCTTCTCGTAGTGGTCGCTCGTGCTCGTCTCCTACAGGCACGCGTCCTGCCCCGGGGATGGCTGGACGTGCTGCGCCAAGTCGCGCTGTTCGCCGCTGCGTATCTCGCCTACCGGCTGGTGCGCGGCCTGGTCGAGGGCGACGCGAACGCCGCCTTCGCCCACGCCCGCGACGTGATCTCGATCGAGCTCTCTCTGCACGTGTTCGTCGAGCCCTCGATCCAGGCGTGGGCATCCGGCAGCCGCACGCTGATGGACTTCCTCAGCTGGCTATACATCAACGCGCAGACAACGGTCACGGTGGCGACGCTCGTCTACCTGTACCTGCGCCAGAACCGCAGCTTCTACTTCGTGCGGAACATGTTCGCGATCGCGATGTTCATCGCGCTGATCGGCTACGTCGTGTTCCCGACGGCGCCGCCGCGATTCATGCCCGAATGGGGCTTCATCGACTCCGTCGCGAACGTCACCGGCGTGCATGTCGACCATGCCAGCGCCGCGCTGAACGCGCTCGTCAACCCATATGCGGCGGTACCCTCGATGCATGTCTGCTTCGCGCTGATGGTCGGCTGGCCGCTCGCGCGCCTGGCGCGGCGGCGGATCGTAAAGGTCGCGTGGTTCCTCTACCCGTTCCTGATGGCGTTCGTGATCATCGCCACCGCCAACCACTTCATCTTCGACGCGATCCTCGGCGTGCTCACCGCCGCCCTCGCCGCCTATGGCGCGAGCTGGCTCGCGCGCGCTCGCCCCGCAATATGGCGCTTCTCCGCTGCGACTCCCACCAATCTGCAGGCGAGCTGACGCCGATGCCCCAACGACATCAGGCTCCGCCGCGCCGCGCTCGGCTCCGGGCGCCACGGGCGCGAGCGAACGGCAGGGCCCCGATCGGAGCCGGCGAGCGACGCGAGCTCGTGCGCAACCGCCTGATCGACTCGCGCCTGACGCCGAACGCGATCTCGCTCACCGGCTTCGCCCTCAACCTCGTGGCGGCGGTGCTCGTGTGGGAGGAGCTCTACTTCCTCGGCGGCGTCGCCTTCATCGTCGGCTCGGTGATGGACACGCTCGACGGGCGCTACTCGCGGATGTCGGGCAAGGGCACCCCCTTCGGCGCGTTCCTCGACTCGACGCTCGACCGCATCGAGGAGGGAATCGTGCTGACCGCCGTCGCGGGCGACTTCGCGCTGAAAGGCAACCGCGTGGCGGCGGCCGCGGTCGTCGTCGCCGTGCTCAGCTCGCTGATGGTCAGCTACACGCGCGCCCGCGCCGAGGCGCTGGGCGTGGAGTGCAAGGTCGGGATCGCCACGCGGCCGGTGCGCGTCGTGATCCTCGCGATCGGGCTGATCTTCGCCGACGTCAGCGGGGGCGGACAGCTCTCGGTGTTGAAGGGAGCGGTCTACGTGCTCGCGGCGCTCAGCCTGATCACCGTCGCGCAGCGCATCTGGCACGTGCGCAGCGAGCTGTCCAAGCCGGCCGTGTGACCTAGCGCGCCCCGCGGAGTAGTTACCCCGAACCTTCAGGAAGGACATACGACTTGACTCCCACCCAACACAGCAACGGCGTCGCCACCAAGAACGGCGCCTCCAGCAACGGCGCCCCGCGTTACCAGTCCGACAAGGTCCGCGTCGCGATCGTCGGCGTCGGCAACTGCGCATCGGCGTTCGTGCAGGGCGCCCAGTACTACCGCGACGCCGACCCGACACAGGAAGTCCCCGGCCTGATGCACGTCGACCTCGGCGGCTATCACGTGCGCGACATCGAGTTCACCGCCGCCTTCGACATCGACTCCACGAAGGTCGGCAAGGACCTCGGCCAGGCGATCTGGGCCGGACAGAACAACACGATCAAGTTCGCCAAGGTCCCTAAGAATCTGGGTGTGCCCGTGTACCGCGGGATGACCCACGACGGGCTCGGGAAATACCTCAAAGAGAAGATCACGAAGGCCCCCGGCGAGACCGCCGACATCGTGAAGATCTTGAAGGACACCCACACCGACGTCGTCGTCTCCTACCTGCCGGTCGGCTCCGAGCAGGCGACCAAGTGGTACGTCGAGCAGGTGCTCGAGGCCGGCTGCGGCTTCGTCAACTGCATCCCCGTGTTCATCGCCCGCGAGGACTACTGGGACAAGCGCTTCAAAAAGGCGCATCTGCCGATCGTCGGCGACGACATCAAGTCCCAGGTCGGCGCCACGATCGTGCACCGCACGCTGGCGCGCCTGTTCGAGGAGCGCGGCGTGCGCATCCAGCGCACCTCCCAGCTGAACGTCGGCGGCAACATGGACTTCTACAACATGCTCGAGCGCGAGCGCCTGGAGTCGAAGAAGATCTCCAAGACGAACGCCGTGACCTCGATCATCGACCACGAGATGGCTCCCGAGAACGTGCACGTCGGTCCCTCCGACTACGTCCCCTGGCTGACCGACCGCAAGTGGGCGCACATCCGCGTCGAGGGCCAGGCCTTCGGCGACGTCCCGCTGAACCTCGAGATGAAGCTCGAGGTGTGGGACTCACCGAACTCGGCGGGGATCGTGATCGACGCCGTGCGCTGCTGCAAGCTCGCGCTCAACCACGGCGTCGGCGGCCAGCTCGACGGGCCCTCCTCCTACCTGATGAAGTCCCCTCACAACCAGCGCCCGGACAACCAGGCGCGGCTGGACACGGAGAAGTTCATCGCCAAGTATGGGCGGGGACCGGTAGGTACAGCATCCGCATCCCGATCCGGATCTCGGGCGAGCAAGCCCCGCCCGGCGAGCAAGCCGCGGAAGGTGACGCAGAAGGTGTGATCATGACGGGCCCGATGGCCTCGTCAGAGCGGTTCTCGATCGCCCATGTGACCCCGTACCCGTGGGAGGCGCGGGAGCACGAGGTGAACGCCTACATCGACCGCGTCACGCGCGAGCTCTCCGCGCGCGGCCATCGCGTGCTGGTGCTCGCCCCGTCGCGCTCGCAGGAGCGCGTGCGCGCCTCGCGCAGGGAGCTGCGCGCGGCGCGGGGTAACGCCGAATCGCTGCTGGAGGGGACCGACTTGGACTCGGACCCCGCCCGCCCGGGTGGGCCTCGGGTCATCGCCGTCGGCGAGGTACTCGACCTACAGACCACGGCACGGCCGACTCGGACCTCCCCGACCCGGCGGCGAGCGCCCGCCCTGCCGATCGACGTGGCGCGCACGATCGAGGAGCTGCTGAGCAGCGTCCCGCTCGACTTCGTCCACGTGCACGAGCCGTTCGCGCCGAGCACCGCCAACGCGGCCCTGCGCCACTCGCGCTCGCTCAACGTCGGCTCCTTCCACGCGCCCACCGAGCGACTGCTCTCGACGCTCGTCGCGCGGCGCTTCGTCGAGACCTTCTTCGGGCGCCTCGACGCGCGCACCGCGAGCCTGCCGGCCACCGCGGAGCTGATGGCCCGGCACTTCCCCGGCGACTACCGGCTGCTCGACGACACCACCGACGACGCCGACGCGGCCACCGAGCTCGAGGCGATCTATCGCGCGCTCGCCGCGCGGCGCCACAACATGGACGGCGATCCCGTCCTGAAGCGGCGTCTGGCGAAACGACCGCTGATCGACGTCGACCTGCATATGCACACCGACCACTCGGGCGACTGCGCCACGCCCGTCGAGGTGCTGCTGGCGACCGCGCGCGAGCAGGGGCTGGGCGCGATCGCGGTGACCGACCACAACGAGATCTCCGGCGCGCTCGAGGCGCGCAGGGAGGCCGCTGTCTCAGACCCCGCCCGCCCTTCCGCTGCCGCCGTGAAGGTGATCGTCGCCGAGGAGGTGAAGACGGCAGAACAGGGCGAGGTGATCGGGCTGTTCATCGAGGAGAAGATCCCGCGTGGTCTCACGTTGGAGGAGACCGTCGCGGAGATCAAGCGCCAGGGGGGTCTCGTCTACGTTCCCCACCCGTTCGACCGAATGCACTCGGTTCCCGACTACGAGCACCTCTTGAAGATCCTCGACGATGTCGACGCGATCGAGGTCTTCAACCCGCGGGTGGCGATCGGCGCCTTCAACGAGGAGGCCGCGCGGTTCGCCGCCAAGTACCGGATCGTCGCGGGCGCCGGCTCGGACTCGCACGTCGCCCAGGGCCTCGGCTCGGTGCGCATCCGGATGCGCGATTTCGATGGGCCGCAGGAGTTCCTGCAGTCGCTGCGCGACGCCGACATCCTCACGCGCCCCACGAGCCTGCTGTACGTACAGGCGCTGAAGTTCCTCCAGACGAAGGCCACCCCCGCCTCCGCCCAGCGAGCGAGCAAGGCCCGGCGGGTGAAGCGCGCGAGGCGAGGTGGCGGTCGCGGTTCGTGATCGACGAGCCCGAGAAAAGCGCAAGTCCTGATGCACGAGCAAGGACAAGTACCGGCGTCGTCAAATCTCTCGGGGTCGATGCCCGTAACCGATGACGAGATCCGCGAGAAGTACCTCGAGCGCGCCATCCGCGAGCTGAACTCGCTCACGCGCGAGCTGCAGTCCTGCCCGCACTGCCCGCGCGGCAACCTGATGCCGGTGCTCGGCTCGGGGCATCCCCAAGCCGACATAATGCTGCTCAAGCATGCGCCCCTGCCCTCGGAGATCGAGGAGGGCGTCGCCTTCTACGGGCGCGCCGGCGGCGCACTGATGAAGTCGCTCAAGCGCCTCTCGATCGATCCTCTGGCGGTCTACGGCACGCTCTGCGTGAAGTGCCCGCTCAGCGACTCCTCGCTCGCGGACTTCGCCTGCGTCGCGCGCGTGGTCGAAGAGCTCGCGATCGTGCAGCCGAAGATCGTCGTCGTGATGGGTCCCGAGGCGCTCGCCGCGCTCGCCGAGCTGGAGATCCCGCTCGCGCGGGCTCTGGAGCCACGGCTGGGCGAGATCCAGCGGCTGACGCCGACGATCGATGCATTGTACGTGCCGAACATCGACGAGTCGCTCGACGAACAGGACGCCAAGCGCGCCTTCTGGGCAGCGTTCCGCACGCTCGGCGACTGGTACGCGGCGCAGCCGCCGTACTGAGCAGAGCCCTGACCGCTGACTGAAGATAAAGAGGCCGGGAGGGATGTAAGACTTTTAAGACTGCGTATAACGATGGTGTCACGCAGTCTTCAAAGTGTCTACTCACTTCCCACGCGGGCACAACTTGGGCACAGCTCGGGCACAACTTGGGCACAGCTCGGGCACAGCTCGGGCACAGCTTCATCTGAGTCCTGTCACAAAGTGAGGACGATCTTGCCGAGCTTGCCGCCCGCGGCAAAGCGCGCGTAGGCGTCGTCGGCGCGCTCGAGCGCGAAGGTCTCGGCAACTGGCACACGCAGGGCGCCGGACTCGAACAGCGGCAGCACTTCGTGCTCGACGCGCCTCGCGTTCAGGGCTTTCTCCTCCAGCGAGCGCGCGCGCAGAGTAGAACCGTGGATGCGGGCGCGCTTGCCCATCAGCGCGAGCAGGTTCAGCTCGCCCTGGGCGCCGGCGGCGACGCCGATCACCGCGATCCGCCCCCCGGTGCCCAGCGCCTGCAGGTTCTCGGCGAGGTTCGGTGCGCCGACGAGCTCGAGGATCACGTCGAACGGACCATGCTCGGAGAAGCCCTCGGGCGCGATCGCCTCGGCTCCAAGCGCGGCAACCTGCTCGCGCAACCCCTCGTGGCGCACGGTCGCGGTCACCCGCGCGCCGGCCGCGCGGGCGAGCTGGATCGCGGCCGTGCCGACACCGCCGGCGCCGCCGTGCACGAGCAGGCGCTCGCCGGGGCGCAGCTCAGCCTGGACGAAGATCGCGTCGTGGGCGGTCGTGAAGACCTCGGGCAGGCCCCCGGCGGCGGGCCAGTCGAGCGACTCCGGGACCCCCATCAGCAGGCGCTCATGCACCGTCGTCAACTCGGCCTGCGCACCGCCGCCGACGATCGCCATCACGCGGTCCCCCACCGCGAAGCGCTCGGTCCCGGGAGGGTGGGCGCCAAGCGCAACCACCTCGCCGGCGAGCTCCATCCCGGGGATCTCCTGCGGGTAGCCGGGGGGCGCCGGGTAGAGCCCACGCAGCTGCATCATGTCGCCGCCGTTCAGCCCAGCGGCGAGGACACGCACGAGCACCTCGCCGGCGGCCGGCTCCGGATCGGGGTGCTCCTCGACCACGATCTGCCCCTCGCGAATGGTGACGGCCCGCATCGTCCTTGAACCCTACCCGCGCTCCAAAACAGCGACGCACTCGATGTGGTGTGTCTGGGGGAACATGTCGACGGGGCGGACCTTCTTCAAGACCCAGCCCGCCTCGACGAGCTGGGCGGCGTTCGGCGCCAGTGTCGTCGGGTTGCAGGACACGTAGACGATCCGCTTCGGCGCGGCCTCGATGATCCGGCGCACGACTTTCTGGGAGAGCCCGGCGCGCGGCGGATCGACGACGACGACATCGGGGCGCCCGGCGCGCGCGACCAACTCGGGAAGGGCGAGGCGGGTGTCGCCGGCGAAGAACTGCACGCCCGGGATCTCGTTGCGCCGCGCGGCGGCGATCGCGTCGGCGACGGCCTCCTCGATCAGCTCGATCCCCCACAGCTCGCCGGCGCGGGGGGCAAGCGTGAGCGCGATCGTGCCGATCCCCGAGTAGAGGTCGTAGACACGCTCCCAGCCCTCCAGCGCCGCGTACTCGACGACCACCCCGTAGAGCAACTCGGCCATCTCGGTGTTCGTTTGGAAGAACGCCTCGGGGGAGATGCGCAGGTCGAGCTCGCCGAGGCGCTCGGGCAGCTCGGCCTCGCCCCACACCAGCTCCGTATCGCCGCCCGCGGTCGTCTCCGCGAGGCTTCGCGAGCGCGTCCAGAGCACGCCCGCGAGACTCTCGCCCAGCGCGTTGCTCAACGTCTGCGCGAGCGCGCCCGCCTCGAGCTCGCCGTCGGTCGTGACGATGCGAATCTGCAGCTTGCCGGTGCGCCGGCCTTCGCGCACGACGAGGTTACGCAGGCGCGCGCGCCCGTCCGGAGCGGCCCCTACCCGCTCCACCCGCCCCGTCGGCTCCCGGTCTTCGTTCGACCGGCCGCCGCGACCGCCACCGCGCTCCCAGGCGGAGAGGCCCTGCGCGCGGCACCAGGCCAGCGCCGCCTCGCGCGCAAGATTGCCCCGCTCGGATGCCAGCAGGCAGTCCTCGATCGCCACCACGCTGTTGCCGCCCGCCGGGGCATGGAAGCCGCACACCAGGCCGTCGCCCGCGGCACCGCCGCCGAAGGAGTACTCGAGCTTGTTCCGGTAGCGCCACTGTTCCAGCGCGGGCACGATCTCCTCCAACTCATACCCGTCGAGGCGACCGATCCGCCGCAGCGCGTCGTCGACCTGCGCGCGCTTGATCAGCAACTGGCGCTCGTAGGGGAGCACCTGCCAGGGCACTCCCGGGTGCTCGGCGCGCGGCGCGATCCGCTCTGGGCTGGGCTCGAGGATCTCGACCGCGCGGGCGTGGGCGTAGCTGCGCTTGCGCTTGTGTACGACCGCGCGCACGCGGTCGCCGGGGACGGCGCCCGCGACGAACACGACGTAGCCGCCATCGCCCAACCGCGCTACGCCCTCGCCGCCGAAGGCGAGCGAATCGATGCTCAGCTCGAGCTCGTCACCCCGCTGCGGGCGCTCGATGGGCACACCGGGGCCATCGACAGCCCCGGGAGCATCGGACAGCCCGGTCGGGGTATCGGCATCGGGCACCACCCGTGGATCGAGGGTCATGCCGGTGGCGGACCGTCGGCGGGAGCCACCAATAACTCCAGCAAGGCCTTCTGCGCATGGCGGCGGTTCTCGGCCTGGTCCCAGACGCGCTGGCGCGCGCCGTAGAGGACCTCGGCGGAGATCTCCTCGCCGGGGTGCGCGGGCAGGTCGTGCATCGCGAAGGCGCCGGGCGCGGCGGCGTCGAGCAGCGCGTCGTCGACCCGGTAGCGCGCGAGCGCCGCCCGACGGTCGTCGGCGGTCGCCTCGTCGCCCATGCTGACCCACACATCCGTGTACACGGCCTGCGCGCCGGCGACGGCCTCGAGCGGGTCCGTGTGAAGCGTGAGCGAGCCGGAGGCGCCGTCGAGCAGCGCCAGATCCTCCTCCAGCGTGTAGCCGGGGGGCGAGGCCACCGCAACGTCCAGCCCCGCGAGCGTGCCGAGCAGGGCGAGCGAGCGAGCGACGTTGTTGCCGTCGCCGACGTAGGCGATCTGAGGGCGGGTGGGACCTTCAAAGGTGCCGAGCGCCTCGCGCAGGGTCAGCAGGTCGGCCAGCGCCTGGCAGGGGTGGTGGAGGGTGGTGAGCATGTTGAAGATCGGCACGGAGCTGTGCTCGGCGAGCTCGGCGAGCATCGCGTCTGGACCCGTGCGCACGCCCACCGCGCAGACATGGCGGGAGAGGACGAGCGCGGTGTCGCGCAGCGACTCTCCGCGCGAGAGCTGCAGCTCGTCGGCGCGCAGCACCACCGGATGGCCGCCGAGCTCGTCGATGCCGACCTCGAACGACAGCCGGGTCCTGGTCGAGGGCTTCTGGAAGATCAGCGCGACGCTCCGTCCGGCGAGCGCCCGCGAGGAGAGCGGCGCGGCCTTCAGCTCGGCGGCGCGGTCGAGCAGCGCGTTCAGCTCGGTGGCGCTAAGCTCGACACCTGTGAGGAAGTGGAGAGGCATAGTCCGCCAGTCTACGTGGCCCGTCGCGCTCGTCTGCGCCGCGGCGCTGCTCGTGGCCGGCTGCGGATCCAGCTCCAGTTCCAGCTCGACCACAACCACAACGGTCACGACCTCGACCGCGACATCCGGCGGCGGCTTGAAAGCGGACACATCGCCCAAGTACGCCTCGCCGTCCTCCTCCGAACCGGTGCGGAGTGGGCTCGTGCAGATCGCCTACAGCAACATCGCGATCGACCCCGACACCGTCAGGGCGAAGGTCGGGAGCACGATCAAGTGGACGAACAACGATCCCGAGAAGTGCAACGTCAAGAGCGAGGGTGGGCCGTACAAGTTCTCCTCCGGCGACTTCCCCGAAGGCGGCACGTTCGAACTGAAGCTCACCAAGCCGGGGACGATCCACTACGAGTGCACCTACTACCCGGCCACGATGAACGGGACGATCGAAGTCGTCGGGTAGACGACCGGACTCAATCGAACTCAGGTAGGCCCTCGTCGGGCGTGGAGGCAGTGGCGTAACGGCGGCGGGGAATGCGCCCGGCCGTCCGCGCCAGGCGCCCGGCCCGCACCGCGTGGCGCATCGCACCGGCCATCCGCACCGGGTCCTCGGCGCGGGCGATCGCGCTGGCGGCCATCACCGCATCGCAGCCCAGCTCCATCGCGAGCGCCGCGTCGGAGGCGGTGCCGACGCCGGCGTCGAGCACGACGGGGACCTGCACGGCTTCGCGGATCAGGGAGATGTTGTACGGGTTGCGGATGCCCATCCCGCTGCCGATCGGCGAGCCGAGCGGCATCACCGCCGCGCAGCCGACGTCGACAAGGCGCCGGGCGAGGATCGGATCGTCGGTCGTGTAGGGCAGCACGACGAAGCCGTCGTCGACGAGCTCCTCGGCGGCGCGCAGCAGCTCGGGGGCGTCCGGCAGCAGCGTGTCCTCGTCGCCGATCACCTCGAGCTTCACCCAGTCCGTCTGAAACGCCTCCCGCGCGAGCTTGGCGGTGAGGACCGCGTCGCGCGCTGTGAAGCAGCCGGCGGTGTTCGGCAGCAGCTCCACGCCGGCGTCGGCGAGCACGCCCACGAGCGAGCCGCGATGATTGAAATGGGCGGGATTCGAATCGGCGGGACCCAATCTCCGCAGAGCAACCGTCACGAGCTGCGAGCCGCTGCGCGCGATCGCCTCGGCGAGCAGCTCCAGCGAGGGGAAGCCGCCGGTGCCGAGCAGCAGACGCGAGTGAAACGTGCGACCCGCGATCCGCAGTAGGTCTTCGGCGGGTGCCGCGCCGTTGCGCGCGCCGGCGTTGGGGGTGGGGGTCGCTGCCGTGTCGGACTCGGTCATCCCCCGATCATCCTCCCTGCATCGCGGTCAACACCTCGACGCGCGCGCCGTCCGCGAGCGTGAACGTCTCCCACTCCGCGCGCGGCACGACCTCGCGGTCAACGGCGATCGCGACCCCCGGGGACGCCGCGGTCAAGCCCAGGCTCGCCAGCACCGCTTCCAGCGTCTCGCCCGCCTCGAACGGGGCACGATCGCCGTTGAGGACGATCATGCGGGCGCCGCCACGAAGCGATCCGCCCGGCAGGCCGCCGGGAACCGCGCCGACGACTCGCCCGCGAGCGCGCCGGCCACCAGTTCGGCGGTGAGCGGCGCGAGCAGGATCCCGTTGCGATAGTGCCCGGTCGCCCACGTCAGCCCGTCGAGCGATCCACAGCCCCCCCTCCCCACGACGGGCAGGTTGTCGGGCGTGCCCGGGCGCAGCCCCACGCACAGCTCCTCGATCGCCAGCTCGCTCACTCCGGGGACGAGCTCGTGGGCGTCGCGGAGCAGCTCGTAGACACCGCCCGCGGTCGCGTGCCGTTCGAAGCCGCGCTCCTCGACGGTGGCGCCCAGGACATAGCGGCCGTCCGCGCGCGGGACGAGGTAGCCGCCCTCGAACCTCGCGACGCGCTCCAGCAGCCCCGGGCCAGCGGGATCGCGCAGCCGCAACAGCTGGCCCTTGACCGGGCGCACGGGCACGCGCGCGTGGGCGGGCAGCCCGGGGAGGGCGCCACTCCACGGACCGGCGGCGATCACCACCTCGCGCGCCGAGACCAGCTCGCCGCCCTCCAGCTCGACCGCCGTGACTCGCACGCCGTCGCCACTACCGTCGCCGTCGCCGTCGCCGTCGCATTCGATGCGCAGCACCGGCGCGTGCTCGCGCAACCGCACCCCCGTCGCCTCACACGCCCTGCGCAAGGCCGCGAGCACGAAGCGCGGATCGACCGAGTGATCGTCCGGAGCTTCGAAGGCCAGGCGCACGGTCGGCGCGAGCCCGGGCTCGCGCGCACGTGCCTCGCTCCCGCGCAGGCGGATCGTGCGCAGCCCGAGCGATTCGCGGAAGGCGATCTGGCGTTCGAGCTCGCGCGCCTCGTCCTCGTCGCGGGCGAGCACGAGCGTGCCGGTCCGCAGCAGACCGACCTCCGCGCCGCTCACACGCTCCAGCTCGGCCGCGAACCCCGGCCACAGCTCCGCCGAGCGCAGCCCCAGCTCGAGCGCCGCCCGCCCGGCCTCGCCGAACTCGACCTCGGCCACGGGCGCGAGCATCCCGGCGGCCACATACGACGTCTCCCGCCCGATCTCCCCACGCTCGAGCACCGTCACCGACAGCCCTCTCGCCCGCGCACGCCAGGCGACGGCGAGGCCGATCACGCCGCCGCCGACGATCGCCACGTCCACCCGAGGGTCGATGCGATTGGGCATGACGTTGATGCTAGCCCGGGATCGGAGTGCATAGCCCGCTGTCAGACTGCGGGTCTATGCCCGTCCAAGACCTCGGCGCCGACCGGCGCGCTCGACTCGCCGCCGCGCGGCTGTACCTCGTGTGCTCGCCGATCTCCGATTGGTCGGCCTCCGACGCGTCCTCCGCCGAGGCAGCGCTACCGGACCTGCTGCGTGGGGCGATCGCCGGCGGCGTGGAGATCGTGCAGCTGCGCGAGAAGCACCTGCCCGACGAGCAGCTCGTCGCCGTCGCGAACGCCGCGCGGGCGCTCTGCGAGCGGCTTGGCGCGCTCTTGATCGTCAACGACCGCCCGCTCGTCGCGCGCGAGGTCGGCGCCGACGGCGTGCACGTCGGACAGGACGACATGCCGGTGGCGGAGGTGCGGGAGCTGGTCGGCCCCGAAATGCTGATCGGGCTCTCCACTCACGCCACGGGAGAGATCGACGCGGTCGACGCGGGACTGGTCGACTACATCGGCGTCGGCCCCGTCCATGCCACACCGACCAAGCCCGGGCGTCCCGCGGTGGGGCTCGAGCTCGTGCGCTACGCCGCCGCGCACGCGACCGCGCCGTTCTTCGCGATCGGCGGGATCGACGCCGCGAACGCGCCGGCGGCGATCGACGCCGGCGCGCGGCGGCTGTGCGTATTGCGCGCGATCGCCGCCGCCGAGGATCCCGAGCGGGCCGCGCGCGAGCTGCGTCGATTGCTCGACGCCCACCCCCTGGGAGCTTGACTTGGCGTCGTCCAACCGCCCCGAGCGAGGGCAACGCGAAGAGCTGCTCCGCGCCGAGCTGGAGCCCTTGGGCGAGCACGAGCGCCCACCGGCGCTGCTCGTCGCGATCGCCGTCTGCGGCCTGCTCGCGCTCGCGGTGATCGTCGGCGCCGCGACCATCCACGATCTCCGTGGCCGCGGCGGCTCGCTCCCCGGCGGCATCTTTCTGGCGCTCGTCTTCGCGCTGCTCGCCGTCGGCATGTACCGGCGGCGCTACTGGGCGGTGCTCGGCTTCGAGGCGCTGCTCGCCTTCCAGATCCTCGTCACCTCGCTCGCGCTCGTCGTCGCCTCCACGATTCTCGCGGCGGCGATCTGCGTCGTGAGCATCGGCCTCGGGGGCTGGCTGTTCTGGAAGCTGATCAGAGTCATGGGGCGCATTCAGGCCCAGGGCCGCCAATAGCCTTCGCGCTACTGCGTCCTCAGTCGCTCGCGTGCTATCTCGCACGCCACGCTCCTTGCGTCTTGTCCCGCTCGACCCTTGCCGGCCCTGGAGGCGCAGTAGCCTTCGATAGGCTCTGGCTCGAGATGGCGGAGAACTCTTACGACTGCATCGTGATCGGCTCCGGCCCTGGCGGCTATGTCGCCGCGATCAGGGCCGCCCAGCTCGGCAAAAAGACCGCGGTGATCGAGCAGGACAAGGTCGGGGGGCGCTGCCTGAACTACGCCTGCATCCCCGCCAAGGCTGTATTGCGCTCGGCCGATTTGCTCACCGAGATCAACGAGGCCGAGGAGTACGGGCTGAAGGTCGCGAGCGTCGAGGTCGACTACGCCGGCGTGCAGGCGCGGCGCGAGAAAGTCGTCTCGACCCTGACCGGCGGGGTCGCCGGGCTGTTCAAGAAAAACAAGATCGACCTGATCGAGGGCTCCGGCGCGCTGAACGGGGACGGCGACGTGCTCGTCGAGGCCGACGGCAGCACACAGACGCTCACCGCGGAGACCGTGATCCTCGCCACCGGCTCGGTTCCACGCGCGATCCCAGGTGTCGAGTTCGGCGGGCGCGTGATCGGCACCGAGCAGGCGTGGGCGCTGCAGGAGCTGCCCGCGCGCCTCGCGGTCGTCGGCGCGGGGGCCTCGGGGGCGGAGATCGCCTCGGGCTTTGCCCGGCTCGGCAGCGAGGTGCTGCTGCTGGAGGCGCTCGAGCGCGTGCTGCCGAGCGAGGACGCGGACATCTCGCGACTGGTCGAGCGAGGGTTGAAGCGCCAGGGCATCCAGATCCACACCGGCACCCCGGTCAAAGACGTGCAGGGGACCGACAAGAGCGTGAGCTTCTCCTACGGGGAGGAGACCGCCGAGGTCGACTACCTCGTGATCGCCGCCGGGCGTGGCGCCGACATCGACGGGCTCGGGCTCGCCGAGGCCGGCGTCGAGCTGGATACCAAGGGGGCACCGGCGAGCGGCGGGCTGGTGAAGGTCGACGGCGCACTGCGCACCTCGCGCAAGGGCGTCTACGCGATCGGCGACCTCGTCGCCGGGCCCGCGCTCGCGCACAAGGCCTCCGACGAGGGCGTGATCGCCGCCGAGGACTCGGCGGGCATGCAGACCGATCCAATCGCCTACGTCGATATCCCGCGCGCGACCTTCTGCACGCCGAACGTCGGCTCCTTCGGCCTGACCGAGGCGCAGGCGAAGGAGCAGGGCTACGACGTGATCGTCGGCAAGGTGCCCTACGGTGCTGTCGGCGGCGGAATCGTCTATGGCGACCGCTCGGGAATGGTGAAGCTCGTCGGCGAGTCGAAGTACGGCGAACTGCTCGGCGGCCACATCGTCGGCGCTCGCGCGACCGAGCTGATCCAGGAGCTCGTGAACGTGCGCGCGCTCGAGGGCGGCTTCGCCGAGGTTGCCCGCACGATCCACGGCCACCCGACGCTGTCAGAGGCAGTGATGGAGGCAGGACGGGCCGCTGATGGCTGGCTCATTCACGGCTGAGCCCACCTCGGCCTTCTACTTCGACCTGGCAAGCCCGTTGGCCTATCTCGCGGCCGAGCGGGTCCTGCAAACCCTGCCAATCCGCGCCGAGTGGCAGCCGGTGCTCGCGCGCGAGCTGTCGAACGCGGAGACATTCGAGGCCTACCGCTGCCGTACCGAGGAGGAGATCTTCCGCGCGGAGATCGAGCGCGCCGCGCGCGCGCAGGACCTGCAGCCGCTGAAGTGGCCGAACCCGTTCCCGTTCGACAGCGGCTTGGCGATGCGCGTGGCCACGTACGCCAAGTCGATCGGGCGCACCGTGCCGTTCGTGCAGGCGGCCTTCCGCCAGGCATACGCGGGCGGACGCTCGCTCGAGGACCCCGACTTCGTGCTGATCGCCGCGGCGGCCTGCGAGATGCACCCGGCGGCGGTGCTGAAAGGGGCCGAGCTGCGCTCGGTGAGAGAGCAGCTGTCGAGCACGACCGCGCGTGCCGCGCGGGAAGGAGTGACCGACGTGCCGGCGGTGCGGATCGGAGCGAAGGTGTTCGTCGGCGCGCGCGCCGTCGAGGATGCGGCGGTCCACGCGACCGCCGTGGGGACGGGATGAAGGCCAACCGCGCCTACCGGTTGATCGTCACCCGTGGCGGCCTGATGCCCGCGCTGCTGGCGGACACCGCCCGCGTGGACCATCTCGAGATCGTGGAGGTCGACACCGGCGAAGTGCTCCTGTTCTGGGACCGACCCCCCCAGGCGGCATCGAAGCTCGCGCGGGCGCTCCGCGCGGACCTCTCGCAGCTTCAAGACGAGGAGTTCCTCGCGCGCTGGGCTACCGTGGAGCATTGATGGGAGCCCTACCCGAGCCAGAGACCGCGATCGAGTGGCTCGAGACGATGACCTCGATCCGCCGCTTCGAGGAGCGCGCGGGGGAGATGTATGCGCGGGCGAAGATCGGCGGCTTCCTGCACCTGTCGATCGGCGAGGAGGCGACGATCGTCGGCAGCACGCGCGCGCTGCGGGAGAGCGACTACCTCGTCTCGACCTACCGTTCGCACGGCTACGCGCTCGCGCGCGGCACCGAGCCCGAGCGGGTGATGGCGGAGCTGTTCGGGCGCGCCGGCGGCTGCTGCGGCGGGCACGGCGGCTCGATGCACATGTTCGACATGAAGCGGCGCTTCATGGGCGGCTACGGGATCGTCGGCGGCAACCTGCCGATCGCGACCGGGATCGCGCTGAGCAGCGACTACGCGGAGACCGACGAGGTGACCCTCTGCACGTTCGGCGACGGCGCCTCCAATCAGGGCACGTTCGGCGAAACGCTGAACCTGGCCGCGCTGTGGCGACTGCCGGTCGTGTTCGTCGTGATCAACAACCAGTTCGGCATGGGCACCTCGCTCGAGCGCCACTCGGCGGTGACCGACCTGCAGCGCAAGGGCGAGTCGCTCGGCGTGCCCGGGACGCGCTGCGACGGGATGGACGTGCTCGACACGTATGCGGTCGTCGCGGAGGCGGTCGAGCGCGTCAGAGAAGACCGCCGGCCGATGCTCGTCGAGGCCGTCACCTACCGTTTTCGCGGCCATTCGGTGGCCGACCCGGAGGAGTACCGCTCCAAGGAGGAGGTCGCCCACTGGCGCGAGCGCGACCCGATCCCCGCCTTCGGCGCGCTGCTCGAAGGCGAGGGGATCCTCGACGCGGAGGGACGGGAGGCGCTCGATTGGGAGGCGGTCGCGAGGGTCGATGCGGCGGTGCAGTTCGCGGAGGACTCGCCGTTTCCGGCGGCGGAGTCGCTGTACGAGGACGTCTACGTGCTCGACCAGCACGCGCGTGGGGCCTACCACTGATGGCCGAGCTGCGCTACCGCGAGGCGCTCAACGCGGCGCTGCGCGAGGAGCTCGCGCGGGACGAGCGCGTGATGCTGATGGGCGAGGACATCGGCGTGTTCGGCGGCGCCTTCAAGGTGACCGCCGGCCTGCTCGAGGAGTTCGGCGAGCGGCGTATCCGCGACACGCCGATCTCGGAGAACACGATCGTCGGGATCGGCGTCGGCGCGGCGATGAGCGGGCTGCGCCCGGTGGTCGAGCTGATGACGGTCAACTTCGCGCTGCTCGCGTTCGACCAGATCGTCAACAGTGCGGCGCACGTCCGCTACATGTTCGGCGGCCAGGTGACGGTCCCGCTGGTGATCCGCATGCCCCAGGGCGCCGGCCACCAGCTCGGGCCTACCCATTCCCATTGCCTGGAGGCGATGTTCCTGCACGTGCCCGGCCTGCTCGTCGCCGTCCCCGCGACGCCGGCCGACGCGAAGGGCCTCTTGAAGACGGCGATCAGGGACGAGAACCCCGTGATCTTCATCGAGCACGAGTCGCTCTACGGCATCCGCGGCGAGGTCCCCGACGGCGAGGACACAACCGTCGACTTCGGCCACGCGCGGATCGCGCGCGCGGGCTCCGACGTGACGATCGTGGGCGTCTCGCGGATGGCGCTGACGGCCGAACGGGCCGCGGAGACGCTGGCGCGGGAGCACGGCGTGGAGGCCGAGGTGATCGATCCGCGGACGCTGCGCCCGCTCGACCTCTCCACGATCCTCGCGTCCGTGAAGAAGACCAACCGCTGCGTCGTCGTCGAGGAGGGCTGGCCGCACGGGGGTGTCGGCGCGAACCTCGCGGCGCTGATCGGCGAGCACGCCTTCGACGACCTCGACGCGCCGATCGCGCGCGTGTCCGGCGCCGACGTGCCGATGCCGTATTCGAAGCCGCTCGAGGACATCGCCTTCCCGCACGAGCCCCAGATCGTGCGGGCGGCGCTCGCGAGCCTCGGCCGGAGCCCGGCGACTTCGGGCTCGCGCAGTGCGGATGCGGGAGCGACGGCGCGTTCCAGCTCGCGTGGCGCGGACACGGGCGCGGTTAGGACCGCGGCGGCACCGGAGAGGGACTAGATGACCGAGATCGTGATGCCGAGGCTGTCGGACACGATGGAGGAGGGCACGATCCTCAGCTGGCTCGTCGCCGACGGCGAGCATGTGAAACGCGGGCAGGAGCTGGTCGAGATCGAGACGGATAAGACGAACATGACCTATGAGTCCGACCAGGAGGGGGTCCTGCGGACGCTCGCCGCGGAGGGCGACACGCTGCCGGTCGGCGCGCCGATCGCGCGGGTGGGAGAGGACGAGCCGAGCGTGTCTGGAGCGACGACGGCGAAGGCAACGACCAAAAAAAATAATGAGGAGCCGGCCCAGGTGGCGGCCGGCGTGCACGCGGCTGGTGAGGGCAGCGACGGTCACCTATCTCCGGTCGAGCCGGCCTCGACCGAGGTGGCGGGGACAGCGGAGACACAGGGGAGTGAACGCCTGAGAGCGTCTCCGGTCGCACGTCGAATCGCAAAGGAGAAGGAGATCGATCTGAGCACGCTGAGCGGGAGCGGCCCCGGCGGGAGGATCGTGAAGGCGGACGTGGAGGGAGCCAGCGCCGCCCCATCGCCCGCCGCGGGGCTGGCCGGAGTGAGCACCGCGAAGGGCGAGACGACGATCGTCGAGCTCAGCCGCACCCAGCAGACGATCGCGCGGCGGATGGCCGAGTCGAAGGCGACGATTCCCGAGTTCACGCTCCAGACGGAGATCGAGATGGAGGCATGTGTCGCGCTGCGGGCCGAGCTGAAGTCGCTCGGCCGGGCCGACGCGCCGACGTACAACGACATGGTCGTGAAGGCCTGCGCGCTGGCGCTGCGCGAGTCCCCGCGCGCGAACGGCGGCTACCGCGACGGCAAACTGCAGCTGCACGCGCGTGTGAACGTCGGGGTGGCGGTCGCGGGCGAGGCCGACGGGCCGGCGGGCGCCACGCTGGTCGTGCCGACGGTGTTCGACGCCGACCAGAAGTCGCTCGGCGAGATCGCCCGCGAGACACGGGCCTTGGCGGGGCGCGTGCGCGAGGGGACGATCACCCCACCGGAGCTCGGTGGAGGTACGTTCACGGTCTCCAACCTCGGCATGTTCGGCGTGAGCGCCTTCACCGCGATCGTCAACCCGCCCCAGGCGGCGATCCTGTCGGTCGGCGCGCTCGGCCCACGCGCCGTGGTCCGCGACGGTGAGGTCGTCGCGCGGAATGTGATGATCGTGACACTCGCCTGCGACCACCGCATCCTCTACGGCGCCGACGCCGCGCGCTTCCTGGCGAGGGTCCGCGAGTTGCTGGAAGCCCCCGCCACGCTCACGCTGTAGAAGACAGAACGGGGCCGGGCTGACCGGAGGCGAGGCGGGGGTTTGCCGCCGGACTGGAGGTCAACCCGCTGCCAGCAGTACCGCAGCTGTGTCTGTCCGGTAGGAGGCGATCGTGTTCTTGCCGCGTGCTCGTGCGCTGAGGAGCCTGGGTGGTCGTTGGTGTGGGTGGACGTCGATCGCGAACTCGGTGTCGAGTGTTTGGGCGAGGCGTGCGAGGGTGTCGATCGTGGGGTTGTGCTCGCCGGCCTCGAGGCGCGCGAGTTGTGGCTGGGTCATGCCGAGCTGTTTCGCCAGGCCTCGTTGGGAGAGAGCGTGCTCTGTACGGTAGATGAGCACCTTCAGCGCGACTGCCCGTGCGAGTGCGGTTCGGTCCCATTCGCGCTTGAAGCCCGGGTCGCGTAGCTCCTCGGCCAGGACCTGCTCGCTTGTCTTGAGGTCGGTGAGTTTCACGCTGTTCAAACCTGCGAGCGCCTGGGTGCTGGTGGCTGCGGTCATGGGTTGATCTGCTCCGTGGGGTTCATCTTGCCAAGGGTTGGGACGGGAACGTCTGGGAATGGGGATCAGGGGTGCTTTTTATGGGAGACAACAAAGCAAGCCGCCCGAACGTATATGGAGAGGCGAGGGGAACTCGTTGAGACCCAAGAGCGGTCGGGTTTTAGCCAATTTACACGCTTTTAGCGCGCCGCCGCCGTATACCTCGCAAGCTCGGCAGGCGTGAGTTCCGTTGGCGGGACAAGCTTATAGTGCCTCTCTGAGCCAGGAGCAATCGTGACGCCATCGCCCCCGTTCCACTCGAAGGAGAACATCGCGATGACGTCGTCGTCCATAAACTGTGCGGCTATAGGGCGTGCTGTAAGCCCTGGGAACTTAGTCTGGCACATCTTAAAGTCTTGCCAGATCTGAACGACGCTTAGGTAATCCTTGCCACCCTTGGCTTGAACCGGGAATACATAGTGTGCGCCATGCCGGTCGATACCCACATACACCTCGTCCGTCTCGACTTGGGACTCAGGGATTGTTGTACGTAAGTGGGACTGCAGCGAATAGGTCGTAATGCCGGAATAGATGTCGAGCAAGCGGTTGTAACGAAGCTTGGCTAGCAGCGCTTGCTCATCGCCCTTAGCATACATATCGATTAGACCCGGAGTAGCATCGGGAACCTTGGTGACGGTCAACCCCGGCGTTGGCGTAACTGTGGCGAACGGGACAGCAGCAAAGCGGTAAGCAGCTGGCCGTATCTGAGCCGGGAAGATCACCCACTCAAGGCCCTTGGGTTGCCGAGCGATGACCTTGGCTGGTAATTCGTATCGATAGCGAAAGCTGTATAGGACGTCCCCTAAGTTACTTGGAAGTTTGATGTTGAGCACTGCGGCTACGGAGACAAACTCCGCTCGGGTGAACGGCACACTCTTCGCCCCAGGCTCGTAGTGGTCGAAGAAGATACGCTCGATAATTTGAGAATAGCGGTTGGGCTTCTTCGCGGTAGGCATATCACACAGGAGTTGGTACGCGAGCGTGGTCTCGTTGGTCTTTTATTGTCACCGCACTGCGGGTACGCTGAGCCGGTATCGCATTCTTATCGGCGCCGAAGTACTCGGCTGCTTGGGACATGGTTAGATCGAGTAGGTCGACGTTACCGAGCTCTATCGTATCGATGGGCTTTGAGGGCGCGATGTTCAAAGCCGTTACTATTTGGGCAGCCACCGCACGACCCACGAGCGGAGCAACCGCATTACCGATTTGACGAAAGCCATGCCACTTGGTGGTGTGAACTCGGAACCAGTCGGGGAAAGAATGCAGGCGCGCGGCCTCACGATTGGAGAGGACTCGAGGTAAGTATGGATGGATCGGCCGCGGAGATGTAAAAGCACCATGCTCGCTGCCGCTACCAGCACGAAGCGTGTTGCAAAGCCCTCTAGGATCGAGCTTGTAAAAGCGGCTGATCGGCTCGGTTGTTCCACGCGCAGTTGCTCGAAACCGTTTGGTCGATACATCGGTGTGTGCCGTTCTTGTCGACCCAGTCAGCAGAGATCTATCCCAGACTCGCCCGTAGGACAGATCTGCAGGGTCTATTTCGATACCTCGCAAACGTCTGGCATAAGGACTGGCTTTGGCCTCCATAGATGCGACCCGCGCTTTGGTAAGCCGCACGGTATCGCTATCGCTTAGGCGGGCAAAGTCATCGAGATCGGGAAGATCTCCGATGGCATTCCATACTGTCGGTCCCTGAGGATAGGGTCCCTCGGAGATCGCTGTTTGCCCAATTGCGCGCTTTGGCACTGGGCGCACGCTCGGCACGGGGTAGCTAGGCAAGGTCTCGGTCTCGCAGGCGCCAATCAAGAACAATCGCTTCCGGTCTTGCGGGACGCCAAAATCGGAAGCATTGAGGATGCGGTGCGGCTGGACGACTCGGTAGCCCGCTCCGCCAAACTCACGAATGAGCTGTTCGAGGATACTGGCATGACCGCCACGGGCCATGCCAGGAACGTTCTCCATAACGAAGTAACGCGGGCGAAGTTCGGTTACGATCCGCAGAAAATGGAAGACGAGCTGGTTGCGAGGATCGTCGATGAGTCGCTTGCCAATAAACGAGAACCCTTGACATGGGGGTCCCCCGAACATAACATCTGGACGACCGTCCCAAGTGTGTGCATCGCGACCGTGCCGTCCCAAGCCTTCGCGGGCGGCAGCTCGAAGCGCTTCCGCGTCGAGCGTGGCCACGCTTCCGCATATTACTTGCGTGTGAGGAAAGTTGAACTCGTGGGTGGCGGCATGGACGGGGTCGTACTCGACCGATGCAACGACGTCGAATCCGGCCTGCTCAAACCCCAGCGAGAGACCGCCAGCGCCAGAGAACAGGTCGATCCCTATTGGTCTCGAGTTGCTACGCATCGGCGCACCGTATGCGACAGGTCGGTCGTACTTAGCCAAAAGACGCAGTTTGGGCGCTCTTTAGTCGGTAATTGACCAGAGTGTCGCAAAATTGACACAGATTTGGCACACTTTCGTCACAGTAACCGACACCCGTACGCTCGAGCAGCGCCGCCGGATCATGGCTGCCGTACGGCAGCGCAACACCGATCCGGAGACGACCGTCAGACGGGCCCTCTACAAGCTTGGGGTCCGAGGCTGGCGCTGCAACTACGCTCGCGCAACGGGTCGCCCGGACTTGGCTTGTCGTGCGGGATCCCATTGTTCTGGACTTCGTGCAGCTCAGCGACGGCGCCAAGGAGCGCGACCTGGAAGCGGCGCTGCTGGAGCAGCAGGTCGCCGAGTTCGCCGCACGCCGAGCGCACGAGTTGGCGGGGAACAACTGACGACTGGCGAAGCGATGTCCGAACGAGTCTTCATGACGGTGTCGTGGTGAGACAGGCGCAGGCTTCCCCAACTTCCCCGCACGCTCCGCCGTCCTGACCACCGACCCGAGCTATCGTGCGAACGATGTCACGCGCTCCGCTCTCCTCGATCGAGTTCCCCGCGGACGATCCCGTTCGTGCCCGGCGCTTCTGGGCGGGGCTGCTGGGAGTCGAGCTTGGGGCGCGCGAGCCGGGCGAGGGGGAGGGGTGGCAGACCCGCGCGGACGGCCCGTCGGTCGGTGTCCACGCGCGCGGGCGTGGACCGGGGGACTCTTTCTCGCTGCCTTACTTCGCGGTCAGCGATCTCGCCGGGGCGCTTGCGAGCGTCGAGGCGCTCGGGGGGAGCGTCGTCCATCCCGGGGAGCAGTGGGCGGTCTGCAAGGACTCCGAGGGAAGCCCGTTCGGGCTGTCATCCGCAACCTGAGGTAGCGCACCCAAGCTCCGGCGGGAGTCGACCTCAAACGCGCAAGTCTCGCCACTTCGCCCCGGCGCTAACCTGAGCGTATGACCCGCGAGGAGCTATGGGTGTGCCACCTCGGCACGGTTCCCTACCTCGACGCGGTCGCCCTCCAAGAGCAGATCCGCGCACGACGCCAGGCCGAGGAGCTGCCCGACACCCTGCTCCTGCTCGAGCATCCCCCCGTCTACACCCACGGGCGACGCACGGCCGCCGGTGAGCTGCAGTTCGGTGAGAACTTCTACCGCGCGAAAGGGATCGACGTGGTGCAGACCGACCGCGGCGGGCGCGTCACCTACCACGGCCCCGGCCAGCTCGTCGGCTATCCGATCATGGGCGTCTTCGACATCGGCTCGCACCTGCGCACGATCGAAGCCGCGATCGTCGCCGCGCTCTCCGAGGAAGGGATCGACGCCCACTCACGCTCGGACGAGGGCCCCGACTACACCGGCGTCTGGGTCGGGCCGCGGAAGATCGCCTCGATCGGCGTGCACGTCTCGCGCGGCATCTCCACCCATGGCTTCGCCGTCAACGTCGACAACGACCTCGACCCCTTCTCCTGGGTCGTCGCCTGCGGATTGCCCGACGTCACAATGACCTCACTCGCCAGGGAGACCTCTGAGCGGCGCTGGTCGATCTCCGATCGGTCTGCGTCCTCACCGATCGTCCAGGATCGGCCAGCACACGTACAGAGCACGCCACGCGGGGGGGTGGGTTCTGATCCTGGCCTCGCTTGCCCAGAGGCCCCCCTGGACCGGTTTCGCAGAAGCATCGCCCACACGTTCTGCGAGGCCCACTCGCGCCGCCAGCGCCTCGTCTCGCCGCGGCGCCTTGCTATCGAGGCGCCGCTCGCGCACGCCCCTTCGCGGCGGGTGGCGGTGCCCGCGTGAGCCCACCTACCACCGCCACACCCCCCGCCACCACGGAGACAGCGCCCGAGCGCGAGCACGTCACGCGCTCGCGCAAGAACCCCGGGGGGATGGACGTGCTCGAGATCCTCGGCCCGGACGTGCGCCCACTGCGCGAGCGCAAGCCGCCGTGGTTCAAAGTGCCGCCGCCCGGCGGGCAGCGCTATCGCGAGCTGACCGAGCTGATCAAGTCGGAGAACCTGCACACGGTCTGCCAGGAGGCCGCCTGCCCGAACGTGGGCGAGTGCTGGGAGCGCGGCACCGCCACGTTCATGATCCTCGGCGACACTTGCACGCGCCGCTGCGGCTTCTGCAACGTGCAGACCGGCAAGCCGACGTGGAACGACCCGTTGGAGCCCGCGCGCGTGGCACGCTCGATCGCGCGCATGGGCTTGCGCCACGCGGTCATCACCTCGGTCGACCGCGACGACCTGCCCGACAAGGGCGCCTCCGCGTTCGTCGGCGTCATCCGCCAGATCCGCCGCCAGGCGCCCGAATGCCAGGTCGAGGTGCTCACTCCCGACTTCCAGGGACAGGAGATGCCGCTCGCGAAGGTGATCGCCGAGCGCCCCGACGTCTTCAACCACAATGTCGAGGTCGTCCCGCGCCTCTACCCGATCGCGCGGCGCGGCTCCGAGTTCCAGCGCTCCTGCCGCGTGCTGGCGCTCGCCGGCGAGATCGGCGAAGGCGAGGTCGTGACGAAGTCCGGCCTGATGGTCGGACTCGGCGAGACCCACGAGGAGCTCGTCGACACCTTCGCAATCCTCCGCGAGCACGGCGTCCGGGTGCTGACCGTCGGGCAGTACCTGCGCCCCTCCGAGCGCCACCTCCCGGTCGTGCGCTACTGGCACCCGGACGAGTTCGCCGCGCTGCAGCGCGCCGCCTACGAGCTCGGCTTCGACCACGTCGCGGCGGGACCGCTCGTGCGCTCCAGCTACCACGCCGACCAACACGTCCCGCAGGCCCGCCCTGGCACCGGGCCGCTCGCGAGCGTGGACCCGGCGAGTCGCGGATAGTCTGCGTCGATCCTTCCGCCCGGCAACACCCGATCGCGGCCATGACGCGCATCCTCGTGCTCGCCGTGGCGCTCGTCTTCATCGCCGGCTTCGCCTTCCTCACCGTCAGCTCCGCCCTCGAACAGGGATTGACGATCGGCAGCCTGCTGTCGGCATTCATTGTCCTGCTGCTGCTCGTCGGGATCGTCGGCGCGCTGTTCAATCCACCCCGCCGGTAACACTCTCTGCGGTGAGCACCTCACCCTTCATGACCCCCAGCCACCAGCGCCGCCGGCGCCAGACGGCCGCTCGCCGTCGGCGCCGCCGACGCGCGCTGCTCGCGGTCGCGATCACGCTGGTGGCGGTGGCGGTGGCGGTGGCCGTCGTGATGGCGTTCGCCGGAGAGGGCGCCGCGCACGAATCGACCGCGACTGGCGGCCACCGGCCCCTGGACCACGGCGCCACGGCGACTGCGACGGCGCCCGCTGCGGCGCGCTCCCCGATCGGATTGCCGCTCGGCAAGCCCGCGCTCGCGCTCACGGGGATCGGCGCCGGTGGGCGCGAATCCAATCGAGACCCCGTCCACCACGCCTTCCCCGAACCTCCACACGCGGGTCTCCTGTTCAACCTCTCCACCGGCCAGGTCCTCTGGCAGCACAACGCCTACGCGCGCCTGCGAATCGCGAGCCTGACGAAGATGATGACCGCACTGATCACCGTCACCTCGGCCCCGCCGGACGCGCCCGTGCCGATCACCAAGGAAGCCGTCGAGATGCCCGGCTCGAAGCTCGGGGTGCTGCCGCTCGGCAAACACGTGAAGCTCGAGACGCTCCTCTACGGCCTGCTGCTGCCCTCCGGCAACGACGCCGCGGTCGCGCTCGCGCAGCACGTCGCGGGAACCGTCGACAAGTTCGTCACTCGAATGAACGTCGAGGCGGCGAAGCTGGGGATGGGCTGCACGCGCTACTCCTCGCCGTCGGGCTACTACGACCAGGACAACTTCTCCTGCGCCGCCGACCTCGCGCTGCTCGCGCACGTCGATCTGGAGCAGCCGCGGATCGCGAGCGTCGTGCGCACCTACTCGGCGATCCTGCCCTTCCCGATCAAGGGCGGCAAGCTCTACATCTACAACAACAACCCGCTGCTGATCTACAAATATCCCGGCGTAACCGGGATGAAGACCGGCGAAACCGAAGCCGCGGGACGCTGCCTCGTCGCAACCGCCGAACGCCACGGGGTGCGCCTCGGCGTCGTCCTCTTGCACTCGCCCGACCCGGGCACGCAGGCGGCCTACCTGCTCAACCGCGGCTTCGAAGGCGTCTACCACCAGGCGCCCGTCCCGGCGCCGCCGATACCTCCAGGCGCCTGAGAAGAACACCCTCAGGCCCGCAAGGGAGTACCGTTCCTCAAATCGATTGACTGGTCAGTCAGCCAAAGGAGAATGCAGCCGTGGATCTCGACGACACACCAGAGCAGGCCGCTTACCGCACCCAAGTGCGGACCTGGCTCCGAGAGCACAAGTCCGAGGCGCCGGTCCTCACCGGCCCCGGCGCGCTCAAGGACGAGGACGAGATCGTCGCGGCGCGGCGCGCGTGGCAGGGCAAGCTCGCCGAGGCCGGCCTCGCGGGCGTGACCTGGCCGAAGGAGTACGGCGGCCAGGGGCTCGGCCCGATCGAGCAGCTGATCTGCAACCAGGAGATCGCCCAGGCGAAGGTGCCCGGGATCCTCGACGCGATCGGCGTCGGCATGCTCGGCCCGACGCTGATCGCCCACGGCGCCGAGGAGCAGAAGGCGCGCTACCTGGGCCCGATGCTCCACGGCGACGAGGTCTGGTGCCAGCTGTTCTCCGAGCCCGCCGCCGGCTCCGACCTCGCGGCCGTGCAGGCCCGCGCGCGCCTGCAGGACGACGGCAGCTGGCGCCTGAGCGGCCAGAAGGTGTGGACGACCAACGCCCAGTTCGCCTCCTACGGGCTGCTGCTCGCGCGCACCGACGCCGACGTGCCCAAGCACAAGGGCATGACGATGTTCATCGTGCCGATCGACGGCGCCGGCGTCACGGTCAGAGGCCTGCGCCAGATCTCGGGCGAGGCTGAGTTCAACGAGGTGTTCTTCGACGACGTCGCGCTCGACTCCGACGCGGTCGTCGGCGGCGTCGGCAACGGCTGGGGCACCGCCCTGACGACGCTGATGTTCGAGCGCGTCACGATCGGCCTCGGCGGCGAGGGCCTCGGCTACAACGCGACCCGCTTCGCGCAGGCGATCGCCGACGACGAGCACGCCCGCCGCGACCCCGAGGTGCGCCACCAGCTCGGCGAGATCGTCTCCGAACTGCTCGCCGTGCGCTTCACCGGCTACCGCACGCTCACCGCATTGCAGAAAGGCCAGATCCCCGGCCCGGAGGCGGGCCTGGCGAAGGTCACCATCGTCAGCGGCGCGATCAAGGCCGGCGATCTGATCACAGACGTGGTCGGCCCCGACGCACTCGATGAGGACAGCGAGTGGGCCTACATGATCTCCTTCCTCCCCGGCCTGAAGTCCGCGGGCGGGACCGAAGAGATCCTCCGCAACACGATCGGCGAGCGCGTGCTCGGGCTGCCGCCCGAGCCGCGCCTGGACAAGGGCATCCCATTCTCGGAGCTCCGCTCCAAGGAAACGGCGGCGGCATGAACCTCGCAATGGGATTGAAGCCCGCCCACCCGGCCCCCCTCCCGACCACCCCCCGAAAGAAGGCCGCGGCATGAACCTCGCACTCTCAGACGAGCAGGTGTTCCTGCGCGAGGCCGCGCGCGGCTCGCTCTCGCGCTTCAAGACCCTCGAAGCGGCGCGCGAGGCGCTCGACGGCACCGCGCCTCTGCCGGACCTGTGGCCGACCGCGTGCGAGGCCGGCTGGCCCGGCCTGTTGATCGACGAGTCCGCCGGCGGGGCCGGGCTGGACGCGTTCGACGCGATGCTCGTGCTCGGCGAGTGCGGGCGCGTGCTCGCCGGGGTGGCGCTGCTCGGGCATCTCCCCGCCACCGCCATCCTCAGCGACGCGCCGCGGGTCGCCGAGTACCTGCCCGACCTCGCCAGCGGCGAGCGGCGAGCGGCATACCTGCCCTCGCAGCCGCCCAGCGACATGCACGCCGAGTGGAGCGCCGACCCTGCGCACGGTATGGAGCGCGCGCCACTGCCCACCGGCACCGGGCCGAACGCGAACGGCGAAGTCAAGCTCAGCGGCAGCTACGCGTTCGTGCCCGACGCACCCGGCGCAAACGCACTCGTGGGCGTGGCGCTCGTCGACGGCAAGCCGGCCGGCGTGGTGATCATGGCCGACGCCGCCGGCGTCGAGGTGGAGCCCGTGCGACGCTACGACGCCACCCGCTCGCTCGGCAACGTCACGCTGAAGGACGCTACCGCGACCGTGCTCGACGCACCCGAGCAATCCCTCGCCGGCGCCTGGCACCTCGCCCAGGCGCTCGTCGCGGCCGAGTCGCTCGGGAGCGTCGAGACCGCCCTCGACGTGTCGGTGGCCTACGCCAAGGAACGCTTCACGTTCGGCCGCGCGATCGGCTCCTACCAGGCGGTCAAGCACTCCCTCACGGAGGTTCTCCGCCAGCTGGAGAACGGGCGCTCGCTGCTCTACTACGCCGGCTGGTCGCGCCACGGCGCGCCGGATGAGTTCCCGCTCGCCGCGGCCGCCGCGCGCTCGGTGGCCGGCCGTGCGCTCGACCAGGCCGCGCGCACGATGATCTCCGTGCACGGCGGCATCGGCGCCACCTGGGAGCACGACGCGCCGCTCTACTTCCGCCGCGCCCAGCTCTCCCGCCGCCTGCTCGGGGGGACCGCCGGCGCCACCGATCGCGTCGCTGGTGAGCTGATCGCGCAGGCCGACGCGGCCTGACCTGACGGTCGGATGGCGGCGCGCTGCTGAATGATCAGGCGCCGCTATCTGTGGCGTTTGACGGCGCGGGCGGCGACCGCCTTCGGTTTCGCCTCCGCTTCGAGCGCCGCCAACACCGGCGCGCCGTAGGCGGCGTGGACCGCTTCGATCATCCCCGCTTCGACCCCACAGTTGACGCAGAAGCCGTGTTGGGACCAGCCGATCGCGCGGGCGAGCACCTCGTCGGCGTAGCTCACGCCGGTGGCGTCGTGCCCGTAGTAGTCGTATGCCGCGTCCCACGCCGCGCCGTTCAGCGCGTATTCCGCGCCGTCGGCAGAGAGCAGATGCGCGGCGGCCATGATCGCATCGAAGTCGTCGTAGATCGACGGGTGCGTCGCTGTCATATGGTCGTAGACCGCCGGGCGCTTGCCGTACTTGTAGGAGTCGCTCACGAGTTCCCAGGTCGATCCGGTGGATCCGGTGCCCCGCCCACCATTCATGACGTTGAACTGCATCGGGCCCCCGCAGCACCCGGCGAAGTTCAGCCCGTGGTAAGTGGTGGGCGCGGTTGAGAACGCGGACTCCTGGCTGTGGATCGAGGCGATCAACAGCCAGTTGACGCCGAACGTGCGCTGCGCGGTGGCGTAGATCGGGTAGAAGCCTTCCATCCAGCGCGTCGGGATCGCCGTTTCGGTCTCGTCGATGAGGCGCGACGACTCCGCGGTCTGCTGCGCGCTCGACGGCCGCGCGACGATCGCCGCGCGAAACGTGCCCCGCGTGCCGCTGCCACCCCGAGCGACACGCACCCCGTCGGCGGAAGTCTTGCCCGTCGCCTGCGCCGTGCTCGGCGCCGGGGTGACGGCCGCCACGAGCACGGCGGGAGGCGCCGCGTGGGGTGCGGCGGTGCTCGTGCGTCCGACAACGCCGCTGAGCACCGCCACCAGCACGGCCACGCCGAGGGCGCCGAGGGCAAGCGCCACCAGCCACGCGCCCCGTTCGGATGGCGGTGTCGGCAGGTGCGCGCCCGGCGACTCGGCGTCGGGAACAACTGGTGTAGTGGAGCTATCGATCCTCATCAGACCCCGAGCCGATGAGTATGACCTCATCGCGCGATTAGCGACCACTTAGGATGTCTTTCGATGATCTCCCGTATGGCCAGATACCTGAGCGCCAAACGCGCGGCGATCGTGCTGGCGCTGCTCGCGGTGCTCGCGATCGGCTACGCGGCGAGCGCCGATGACGATCCTCCCGCGCGCGCGAGCGGCGAAGCTCAACTTGGCGGAACCTCCACCAGCGCCTGTGGCGCGACCGTGCTCGAAGCCCTCAGCCAGGTGACGCAGCGCGTCTACGACGAGGGCGTCTCCAGCGAACGCACCGAAATCGCGGCGCGCCTCGTCAAGGGCTCGCACGCTCTGCGCGAAGCAGTCGAACACGACGATGCCGGGGCCGCGCGCACGGCCGCGCAGGCGCTGCTCGCGGGCGGGCACATGACGAACCTCACGGTTATCCGCGGCGGCCAGACCCTGACCGCCGTCGGCGCCAAAGGCGCGCTGGCGCCGCTGCACGGGTCGATCCTCAACGCCACGGGATCTCCGATCGCGAGCTATGTAGCGAGCGTGTGGGCGGATCGCGGCTTCCTCTCCGAGCTGAAGGGCGTCATCGAGGGCGACATCGCCCTGCGCGAGGGCAACCGCAGCCTCGATGGCTCGTTCGAGATGCCGGCGGGCACGATCCCACCGGCCGGCACGCTGACCGAGCACGGCACCGTCTTCCAATACGCCTCGTTCCCCGCCACGGCCTACCCATCGGGCTCGCTGCGCGTCTACCTGCTGAGGACCGCCCGCTCGACCGCCCACTTCTGCGGGGCGACCCCGCAGGACACGCTCGTCAACACGCTCGGCCGCGTGGCGGCGCTGATCTATGCCGGCGAGGGCGGTCCGCATGCGCTGATCCAGGTCCACAACGCGCAGCGGAACAGCGCCCTGCTGAAGGCGGTCGCCGAACGCAACCCGGTCGCCGCCCGCAAGGCGGTCGTCGGCCTGGTCTACGACGGCAGCCACATCGTGCGTCTGCGCGTGAGCGCCGGCGGACACCTGCTCGCGGACGTCGGCGGCCCGTATGTGCTCGCGCCCGTCAGCGCGCCGCTGCGCCTGCACGGCAAGCGGATCGGCGAACTCGTGCTCTCGATCCAGGACGACGAAGGCTACCTGCGCCTCGCCAGGCGCCTGGTCGGCCTCGACGTGCTCATGTACATGAACCCAACCACCCATCCCGAACTGGTCAAGAACAGCCTCGGCCCCGGGGTGGGCGGATACTCATCCGTCCCCGCGAGCGGCACCTACGACTACCGCGGTCACGCCTTCCGCGTGTTCACGCTCGACGCTCGCTCGTTCCCCGCGGGAACGCTGCGAATCCGCGTGCTGATCCCGATCCCCTACTCCTGAGCCGGGGCGAGCGCGGCCTGCTTCTCGCCGAGCGCCTGCAGCAGTTCGTCGAACGACGCGGAGAATTTCTCGACGCCCTCGCGCTCGAGCGTGTCCGTCAGGTCGTCGTAGTCGACGCCCGCGGCGGCTAGGTCCTCCAGCAGTCCTCGCGCCTGGGCGACGCCCTGCTCCAGACGGGGCGCCGGCTTGCCGTGGTCCTGGAAGTCGCGGATCGTCTCCTCGGGCATCGTGTTCACGGTGTCCGCTCCGATCAGCTCCTCGACGTAGATCGTGTCGCGGTAGTCCGGGTTCTTCGTCGAGGTGCTCGCCCACAGCACCCGCTGCGGCGTGGCGCCCTTGCCGGCGAGGTACTCCCAGCGCGCGCCGGCGAACGCGCGCTTGTAGTGCTGGTAGGCGAGCTTCGCGTTTGCGATCGCGAGCTTGCCCTTGAGGTCATCGATTGAAATCCCGCCGGAATGGGCGGGGCGGGCGGGGTCAGATCCATCCAACTCATCCAGTCGACGGTCGGCCTCGGTGTCGATCCGCGAGACGAAGAAGCTCGCCACCGATGCCACCTTGCTCGGGTCGCCGCCCGCGGCGACCAGCCGCTCGATCCCGCGCGTGTAGGACTCGGCCACGTCGGCGTAGCGCCGTAGCGAGAAGATCAAGGTCACGTTGATCGAGTGTCCCTTCGCGATCACATCCTCGATCGCGGCCAGCCCCGGCTTGGTCGCGGGGATCTTCACCATCAGGTTGGGCCGGTCGACGGCCTTGTGCAGGCGGATCGCTTCGCGGTAGGTCGCGAGCGTGTCGTAGGCCAGGCCCGGGTCGACCTCCAGCGAGACGTAGCCGTCGCGTCCGGCGCCCCCGTCCCAGACCGGGCGGAACAGATCGCAGGCGTCTTCGATGTCGCGTTGCGCCAGCGCCCAGAAGGTCTCCCTGACGTTGCTCCCTCGACCGGCCTCTTTGCGCAGCTGCTCGTCGTAGGCGTTCCCTGCCGTCATCGCCTTCTGGAAGATCGTCGGGTTCGAGGTGGCTCCGACCACGGAGTCCTCGTCGATCAGGCGCTGCAGGTGGCCCTCGCGGATCGATTCGCGCGAGAGGAAGTCGATCCACACGCTCTGGCCGAGCGCGGAGAGATGAGTCAATGGAGAGGACGCCATCGGCAGATCAGCCCTTTCGCTCCAGCAGCGCGCCGGCGCGCGCGGCGATGTTCTCGACGCTGAAGCCGAGCTCCTCGAGCACCTTCGCCCCCGGCGCCGAAGCGCCGAAGCGGTCGATCCCGAGCACGTCTCCGTCGGTGCCTACCCACTTCCACCAACTGATGCTCGCGCCCGGCTCGACGGCCAGCCGCTTCGTCGTGCCCGGAGGGAGCACGGTGTCGCGGTACTCCTGCGTCTGCGCCTCAAACAGCTCGATGCACGGCATCGACACCACGCGCACGTTCGCTTTCGTCTCCCCGACCAGCTTCCGCGCGGCCGCGAGCGTCGGCGGCACCTCGGCGCCGGTCGAGATCAGGATCAGCTCCGGCGGCGTCGTCTCCTCGCCGGAGGAATCCCACAACACGTAGCCGCCGCGCTCGAGCTCCTCCGCGGCGCCGAGCGCGGAGCGGTCGAGCGTCTCGACGCCCTGGCGCGAGAGCAGCAGCGCCACCGGGCCATCCTCTCGTTCGAGCGCCACGCGCCACGCCTGACTTGTCTCGTTCGCGTCGCCCGGGCGGATCACCCACAGGCGGGGGATCGCGCGGAGCGACGCGTAGTGCTCGATCGGCTGGTGCGTCGGCCCGTCCTCGCCGAGACCGACCGAGTCGTGCGTCCAAACCCAGACGACCGGGAGCCCCATCAACGCCGACAGGCGCACCGACCCGCGCATGTAGTCGGAGAACATCAGGAAGGTCGAGCCGTACGGCGAGACGATCCCGCCGTGGGCGGCGGCGCCGTTGACGATCGCGCCCATCGCGTGCTCGCGGATCCCGAACGGCACGTTGCGCCCGGCGTGGACCTTCGAGAACTCGCCCCCGCCCTCGAACAGGGTCTTCGTCGACTCCACCAGATCGGCCGCCCCGCCGATCATCGTCGGGGCGTGCGCGGCGAAGGACGCCATCACCTTCTGTCCGGCCGCGCGCGTGGCGAGCTTCTCCCCGGCGTCGAACCTCGGCAGCGTCTCGCGCCAGCCCTCACGCAGGCGCCCCGCCCAGGCGAGATCCCAGTCCGCCGCCAGCTCGGGGGAGGCCTCGCGCCAGGCCCCGTAGCGCTCCTCCCACTCTCCCCGCGCCTTCGCGCCGGAGTCGCGCAGGCTCATGTGCTCGTACACGCGCTCGTCCACCCAGAAGTGCTTGTCGGGATCGAAGCCCATCGCCTCCTTCGTCGCGCGCACCTCCTCCTCGCCCAGCGCCGCCCCGTGCGAGGCGGCGGTATCGACCGCGTTGGGCGCCGGATAGGCGATGTGCGAGCGGATCGCGATGAACGAGGGGCGCTCCGCTTCGTCGCGCCCCGCCGCCAGCGCCGCATCGAGCGCGTCGAGATCCTCGGAGTCCGCGACCCGCTGCACGTGCCACCCGTCGGCTTCCAGACGGGCCGCGTGGTTCTCCCCGTCGAAGCTGATCGTCGTCGAGCCGTCGATCGTGATGCGGTTGTCGTCGTAGCACACCACGAGCTTGCCGAGTCCGAAGTGCCCGGCGATCGAGGCGGCTTCCTGGCTGATCCCCTCCATCAGGTCCCCGTCGGAGCAGATCGCGTACGTGTGGTGATCGACCACTTTCTGCCCCGGGCGGTTGAAGCGCTCGGCGAGGAAGCGCTCTCCGATCGCCATCCCCACGGCGTTCGCGAAGCCCTGCCCGAGTGGGCCGGTCGTGATCTCGATCCCGGGCGTGTGCCCGCGCTCGGGGTGTCCCGGCGTGCGCGAGCCCCACTGGCGGAACTGCCGCAGATCCTCGAGGCTCAGCTCATACCCGGTGAGGTGCAGGAGGGCGTACTGCAGCACGCACGCGTGGCCCGAGCTCAGCACGAAGCGATCGCGATCGGGCCAATCGGTCGCGGTCGGGTCGGCGTGGAGGAAGCGCTTGAAGATCGTGTACGCGAGCGGCGCGAGCGCCATCGCGGTGCCGGGATGGCCCGAGTCGGCCTTCTGCACGGCGTCCATCGCGAGACCGCGAATCGTGTTGATCGAGAGCTTGCTCGCCTGCGCTTGCACCATTGCCCCGATCTTACGGCCTCGCCCGCAGAGGGCGCTGCTTGGACGGTGACCGCGCTACCCTTCGTCCATGCCCACATTGGTCATGGATCCGCCTCCCACCGACTTCGAGACGCTGCTCGAGCGCCGCCGGCGACTCGGACAGGACCGCCACGACGAGATGTGGGAGGGGGTGCTGCACATGGCTCCCGCTTCCCTGCGCCGACACGCGCGGCTGCAGATGCAGATCGGCGCTTTGCTCGAACCGCTCTCCCGCGCCGCCGGGCTGGAAGCCCTCGGCGAGTTCAACGTCGGCGATGCCGACAACCACCGCATACCCGACTGTGGCCTGCTCGCGCCCGGGCCCGATGCGCTCTACCTGCCGACCGCGGCACTTATCGTCGAGATCCTCTCTCCCAACGACGAGACCCGGGAGAAGCTCCCCTTCTACGCCGCCCACCACGTCGACGAGCTCTTGATCGTCGATCCCGAGCAGCGGTCGGTCGAGTGGCTGGGACTGACCGGCGGCGAATACCACCCGATCGAGCGCAGCGCTCTGATCGACCTCTCCGTCGCCGAGCTTTCGCGGCGGATCGACTGGCCGTAGCTGCTTGGGGCGGCGTGCCGAGCGGAGGGGGGACGCGATGGACGCGGGGCGAACTACAATGGCAGGCCATGGCGAGCCCACCGAAAGCACGGCCACGCGGGCCATGGACGCCCGAGGAGATCGCGCGAAACGAGCGGGTCGCGCGAATCAGGGTGAGGGAAGATCGCAAGCGTGGCGTGAGCGCGAACCTGGAGGACGCAGTCAAGCTGACCCGATTTGCCAACCGCCTTGCCTCTGCGTTCCGAGATGCCCGAGGCGCTTGATCCTGTCCCACTGCTGAAGCACCTGCACGAGCATGGTGTCCAGCACATCATCATTGGCGGGCTCGCCGTCAGCGCTCACGGCCACGTGCGACCGTCGAAGGATCTCGACATCGTTCCGAATCCCGCGCACGAGAACCTCGAGCGACTGGCCGCGGCCCTCGCGGATGCCAATGCGGTCGATGCCGGAGTCAGCGACTTCGAGCCAGCCGAGATCCCGATGTCGGCGATGCGCGTGGAGGACCTGTCGCAGCGAGGCAATTTTCGACTGCACACCGACTTGGGCGAGTTGGATGTCATGCAGTGGGTCAGCGGAATCGAAGGCGACCACCTGTACGCCGAGCTTGATCGCGGAACGATCGAGAGCAACATTGACGGCATCCCGGTACGAGTGTGCGGCCTCGAGCACCTGCGCGCGATGAAGCGCGCGGCGGGCCGCCCCCAGGATTTGGCGGACCTGGAACGGCTGGGCGAGGCCTGACGGCAGGCCGTAGCCATGTCAGCACGGCGACGTGCCGGGGCGGGATGGGACACGCCCCGGCACGCCCTATCTCGCGCGCCTGTCCGGAGAGGGAGAGGGGAGGACGCGCAAGCTTGTTTGGCCGCAGCGCGCTGCGCTCAGCCCATCAGCAGCCTGAGGTGCGCGGCGAGCGGCGCGCCGTGCTTGGAAGTGAAGCGCAGCTTCACCTCCACTTTGACGCGCTGGTGGGGATGCCTGGCCAGCACGCGCGCATCGCGCTTGGAGAGCGTCACGCCGATCGTCACGACTTTGGCCTTCGAGGCGCGCTTGGTGGAGCGCTTGATGGCGCTGCCTGTGGCCACGAGCGTGCCGGCGGAGGGCACGCTGACCACGATCGTCGCGGTCTTGCCCTTGACGCTGTGACGGACGACCCTGATCGCGGGCTTGCAGCCTTCGACCGCGATCGGGGTGGACTCGTGGATCACCGCGCCGTTCTGGCCGGTGATCGCCGTCGGCATCGCGAGCTTCTGGCCGCAGAGACTGTATCTCGCGCTCGCGGGGAGGTTCGTCCCGAGGATCGAGTACGGACCGGCGGGGAGTTTCAGTTCGAAGCTCGAGACCGGCGCGTCCGGGACCGTTCTGAACGTGCTGGAGGTGATGCCCTTTTTGATGTCAGTGTTCCCGTCGAGGATCAGCGTGACGCCTTCGCCCTGGAGCACGATCTCCAGATTGGGGAACGCCGCGCCACCGTGGGAGACGAAGTAGGCGGGACCGGTCAAGGGATGGGAGAAGATCGGCGTGAGCGCGCTCGCGGTCCCGACGTCCGACGCCGCCGGGCACCCCGCCGGGTTCGCGTTGAACTGCGCTTCGGTGCATGCCTTCTGCAACGTCGTCAGGCGCGAGGGGAGCTGCTTGGGGAGGTCGACCTTGACCGCTCTGATGTTCGCTTCCCCACCCCCGGCCTGCGGGCCGCCTTTGGAGGTGAGCTTCACGTTCAGGCTGGCGCCGTCGGCTTTGCTGGTCTTGCCCTGGGTGGAGACCGTGAACGTGGGTTTGAAGGGCAGGGTCGCGCAGTTGGCGGCCTCGAACGGGGTCGATACTGCCGCGCTCGCGCCTTCGCTGCTGCTCAACGTCCCCGCAATCGCGAGCTTGCTGCAATTCGTCGGGTTGAAGATGAATTCGGTCCGGTCGATCGTCGCGTTCACGACCTTGACCTGCAAGGGGATGCCGTCGAGGCTCGTGGGCAGCGGATCGCTCCTGATCGTCACGTGCGCGTCGGTCGGATCGATGTTGATCGTCGCCCTGACGACCACAGTCCCTCTGCCGGTCGTTCCAGCGAGCGTGTACGGACCCGCGACGGCCGGCACGACGATCGACAGCCCGAACGGGGCGCCCTTATAGCCTTGGGTCAGGAACACCTGCCCGCCCCCGACCAGATATGGGGTGGTGCCTGCTCCAACGAGCGCTTCGACGTGGCCGATCCGGCTTTCGGGTCCGCACGAGCCCTGGGCGGCCTGTGGTTCTTTGCACACCGCCACAGATGAGAGCTTGCCGAGCAGGCCCGGCGGCATGCCCATTTCGAGCCCGCTGAGAAACTCGTCGTCGTCGGTCCGGCTGAACGACAGGGTGAAGGGGCTGTATGCCCCGGCCTGGATGTTCGTGGTACCCGCGACGAACGATGGGTTGAACGGGCGTCCGAAGCAGCCCTGGTTCACTTCGAACCCGTAACTCGACATCGAATCCAACGTGAATGGCGAACTCCAGGGCGTCATGTCCAGAGTGCTCGTGACCGATCCACAGCTCCTCGGGTTCGCAAGGGGCGCCCGAGACCCCCCGTTGAGCTTCACCGTCAGTTCATTGAATGGCAACTGTGGATTGTTGTCGAACGTCGTCGTGATCTGACCCGTCCGCTGGTCGATGTGGCCTCTGCCTTCGACCTTGACCACGATCCCCGCTCCACCTTCGCCGACGACCTGCAGGAACAGTCGAACCATCTCGCCGTTCTCAGCGTGTTCGGGAGTGCACGGACTGCATTCCGGTTCGGCGAGATACAGCTGCCCCTGGAGTGGCAACGGCAGCGCCGGCGTCTTGACCTGCACGGTGCCTATCTGCGCCCCGCGCGGACATTCGGAGGGAGTTGCCGGTTCCTGCGTGCCCTGTCTTGGACCGAAGAACTGTGCGGTGGAGCACGCCGTCAGTCCTGAGGCAGACGAAGGGCTGAGTACCGTGCCCGCTGGCAACGTGAGCTGGACTTTTTTGACGTTTGGCGTGGCCAGGCCATCTGGGTTGGAGTCTTGTGGAACGTTCACGTTGACGTCGTAGCCGGCTGGGGCTCCCGCTTTGAGCGTGTTCGGCAGCGTTGTCAACGACGATGCGAAGGAGAGGCGGTCGCAACCGGTGAGCGTGCCCATGGGCACTGACCCGGAGCTCACGAACATACCGGGATTCGCCCACGAGTCGGTGGACAGAGTTGCCGATAGCGCTTCGGTGCACTGCTGCGGGTTAGTCAGCAGCGCAGCCCGTGTTTGTGCCGGGTTAGGGCCACCGAACGACCCTTCACCACTGATTAGGTTCAAGAGCGATTTGTCTTGTCCCGGGCCGCTGTGGTCCGCCGGGACTCCCCAGATCGTGACCGAGGCTGACAGTAACCTCGCGACCTCGCTCGTGTCCTGGGCTGTCACCCGAACGGCATAGTTGCCATCGGAGAGCACCTGCGTGTCGAGCCGCACAGGGAGAGCCTGCGCGTTGAACGCAAACGCAGCCGGCTCTCCCGGAGCCGGCGCAATGTTGAACACGGGCGTCGGAAACGAGATGGAAAATGGTTCTCCGTGCAAGGACTCATTGAGAGTCACGGTCGCCATCCCCACCATGGTGTCGCTTGGGCACGCTTTGGGTTCTTCGCTCTCCCTCACGACGTGCTGCATGGTGCATTGCGGCAGCCCGACAACGCTGCCGACTAGGCCGGGGGGGAGATCAAAGCGGATGTCCTTCGGGTTGACGGGTGGGCCGTAGAGTCGGCTCGTCTGGAGTGCGAAGGCCGTCGTAACGTTCGCGTGGGCTCCTGCTTGGTTCGTTGAGGTTGCGGCGATAACACTCCCGACAGCGGGCCCAAAGCCCGCTGGCGTTTTTCCCGTACTCACGAGACTTGTTGCTGATGCGCTCTGGGCACCTCCGCCGGATACCGTCGCTTCGTTGGAGGTGCTCGCCGTAGCGCGCCCGCACGCCTGGTGGTCTTTAAGCGGAACGTTCGCCATCGTGACGCAAGCTGGGGGGCGCGCCGTGGCGAGATCCCGCTCCGGCGCTTGCGATCCGCTGTGCCATCCCCGCTCGCGGGTACGGTGCGCGCATGCCTGCGACCGCTGCCCGCCGATGAGCGCCGACCCGCCCTGGCCGCCCTGCGTGGGCGAGCTGCTGCCGCGCGCCGCGGAGGCGTACTGCCGCGCCCGAGAAGCTGGCCTGGATCCTCAGCGAGCAGGGGCATGGGCCGGAATGGGCGCGCGTGCTGCGCATCGAGCCGCGCGACACCGGGCGATTCTGGGAGGCGATCGCCCACGCCGTGATCGGGGTGCGGATCTTCAAGGTGACCGAGCCCGAAGGCACAGTGTGCGGCGCCGAAGCCACGCTCGTCATCGGTGATCGTGCAGCCAACGCCAGAACCTTCTGGCACTACGAGCACGACCTCGATGTCCCGCGCCTTGTCACCGCCTACCCGAGGCTGTAGCATTAATCGCATGTCCGCAACCGAGAAGATCTCCGTGCTCGACTTGGTCGAACTGACTGAGCCGTTCGACGGCATCCCCGCCGGTGCCACCGGCGGGGCGCTGGAGCTGATGGACAGCGGCAAAGCGATGGTCGAGATCACCTCGATCCCGGAGCTCGACATCGAGCGCATCATCTTTCCCCCGGTCTCCAAGCTGCGCCGCATCGGCAGCGCAGCGTTTTGAGCGCACCTACGGCGAGACGCTCGAGCTCTCGAGCCGCTCGCAGATCTACACGGCGCTCGACAGCCTCGCGCGTCACGGCCTGATCGAGCACGTGCAGGACGCGCCCGTCGAGACGTCAACCAGGATCGCGTCTAAATGTTAGATAGATAGGCGACGATATGTTAGTCTGCCTTGAGTGGCTTACCGGCGACGCATCATCGACGACACGCTTGACGAGGTCTTTCCCGACCTGGCGGCGATCGCGTTGGAGGGGGCCAAGGGGGTCGGGAAGACGGCGACCGCAACTGGGCGGGCCTCGACGATCCTGTCGCTCAACAATCCCAATGAGCATGCGGCTCTCGCGAGCAATCTCGACCTCGTCACGCAGGTTCCGCCGCCGGTGCTGATCGACGAGTGGCAGCTCGAACCCAGGGTCTGGGACCGCGTCCGCCGAGCGGTGGACGACGAGCCCACCGGCGGACGCTTCCTGTTGGCCGGGTCCGCCGGCGTGGCGCCCGGAGTCCGTATCCACTCGGGCGCGGGGCGAATCGTCAACATGGCGATGCGACCCATGTCGTTCAGCGAGCGCGGCGTCGATGCCCCGACCGTCTCCCTTCGTGCCCTGTTGGCCGGCGAGTCGCGCGAGATCGGCGGGAGCTCCGAGGTTGACGTCCCGGCCTATACCGACGAGATCCTCCGGTCCGGGTTCCCCGGCATCCGGGACCTGCCCGAGCGGGCGCGGCAACTTCAGCTCGACAGCTATGTCGCTCGCATCGTCGAGCGCGAGCTGCCCGAGAACGGTGTCAACGTGCGTCGCCCGGGCGCGCTACGGGCGTGGCTAGCCGCCTACGCAGCGGCAACCGCGACCAATGCGTCGTACACCACCATCCTCGATGCCGCCACCCCAGGCGACGGGGACAAGCCTGCACGCCAGACCGCCGGCGCGTATCGAGAGCACCTGCAACGGATCTTCGTGCTCGATCCGGTGGAAGCGTGGATCCCCACGTTCTCCCCCCTCAAGCGACTCACCCACACGCCGAAGCACCACCTCGTCGACCCCGCCATCGCCGCCCGGCTCGTCGGCACCGAGGAGGCCGGGCTGCTGCGCGGCGAAGGTAACCGCATCTCGACCGCCACCGGCACCTGGCTCGGCGCGCTGTTCGAGTCGCTCGTGACACAATCGGTCCGTGTCTATGCCGACGCCGCAAACGCGAGAGTCGGCCACCTGCGTACCAAGAACGGCAGCCACGAGGTCGATCTGATCGTCGAGGGCGAGGGCCGATCGTGCGTCGCGATCGAGACGAAGCTGACAGACACGGTCGGCGGCCACGACGTGAGGCACCTCAACTGGCTGCACGAGCAGATCGGCGACCGGCTCGTCGACCGTGTCGTCGTCTACACGGGAAGGTTCGCCTACCGCAGAGAAGACGGCGTCGCGGTCGTCCCGCTGGCGCTGCTTGGACCCTGACGTCAGCCGTCACGGCGACGTGCCGGGGCGGATGGGATGCGCCCCGGCACGCCCTATCTCGCGCGCCTGTCCGGAGAGGGAGAGGAGAGGACGCGCAAGCTTGTTTGGCCGCGGCGCGCTGCGCTCAGCCCATCAGCAGCCTGACGTACGCTGTGAGCGGCGCGCCGTGCCTGGGCGTGAAGCGCAGCTTCACCTTGGCGTTTATGCGCTGGTGGGGGTGCTTTGAAAGCACGCGCAGGTCGTGGCTTGAGAGCGTCACACCGGTCGCCGTCGGCCCGAAAAGGTCGGCGGGACTGGACAGTTTGGCTCAAGAGCGACGCTAGGAGAAGTGTCCGCGAATCTGCCTACAGGCGTCCACGAACAGATCCTGCAGGTCTTTCGGCACCGGCTGCTTGTAGTCGAAGCTGTCCGATGCCGCATCGAAGTCTTCATGTCGAAGCTGATGGGTGTAGTCGTACTCGGCCATCAAGATCGGCCTGCGTCCCTCGTTGAACATCGCCGCCTCGACGCTGACCCGTCCGTCGGCAAGCGTGACCTGATGCGTCGAGCGCGCCACCTCGCAGAGATCGTTGTCGGAGGAGACGATCACCGCGACGTCCATTGCTCCGGCTCGGGCAAGGTCCACGACGTCCAAGCCCAGCGTGAGGTCTATGCCCTTCTCCCGGGCACGTTGGTAGGGGGTCACCTGGACCGGCATCTGCTGACCGCGATTGCGCTTCGGGTCGGGCAGGAGCCTGGGGTCAAAGCCCCACTCCCAGCGGTATCGAAGCTTGCGCTCAATGACGGTCACGCCGGTACGGCGGATCAAGTTGTGACGCCGGTCGGTGCGGCTTCGCCCCTCGGGGTCGACCGTCGGGTCGTGCACGCCGCTGTAGTAGCGCACGCCGACCAGGCGCCGGCCACTGGTCAGACGATCAGCCAGCAGCAGCGGATGACAGGCGCCCTGACCGTAGAATCGCTCGCACGCCTTGTAAACGTTCTGGCCGTCAATGAAGACAAGGACTCTTGCGTCAGGATCCAGCCGTCGCGCCATCGGACGCCCACCTCCACGAAAAAGCCCCGGACATCCCCCCACAAAGAGGGATGCCGGGGTCGAAATCCATCTCAATGGTAGCGGCTATCGTCCCCTCCGACAAGGCCCCAGTAATCCTCGCCACCAGTCTCGAGAGCCGCATGACCGTCCACACCCTACGCGCAAGTTGCGACGGCATCTTGCGAACGGAGCCTTCCGCCCTACCGCGACGCGGCCGCGATGGGCCGCATGGGACCGCTCATAGCCGACGTCACGGCGACGTGCCGGGGCGGGATGGGACACGCCCCGGCACGCCCTATCTCGCGCGCCTGTCCGGAGAGGGAGAGGGGAGGACGCGCAAGCTTGTTTGGCCGCAGCGCGCTGCGCTCAGCCCATCAGCAGCCTGACGTGCGCTGTCAGCGGCGCGCCGTGCTTGGAGGTGAAGCGCAGCTTCACCTCCACTTTGACGCGCTGGTGGGGATGCCTGGCCAGCACGCGCGCATCGCGCTTGGAGAGCGTCACGCCGATCGTCACGACTTTGGCCTTCGAGGCGCGCTTGGTGGAGCGTTTGATGGCGCTGCCTGTGGCCACGAGCGTGCCCGCGGAAGGGACCTTGACCGTGATTGTTGCGGTGCGGCCCTTGACCTTGTGGCCCGTGACCGTGATCGCGGGCTTGCAGCCGGTGACGGAGAGCGGGGTCGAAGTGTGGATTTCCGCGCCGTTCTGCCCGACGAACGCCGTCGGCATCGCGAGCTTCTGCCCGCAGAGACTGTATTTCGCGCTCGCGGGGAGATTCGTCCCGAGGATCGAATACGGCCCCATCGGGAGCTTCAGTTCGAAGCTCGAGATCGGCGCGTCGGGCACCGTCCTGAACGTGGAGGAGGTGATGCCTTTCTTGATGTCAGTGTTCCCGTCGAGGATCAGCGTGACGCCTTCGCCCTGGAGCACGATCTCCAGATTGGGGAACGCCTGTCCGCCGTGCGAGACGAAGTAGGCGGGGCCGGTCAGCGGGTGGGAGAAGATCGGCGTGACCGCGGTCGCGGTCCCGACGTC
>DATCFG010000118.1:0-22857 GCA_036509655.1 Solirubrobacteraceae bacterium | reverse complement strand
CGGAGCGCGGCGTGGTGAGAGCGCGTCGTGCGGGTGGGCGCGAGGCGACGCAGCCGGTGCGAGGTCAACAGCGCAACGGGGCGCGCGGTCGATCTCAACGACGCTAGGCGGCGCGCTTGCTCGCGCGGGAAGTATTCCGTTTGGTGGCACGCTTGATCGCCAGCTCGGTGTTGCGGGCGCCCTCGGCGAGCACGTGGCGCTCGAGGTGACCGTAGTAGCGCTGAGTGGTGGCGATGTCGGAGTGGTCGAGCTGGCGCTGCACATACATCAAGGAATTTCCCGCAGCAAGCCAGGCGGCCGCTGCCGTGTGGCGCAGAGAGTGCAGCGGCATGTCGCGGATTGCGGCATCCTGCAGCGCGGCCTTGTGCCAGTCAGAGGAGACGGTGCTGCGATCGATCGGCTCGGGTGCGCCGGTGCTGGCCCAGCGGCCACGGTCGCGTTTACGGACCCGGGTAGGCATGACAAAGACTGGGGCGGTTGGTTGATCGCCAAACGGCATCGTGGCTCTGTATGCGAGGTGGTCTTGAAGGGTCTGGCTGAGACCGGGGCCGATCTCGATGGGGTGGAACTTGTCGCCCTTGGTCGATCCGCTGACGGTCTTCCCTGTAGCGGAGCGCTTACGGGATCGATAAACGACGATTACGCCGCCCGTCTTCTCAAGCTCCAAGTCGTTGATCCTCACGCCCAGCGCTTCGGAGATTCGCGGGCCAGCACCAATGAGTACCTCGGCGAGGGGACGGTAGATGTCTAAGCAAGAATCGAGATAGTTGGGGATCTCGTGCAAGCGCAGGTAGTCGCGCTCGATGTGGGCCGCCGGAAGACGCTCAACGCCGAGCGCGGGGTTGCTTGAGATGATCCGCTCCTTGACGGCGGCGTTGAGGCAAACCACGAGCGTTCCCAGGGTGTTGTTGATCGTCTTGGCTGCTATTTCCTCTTCGGCGACGGCTTCCGCGCACGTTTCCATCCACGCCCGCACGTGGTCGGTTTCGAACTTTTCCATCGGTAGCTCTCCGAACGCCGGAAGCAGGCGCTTACGACCGTCCACCTCATACGCCCGCCAAGCGTTCGGCTCGAGGTAAGGCTTACGACTTGGTAACCAGGTCTCCCACCAGGTTCCGAACGTGTGCTTGGTGTGGCGCAGCTCGCCGCGTTGCACTCGCTCTGTGATGCGACGTGCGGCCTCACGCGCGGCACGTGGGCTCGTGAAGCCGCGCTTGCTGGTCTGCTTACCATCGGAGCGACGAGTGACGTAGCGCCAGCGGGTTCCACGCGCGGTCTCGTACGGGTAGACGTTGCTCTGGGAGCCGTAGCCGGCCTTGTTCTCGCGACGCTCATCGGGCTCCACGCCGTTGAGCGCTTCATCGAACGCCTGGGCAGGCTCCTCCTCCTTGAAGCGACGCGAGCGCTGCCTGTCGTTCGAGTCACGCCAGCGGACTTCCCATGCGCCCTTGGCAAAGCTGTAGCTCACCGGGTGCCCTCGGGCGTCCGAACATCTGCGTCAACGATGTTCGGAAAACTGTTCGGATTTGCCATTGGCAACAACATGTTCGGACCACGAATCATAGCGCTCGAGATCCAAAAACGCAGAAAGCCCCGCTTTGCAGGGCTTTCTTAGAGTGCGGATGAGAGGACTCGAACCTCCACCTGGTTTCCCAGACACGGACCTGAACCGTGCGCGTCTACCAATTCCGCCACATCCGCGTGTCGCTGGGCAGCGAAGATAGCGCACCGGCCTGGCCGGTGATCTTCGCTTCGGCCGCCGGCCCCGAAGCTATACCGCTACCGGGATTCGAACCCGGGTTTCCGCCATGAGAGGGCGGCGTCCTAGTCCCCTGGACGATAGCGGCGCGATCTAACGGGGCCGAGGCTAGCAAAGCGCTCAGCCCGAGTCGTCTTTGGCCGGCCTGCTCGACTCGCCCGGGGCATCGTCTGCGTTCGGTCGTCCTCGATCGTCCCGGGTCGCGGTCGTGGGGGTAGCTCTGGTCTCCGGCGCATGGCGGGCGGACGGGCATCACGGTCACGGGCGCCCTGCCGGAGCCCCCGCGGGATATGCCAGATGGCACAGGACACTCCGTGGGAATTATTCCTATATTGGAACAGAACGATTTACGAAAAGCGGCTAGGGCGAGCAGACAGGGAGCGATGGGTTCCACCGACGAGACGACCGGGCGGGCATCGACTCCGCCCTTGAGGCCGGGTCCTAGTGGACTCTCACGCCGGCAGGTGACGGAGGTTCAGCGCGCGCGTATCCTCCTCGCGGCGGGCGACGTGGTCGAGGAGGTGGGCTACTCGGGGATGACGGTCGCGCAGGTGATCGGCCGGGCGAAGGTGTCGCGGAAGACCTTCTACGACCTCTTCGCGGACCGCCAGGACTGCTTCTTGGAAGTGCTCGAGGAGGCGATCGCCCAGATACGCGACCGTGTGGAGGATGCGTATGCACATGAGTCGAGGTGGCGAGATGGGGTCCGCTCCGGACTGGCTGGACTGCTGGGGTGCTTGGAAGAGGAGCCGGCTCTGGCAAGGATCTGCCTGATCGAGGCGCAGGGTGCGGGAGCGAAGGCACAGGAGCGCCGCACCCGGATATTCGGGGAACTGGTCGACGTCATCGATCGGGGACGCTCGGTCACGAGCGCCGCTCGCAAACCGCCGGAGATCACGGCGGAAGGTCTCGTCGGTGCGGTCTTCGTGGTGCTCCAAACGCGGTTGTTCGAGCGCAGCGACCAGCCGTTCATGGACCTGCTCGGTCCGCTGATGAGCATGGTCGTGCTGCCGTATCTCGGCCCACGCGCGGCGCACGCGGAGCTGACCAGGCGGGCGGGGAAATCCGCATAGGACTGTCCCGTTCGCCGACGTCGGTCGGAGCAGGAGGACGAGGTGCTCCGCTTGTTGCTCTGGCGAGTCCTGGGCCTGCTCGCCGTCCTCCTGGCCCTTGCCTTGATCGGCTGGCTGCTCGGCGGCGGGCTCGGGGCCGCGCTGCGAGGGGCTGGGTCGCAGGCAGCGACCAGGCCAGCGGCGTCGCCTGAGAACTCGGCCGCGAGGTCCGGGCGGCAAGCGGCCGAATCCCTGCCGGCGGCCCTGTCCGGAGAGGCGGGCGCTGCCTGGAGCTGGGCCCCGGACGGCGTCTCCCCGGCCAGGCTCCTCGCCGTCGCGATCCTCCTGCTAGGCGCGCTCGTCGCGGTCGCGCGCTGCCACGCCAGGCGAGCGCGGGAGTACGTGCGGTTGCGCGTGCAGACCTACCGCACCGACAAGGCGAGCGCGGAGGCGGTCGTGGGGATGTTCGAGGCGCTCCACAAGCGCCTGCTGCGTCGCTGGTGGCGCCGGCTCCTCCAGGGTCAGCCCTCGGTCGCGCTCGAGGTCCACCACGCGAGCGGCACCGTCTGGCTGGCGGTGACATGCCCGGCTGGGGACGAGGAGATGGTGCAGGCGGCGCTGCGGACTGCATACCCGAACTGCCGGCTGGAGCGAGAGCCGCGGTCGGTTGGGTCGGTCCCGGCTGTTCTGCGCTTGAAGAAGCACGCCGAGTTCATCAAGCGCGCGAAGGTGCTCGACCGTTTCGCCCACGAGCGCGAACCGGCGATGAACAGGCTGATGACGGTGCTCGGAGCAAGTGGGGGCGAGGCCTTCGTGCAGGTCGCGATGACGCCCACGCCGACGCTGTTCGAGCGCCACGCAAAGCGCCTGTACAAGCGCCACGAGCTGCGTCTCTCGCGCGAGCGCCACGATCACCTCGTGACGCGCGATCGATCGCTCGTCGAGGAGAGCGAGCTGCGCGGAGGACTGGACGTGCAGCACCGCCCGCTGTTCTTCGTCGAGCTGCGCGTGATCGCCGGCGATCGCTCTCAGTGCGAGCGGATCGCCTCCGAGCTGCGCGCCGAAGAGGCCGAGAACCGGCTCGTCGAGCGCGGCACCGCCGTGCGCCATGGACTGTTCGGCTGCTACACCGGCCGCGTGCGGCGCGGGGAGGGCAACCCGCTGCCATCGTTCCACAAGGGCGTGTTCGCCTCGACCGAGCTCGCGGCCGTCTGGCAGCTGCCCTCGATCGACTACGCGGCCGTCCCGTTCGAGCGTGGCGTCCTGCCCGTCGCGCCGGCTCCGCCGGCGATCCTCCGTCCCGCGGACGGACCCGGCACGCTGCACGACGCCCTGGGTCCGGTGTCGATCCACCCGACGATGCGCAAGCAGAACACGGCCGTCCCCGGAACCGTCGAGCAGGGGAAGTCCAGTTACCTCGTCGCCACTGTCGCCGAGGATCTGCGCCGCGAGCGCTGCTGTGTGATCGTGCTCGACCCGAAGGGCGACGCAGCCGAGGCGGCGGTAAGCCTCGTGCCGGCGAACCGGACGTGCACGCTGCTCGACCTGGCGCATCCCACGTGCGGGTTCAACCCGCTCGCCGTCGATGCGCCCGCGGATGTGATCGCCGACTATGTGGTGGCGGCGTTGAAGAACCTCTTCGACGATGCCGACATCAGGGCCTCGTCGGACAGATACCTGCGCAACTCGATCATCGCGGTGCTCGCGTATGACCGCGAGTCGACGCTGTGGGACGCGGCGCGGCTGCTGTCGGTCGGCGAGGAGGGCTACTCCTACCGGGCCCGTGTCGGCGCGCGCGTGCGGGCGCTGCCGGAGTTCAAGGAGATCTCCGAGTTCTTCACGGCCGAGCTCACGGCCCAGCTCGCGGACGCGCGCAGCATGACGACCGCCAAGCTCGACGCGCCCGTGAACAAGCTCGCGCGGCTGCTCAACTCGCAGTCGATCAAGCGCGTGCTCCTGAACGACTCGCTGCGGGTCGACCTCGACCGCGTGATCGCCGGGGGAGAGGTGCTCGTCGTGAAGGGCGCGCTCGGCGCGATGGGCGCGGGGAACACATCGGTGCTGATGCAGCTGCTCGTCGGCATGCTCGACGCGGCGCTCGCCCGCCAGCAGGACCTCGTGCCGGAGGATCGACGGGTGGCGGTCGCGCTGAAGGTCGACGAGGCGCCGCTGGTGCTCAACAGGGGCTTCGCGGAAACGATGGCGCTGAAGCGCTCCGCAGGGTTGGAGACGGTGGCGTGCTGGCAGACCGAGGCACAGTGGACCGAACGCGAGGTGCGCGAGCAGCTCGACGCGCTGTTCGCCCATCGCGTCTACTTCGCGACGGCCTCCGTCCGCGACGCGCGCACGGCCGTCGGGCTGACGATGGCCGAGTTCTCCGACTCGATCCGTCCCGGCACCGAGCACCTCTCGTCGCTCGGCCGTCCCGACGCGCGGTTGCACCTTCCCCGACACCACGCGATCGCCAGCTGGAGCACGCCCGCGGGCCGGCAGGCGCCGTTCGTCGCCGAAACGATCCCGTTGCGTGTCGACCCGGAGCGGGTCGCGCTGCACGCCGCGCACCAGGCCGAGCGCGGCGGGAGCTACCGCACCGACCTGCGCCAGCTCCACTGGGATCGCGAGCGCCGTGGCGGCGGCGACGGCAGGCCCGCGGAGGCTCCGACGGATTCAACAACCCAAACAACCACACCCACAGAACAGCGGCCCGAGCCCGCCCCGGCCAAGCTCACCACGGGAAAAAAGCACGTCCCTCAACCCCGCTCGGATGGAGGTCCTACGGCGCCGGGAACCCCGCCGGACAGCTACCGCGAGCTCGTCGACCTCGACGGCGCGCACAGCGTGCGCTGGGCCAAGCCGGTGCTCGAGCCACGGCGGCTGAAACCCGAACCGCTCGACCTCGAGATCCTCGCGCTCGTCGCCCGCATGCGCCACGTGCTCAGCAGCCAGATCCACCGTCGCTTCAACCCTGGGAGGGCGGCCACGACGACGCAGCGCCGCCTGAAGCGGCTGTCGGATGCGGGTCTCCTGCGGCGCTTTCAGTTCCACCGCCGCGACGGTGGCGGCGTGCCGATGTGCTACGCGATCACCACGCTCGGTCTCGAGCTGTTGCACGCCCACGACCGGCTGAGCGCGGTGGAAGAGGGAGACGTGGACACGCTGTCCGGACCGACATCTCCGGCCGCGCCAGTGGAGGGCGACCGCGTGCTGCGAGGAGCGCGCCACGATGTGCACGTCGCCGGCTGGGCGCTGGCGCTCGAGCATACCGTTGACGGCGCGCCGCTCGGCCTGCGCGGAGCGAGCGAGTCGGTGCTCTCCCCGCCACTGTGCTCGACGCCCGACGGCCGCCGGGCGCTGGGGCCGGCCGACCTGACCCTGCCGGGAGGACGCTCGCCACACGAGTTCCTGCGCACCGACGCCACGGGCGCGAGGGTTTCGGTCGAGCGCTTCGAGACGGTCCGCCCCGACCTCACGATCGAGCTGGCAGGGCGGATGGGCCCTGGAATCGACCTGCTCGTGGAGCTCGACGACCGTTTGCCCACCGGACGGGGGGCGGGGAAGCTCGAGCGCTACGACCATCTCCTCGCCGGCTGGTCGGTCCATACCACACGCTACGGTCGTCGCCTCGGGGCGCCGCCGGCGGTCGTGTTCGTCTGCCGCGATCGTGCCCGTGCCCGGGAGTGCGTGCGCGGCGCCGACGCGATGCTGACCGCGTGCCGAGCCTACGCCGGCGAGTACCCGGCCGACTGGGAGTATCCGGGCCGCGCGGGGATACTGTTCGTCGCCGAGCGCGACGCGCACGAGGGGCTGCTGCGCGGCTACGGCGTCCCGCGGCTGCCGCCGGAGGTGCGCGTGTCCGTGGCGGGCGGGGATCCACGGATGCGCGAGGCGACGGCCGAGCCGCGAGAGTTGCTTGCGGCCGTGCCGGCCCGCCAGTAGGCCTTCAGCTCGACTCGGCAGCTTGACTCGGTGGCTCGACTCGGCATCGTGGGCCGGGTGGCGACCACTCGTATGCGTCGTCTGTCGCTGATGCCGGGAACTGCGTGGGCGCTGAGGTGCGGAGTTGGCGCGCAAACGCTCATGCATTTGCCGGGCGCCGAGCGCCGTCGCCCCCTCCAGTCATGCAGTTGCCGCCTTTCGCGAGGGCAAGAAAGCGCAGTTGCCCCGCCCCTGAAAGCACCCGTAACGGCGCCTCCGGGCGGAGCAGTTCGGCTTTGTAGAGCCAAACTGCAGCGGTCCTCGACGCGACGGCGAGCCGCGCGGGCATGTTCGCCGGTCTCGTGGCTTGACGCCCGCACGCCGCGAGCTACTATCGCCGCCACTTCTTTTTTCGCTCCCCCAAGCCGTTCGGCCCAAGCCGACCCCTCACAGCTCAAGCTCCAACGAGCACCGAAGTCGATCGCAACTGCGTCAGTCGGCGTGGCTCGCTCTGTCTGCCATGAGCGGATGTACCCACGGGCGCACATTGTTCCCTCTGGGGGCTGTCTTCTCGATTGCTCCGGCCTCCACCGCTCGAGCACGGCACCCTTTCTCGGTTCTCTCTCGGGCTCTTGAGTCCGATGTTCTGAATCTCGCCTCCTGAGTTCTGTTTCCCGTTTCCTGAGTCCCATCTTCTGAACCCCGCCTCCTGAGTCCCCTGGGTCCACGTTCCGAATCCACGTTCCAGGTGTCCCGAGCAGTGCGCTGACACCTCGCGAGCCTCACGGCGGTGAGCGTTTTCGCGCCAACTTCGCAGCGAGGGATGCGTCCCGGAGACGCTTTCCGAGACCCCCCTAAAGGGGGATCTCGGACTGCCACAACACGCCGCCGGCGTCGTCGCGCCGGCACTTGAAGTCCGGCGCGTCAGCACCTACAAGGCCTCCCACGAACGTCCCTCGGGCATCCCCGAACGACCGGCCAGGAGACCAGCCATGACCACGACCGCCTCGCCCCCGCCGTCCGCCACACGTCAGGCGACAGGCTTGCAGAGATCTTCGACCGCGCACCCCAGCCGGGACTCCGGCTGTGGCACGCACGGCCTGCTGGGCTGTTACCTCGACGCCGATGCTCGCCAGCGCCAGTTGGTCGCGCTGCCCGGAGCCCGAGGCAGCGTGCTCGTCGTCGACCGTGACGCGAACACCCTCGGCGACCGGCGTCTCGTTGCGCATCTCGCCGCCGACGAGCCGCCGGAGAACGCCGTCCTCATGTGCGAGCACTACCGGCGCGACACGGCGGGCCACTGGTGCAGGCATGTCACCGCGGAGGATCTGCGGGCCATCCCGTTCGGGGAGGTCGATGAGCAAGACCCGGACCCTGAAGCGGAGGCTCCGGTGAGCCCGACCGCGCTCACCGACAGGCGGGGATGGACATATCGGCTGGAGCTCTGTCCCACGGACATGTCGATCCCGGAGCTGCGCTGGCACCGGCGCTCGCCCACCGTGGATGGATCTGAGCCGGTCGGCATGCGTGAGGTGATCGCGAGCCTCGAAAGCTACGAGCCGGCGCGCACCCTCACGTCCAGGGCGCTCGCTCTGCATCGCGCGGATCCGGAGGTCTCGACCGCGATGCTGCGCACCGAGCAGGCACGTGTGGAAAGGAGCGAGATCGTGCTCAACCGTGGCCTGCGCCGGGCTGCGCTCGCCGTCGCCGCGACTCAGGATCTGAGCATGAGCGAAATCGCGATGCGCTGCGGGAAAATCAGATGCGACTCCAGAGGAAAGGCGAGCGGCGAGACCAGCTGGCTGGCCCGGCGTCTGGGACTTGCCCCGGAAGGCCGTGGAGGCACACCGACGCCATGGATCCACACCGACGTGCTGGCACTGATCGCGCGGCGCGGTCTGGGGATCAGCCCGCACGAGGTGGAGCTCGGATGACCGCCGGCGCCGCACTCCTCGAGCGAGTCGCCGAGCAGCAGGCCGTTGCGATCCTCGTGGTCGAGGCCGACGCCGCACTGGGCGGAGCGCTCGTCGCGCAGCTGATCGCCGACGGCTATCGCGCCCAACTGGCGCGTAGCGCCGAGCAAGCCCGCGCCCTGGCCGCGGACCGGGCGCCGAAGCTGGTGCTCATCGGAGATCTCAACTCCCCGCGAGGCGCCCTCGATCTGCTGGGGGAGATTCGCGACGTCGATCGAGAGGGCGCGCCGTGGACGCCGGATCTCCCGATCATCGTCATCTCACCGCGAGGGCACGAGCTGGACATGCTGCGGGCCTTCGAGGCGGGGGCCGATGACTTCCTCACTCGCCCGGCTCGATACCTCGAGCTGCGGGCGCGCCTGCGAGCGGTTCTGCGTCGCAGCGAGAGTCCCGCCGGGTGCCGACGGTTGATCGAGGTCGGCGCGCTCGCGATCGACACCGAGGCGCACGCCGTGGGCCTCGACGGCCGGCGGATCGAGCTGCGCCCACTGGAGTACGAGCTGCTCGTCCAGCTCGCAGGCGCCCCGGAGCGGGTGTTCGGCAAGCAGGAGCTGCTGCGCGCGGTCTGGGGCTACCGCTCGGACGCGGCGACACGCACCGTCGACAGCCACGCATGTCGCCTGCGCCGCAAGCTCGACCTGGACGGCAGTGGGCGCTGGGTGATCACGGTGTGGGGAATCGGCTACCGGCTGGTCTGACGCTCGCGCGGTCGGCGGCGCAGATGGTGGGCGTCGAGCGTCTGCCGTAACCAAAAATCTTGACGGGCTCGAACGGCCCGCCATGCAGCAACACAAAGCCTGACGGGCTCGCAAGGTCCGCCATGCGACAAACAGATCTTGACGGGCCAGAACGGCCCGCCATGCAACACGGACGGCGGGCCCTCGGGTCCGCCGTCGCTCGTTAACCCACGACCGTCTCTGGTGAGGCGGTCTCGACGGGCCGGTCCCAAAGAGGCCGGCCCAACGAAAGGAGCGGCGAAATGCCCTCAGAAACACCCACAAACCCATCCTCGGAATGGGCCCCCAACCCGCTGGAGCCGATCGAGCAGCTCGCTCACTGGCTCGCCGCGGCCGTCGTGTACGGCGTGCTCGGCGTCGCGATCGGCCTGGTCGCCGTGAGGCTGATGCACCACCGGCACCTGCGCTGGACCTGGGCTCCGACCGCGCTCGGAGTCGATCTGCTCGTGGGCCCGGTATTCGGCGGCTCGGTCGCCTGGACACTCGGAATCGCGGCGCTATGCGCGACCGTGAGGGGTCGTCGCTGGCATCGTGAAGAGGTCGCGGCCGGCGCCGACCTCGCGGAGCTCGCGGCGAACCGGCGAGGCCCGTGGGATGCGCTGCGCACGTTCGTGCGCCGCACGGCACCGCGGCTGATCGCCGGCTGGGCTCCCCAGAGCACGATCCTCGCTGGCGCGAGGGACTGGCTCGGCAGGGCCGTCGGCAAGGTCTCGCTGATCGACACTGCCGCGAAGGGCTGGTTTCGCGGCGACCGGCTGATCGTCGGCGAGCAGGAGCACGGCCGCCCTGTCTCAATCCCGCTCGGCGGTCCGACGGGTGGTACGCACACGCTCGTGGTCGGCGCCGCGGGCTCGGGAAAGACGGTCACGATGACCTGGATGGCGGTGCGTGCGATCGAGCATGACATGGGGACGATCGTCCTCGACCCGAAGGGCGATCGCGACCTGTGCCGTGAGCTTCGCGACGCGGCGCGGGCGACTGGTAGGCAGTTCATCGAATGGACCCCGCGGGGCCCGTCCGTATACAACCCCTACGCGCGGGGCTCGGAGACGGAGATCGCCGACAAGGTGCTGGCCGGCGAGCGTTTCACCGAGCCGCACTACCTGCGCCAGGCACAGCGCTATCTCGGTCACGCGGTGCGCGTGCTGCGTAAGGCTGGGCTGGAGGTCAGCCTCCAGGCGCTCGTGGAGCAACTCGACCCGACGCGGCTGGAGGTGCTCGCGCGCAGCCTGCCCGAGGCAGAGGCGCAAGGTGTGCACGAGTACCTGGACAAGCTCACGAAGCGTCAGCAGAGCGATCTGGCGGGCGTGCGCGACCGCTTGGCGATCATGGCCGAGTCCGACATCGGGCCATGGCTGGATCCCGAGACGGAGGGCGTGCAGCGGCTCGACCTGCTCGACGCGGCGAAAACGCGGGCGGTTGTGTACTTCAACCTGGAGGCCGACCGCCGGCCGTTGCTGGCCCAGATGCTCGGGGCGGCGATCGTGCAGGACCTGCAGACGATGGTCGCGGCGCTCCAGGGCCGGCCGATGGAAACGCTGGTGATGATCGACGAGTTCTCGGCGATCGTTCCGGAGCGCGTCGTGGGTCTGTTTGCCAGGGCACGCGGGGCGGGCATCAGCCTGCTGTTGGGCACGCAGGAGCTCGCCGACCTGCGCGTACCGGGACGGGAGTTGTTGCACGATCAGGTGATGGGCAACCTGTCCGCGCTGATCGCCCACCGCCAGGTCGTCCCCGCCTCGGCCGAGCTGATCGCCAGCATGACCGAAACGAGGGGCGTGTGGAGGACCTCGCACCACAGCAACGGGGGGCATACCCGCACGCGAGAGCACGAGAACGTGCTGCGCGCGGAGCAGATCATGGGCCTCCCGCGCGGCTGGGCCGCGGTACTCGGACTGGCCGATGGCGGCTGCGTGAGCATCACACAGATGTTCTCGGTCGCTCGTCATCGCTGACCCATCGGCAGAAGAAGACCCCATCGGGGTCCCGTGTCGCACGTGCCGAGGGCTCCCGTGGGGAGCCCTTTTCTCGTATCCGGCGCGGGGCTCTGCCTGGGGGTTGCAGCAGTGAAGACCAATCAATCGGAACAGAAAAGGAGGACCAAAATGGTCCGTAGAGATCTCACGCCCTCGCCCGAGCGGGTGGCGATCATGCAGTGGACGGCCCGCATCGGCGCCGTCACGGCGGAGGCGCTGGCCGACCGCCTGGATGTGAACGTCGCCTCCGCTCGAGGGCGGTTGCAGGCGCTGCAGAAGGCGGGCTGGCTGTCGCGCACGCGCCCGCTGGCCGAGCAGCCGGCGTTGTACACGGCGACGCGAGCCGGTCTGCGCGTGGCCGCCCTGCAAGGACTCGATCCGTGTCGGGTGAGCGCCTCAAATGCCCACCATCTGATCGTTTGTGCGTGGGTCGCCGCGGCGCTGGAGCGCTGCTACTCCGATCACGCGGTGCTCGGCGAGCGCGAGCTGCGCCGCGACGAGCGCGAGTGTGGTGTCGCGCTGGCGAGCGCCCGCCTGGGGATCGCGCCGGACGGCGGGCCGTTGCTGCACCGTCCCGACCTCGTCCTCTGGCCGCGGGACGCCGAGGACGCCGAGGACGGCGCTGGCTTGCCGGTGGCGGTCGAGGTGGAGCTGACAGTCAAGGCGCCGCGGCGCCTGGCGGAGATCTGCCGGGCCTGGGCGCGCTGCCGCTGCGTGGCGGGGGTGCTGTATCTCGCCCCGCCGGAGGTGCGGCGTGCGCTGGAGCGCGCGATCGATCAGGTCGAGGCGGGAGATCGGATCGCCGTGCTCGGACTCGACGCGGTGCCCCGTCCGGATGGAGCGTCTCCTGCGAATCGGCGGTCGGCCGTCGAGTCGTGCCACGGCCCGTCCGCGTAAACTGGCACGCCGTAGCGTTCTCGGTCAGACAGCAGGAGCAACGCGACGGACTCGAGGCAGTCGAGCAACCAACCAATCGTCCCGCCCACGAGGAGCAAGATCCGGTGCCAGTCAACAGCCAGGCGGTCGGCAAGACCTATGAGCCCACGCTCTACGCGGTCGGTCGCGAGAAGATCAAGGAGTACGCCCGTGCGGTCGGTGAGACCAACCCCGTCCACCTTGACGTCGAGGCAGCTCGCGCGGCCGGCTATGCCGACGTCGTTGCGCCACCGATGTTCGTCGTCGTCTACAGCGCGCCGTCGGTCGGACCGCCGATCTTCGACCCCGAGATCGAGCTGAACTTCGCGATGATGGTGCACGGCGGTCAGGAGTTCGAGTGGGGGCCACTGGTCGTGGCGGGCGACGAGATCACGACGGTTGCCAGCGTGAAGGACATCCACGAGAGCGACGGTCGCGGGTACTACGTGTTCGAGTCCGTCTCGAGGAACCAGCGCGGCGAGCAGGTGTGTCGCGGCACATGGACGAACATCGTGCGAGGAGTGTGAGCCGAGTGTCGCGGAATGTGAACGGGAACGAACATCCTTCGAGGAGCGTGAGCTGAGATGGCCGATCTAGCGGTAGGAGCACAGATTCCCGAGGTGAGGGTCACCCCGGACAAGTACCTTACGGCTCGCTACGCCGGCGCCTCCGGCGACTTCAACCCGATTCACATCGACGAGGACTTCGCCAAAGCGGTCGGTCTTCCCGGGCGGATCCTGCACGGGCTGTGGACGATGGCGCAGGTCGCCCGCGCGCAGACCGAGGCGGCCGGCGGCCCCGAGCACCTGAAGCGCCTCGTCGTGCAGTTCCGCGGCATGGGAGTACCCGAGCAGGAGGTCATCGTCAGCGGCACGGTGCGCGAGGCGGGCGACGGAAAAGCGATCGTCGACACCGTCGCCGAGCAGGCCGGCAAGCAGATCATTCGCAACGCCGAGGCGGAGCTGGAGCTCGCATAGAAACGGTTCGAAAACCTCGAGGTCTCTTCTCAGCGGTCGCTGGAACGCGAGCTGAGGGGCTTTCGGACAGATACTCAATCGCTCGCCCCCGCGCGGGCGGCTCCTAGAATCAAAGCCTTGCCGAACGCCAGGCGGAAAACGTCGTGCTGACTCCCAGGCAGGAGCTGATCCTCGCCAAGGTCGTCGACGGCTACCTGCAGACCGGCCAGCCGGTGGCGTCGAGGTCACTCGCCGCCGACACCGAACTCGACTGCGGACCGTCGACGATCAGGAACGAGCTTGCCCTGCTCGAGGAGCACGGGCTGCTGGCGCACCCCCACGTCTCGGCCGGCCGCATCCCGACGGACGCCGGCCAGCGCTATGTGGTCGACCGTATGCTCGCCTCTGGTCAGGGGCTACTGCCGGCGCGACGACTGGAGCTGTCGTTGATCCGCCGCGAGGTGGAGGAGGCGATGCGCGCGACCACGGAGACGCTCTCGCAGGTCACGAATCTGCTGGCGGTGGTCTCCGCGCCGGCGATGGACACCGCGACGATCAGGCACGTGGAGGTGCTGGCGTTGCAGCCGCAGGTGGTGATGGTCGTCGTCATCACCTCGACTGGCGGCGTGTCGAAGATGCTCGTGACGTTCGAGCACGCCGTCGATCCGGGCCTCGTGGCGTGGGCAGGGGAGTACCTGAACGAGCGGCTCATCGGCCTGGGCCTGGGGGCGAGGATGCTCAACCAGCGCCTGGTCGATCCCAGCCTGTCGGCGACCGAGCTGGCCTTCCTCGCGCGCTTGGCGGCGGCCTTCAGCGAGATCTCCTCCGAGAGCGAGGACACGCTGTATCTCGACGGAACCGCGCGGCTGTTCTCCGCCGGGCAGATTCAGGACGCCGCGCAGATCAACGAGCTGATGAGCCTGCTCGAGCGGCGTGTCGCGCTGCTGCGGGTGCTGCGAACTGCGCTCGGTCAGTCCGGGGTGTACGTGCGGATCGGCCACGAGAACGAGATCCCCGCGATGCGCTCGCTCGCTCTCGTCGCGACCGGCTATGGGGTCGGCGCACGCAACCTGGGCGCAGTCTCGGTGATTGGGCCGGTGCGGATGGACTACGCAGGTGCGATCGTCACCGTGCGCGAGGCCGCACACGAGCTGTCGCGCTTCGTCGAAGACGCCTATGCCGAGAACTAACACCACGGACATGCCGCGCGATCCCTACGAGGTGCTCGGCATCGCGCGCGACGCCGACGAGCAGCAGATCAAGAAGGCCTTTCGCGCGCTGGCGATGGAGTTGCACCCCGACGTCAACGCGCACGATCCGCAGGCGGAGGAGAAGTTCAAGGAGGCCGCTGAGGCCAACGAGATCCTCTCTGACCCCGAGCGCCGGGCGACATACGACCGCTACGGCCACGAGGGCCTGCGCTCCGGCGGATACGCTCCCAACTTCGACGCGTTCGGCTCGGTCAGTGACCTGTTCGAGGCGTTCTTCGGGGGCGGGGCCGCGTTCGGCGGACGCTCGGGTCGGGCGGCGGGCGGGGATCTGGCGGTGGCGGTGGAGATCGACTTGCTCGAGGCGGCTCGGGGCGCGACGGTGCAGGTCGCCTACGAAGCGGTCGAGCGCTGCGAGCACTGCCACGGCAATGGCGCGGAGCCGGGCACGCCGATCGAGACATGCGAGCGCTGCGGCGGGCATGGGCAGCTGCAGGCCGTTACGCGCACGCCGTTCGGGCAGATGGCGCGCACGGTGCTCTGCGACGTCTGCCATGGCGATGGCCGCGTGCCCAAGCAGCCGTGCCGCGAGTGTCGCGGTCGTGGGCGCAAGGCGGCGCGGCGCGAGCTCGACGTCGAGATTCCGGCGGGGATCGCCGACTCTCAGCGGATCCGGCTCTCCGAGCGTGGGCACGCCGGAGGATGGGATTCCCACCCACCCGCTCCCGCGGGCGATCTGTACGTGCTCGTGAGGGTGCGCGAGGACGAGCGCTTCGTGCGCGAAGGCGACGATCTGATCGCGGCGCTCGACGTCGCGGCTCCGCTGGCGGCGCTCGGTGCGACGCTCGAGACTCCCACGCTGGAGGGCACGGCCGAGGTCGAGGTGCCGGCTGGCACGCAGCCGGGCGAGGTGCTGACGCTGCGCGGGGAGGGGATGCCGGGGTTGCACCGCGGCCGGCGCGGTGATCTACGGGTGGTGGTCAACGTTGTGATCCCGCGCCGCCTCAGCGAGGAGCAGCGCGAGTTGCTCGAACGGCTGAACGGGACGCTCACCACTGAGAACCTGCGCTCGGAGGAGTCGATGTTCGCCAAGCTGCGCCGCACGCTGCGCGGCGATGGCGTGTGATCCGGCTGGCTGTTCGCGCGCGGCTCGAGGATGCCGAGATCGTTCTGGCGGAGCTGTTGGAGCTCGCGCCGGGCGGCGTCGAGGAGGTGGAGATCGGCACGGAGACGGTCGAGTACGCGGTGTACGGAGCGCCGGGGGAGCTGCCTGAGCTCCCCGATCTGAATGCCGCGGTGGGCGATAGGTCGGTGGAGGTCTCGAGCACCGAGATCGCCGACGACTGGTCGGAGCGCTGGAAGCGCTTTCATCGCCCGGTCCTGATCGAGCTCCCGCGGCGAGTGCACGTCGAACCCGGCGAACCGGGCAAGGCCGGCGAGTCTCACAAGACGGACAGGCGCGTGCCCGCGCTGCATGTGCGTCCCCCGTGGGAGGCGCCCAGCGATCGTGGGGATGTCGAGGAGATCGTGATCGACCCCGGGCAGGCGTTCGGGACCGGTGCCCATGCGACCACGCGCCTGTGCTTGGAGTTGCTGCTCGAGCTGGCGGCGCTCGAGGATCGGGGGTTGGGGTTGGGATTGGGGTTGGGTCCGGCGTCGGGGTCGTGTCCGGATGGGAGGCAGCCTCGGGCGCGGCCGCTGCTGGATGTGGGCACGGGTTCGGGAGTGCTGGCGATCGCCGCCGCAAGACTGGGGTTCGCGCCGGTGCTTGGCCTCGACCACGAGCGTGAGAGCGTCGCGGCCACGGAGGAGAACGCACGCGTGAACGGGGTGGCGATCGAGGTGCGTCGATTCGACCTGCGCACGCAGGCGCTGCCGTGGCTGGACCCGGGTGGCGAGGGCGGTGCGGCCGTGGAAGGAGATGCGGTGGCCGTGGAAGGAGATGCGGTGGCGGTGGAAGGAGATGCGGTCGATGGCGGGGCGGGGTCGTCGCTCGTGATCGTGGCGAACCTGCTTCGTCCGCTGCTGCTCGACCTGGCGCGAGGGATGACCCGCGCGCCGGCGCACCTCCTGGCGGGGGGATTGCTGAGGGAGCAGGTCGACGAGGTGGTGGGGGCGTTTGGCGAACGCCTCGGGATGCGCGAGCGCGAGCGCCGCGAGCGGGGGGAGTGGGCGGCCGTCTGGCTGGTGTCCCGACCCGCGTAATGCACATCATTTGCGACGAGAGTGCGACGAGGATGTGCCGTAAAGCTAAAGACCGGCCGCGGGGTTATATACAAAATGAACTGCGTGTCACGATAGTTATACGCAGTATAAAAAGAGTAACACAACCCTCGGGGCGTCTATTTTTATGTCACCGCGTCACAAATGCGACAAAAGTGACACAAATGTGCCGAGAGCCCGGTGGAAATGCGACGAGAATGTATCAGGAAGGTAAAGACCGGACGAAGAAGTGTATACAGAATAGACCGCGTGTCACCATCGTTATACCCGCTCTAAAAAGTCATACATATACTCCGGCCCCGACACATTTTCGGCACACTTTCACCACATTTTGTGCGCTTTTCCGTCTCCGCCTGCTGAGCGCGGCGGCTGGCTCAGCCGCGATCGGGCAGCTCGGTGGCGGCGCGCACGATCGCGCGGTAGACGAGATCGATCGCCGCGCGGGTGCCCTCCTCGGTCTGCGCCGAGAGCAGCGCACCGGCCGCGGTGAGCGCCGCCTCGATCGTCTCCAGCGCCTCGCCGACATCACCCGGATCGGGGTCGCGGCAGGCGGCGAGCGCCATTTCGAGCATCGCCCGGGCCTGGTCGGCGACGCCGGCGAAGATCGCGGGGCCGGCGAGGCTGCCGTAGCCATAGACGCGCGCGAGCCGGCCGGAGAGGGTGATCGAAGGGCCGCGCCGCGGCCCGGTCACCGGCGGCAGGCCACGGCCGTCGAGGAGCCCGGCGAGCGTGCCACCGAGCATGCCCCGTACCGCATCCTCGTCGAGGCCGGCGTGCGCGGCGACGCGCAGCGCCATGTAGAGCGTGGTGGCGGGCAGGCCGTAGGGCGGGTCGGAGGCGAACACGATGCGCTCGATCGGGGCGCGCGCGAGCAACTCGATCACATCGAGCGGGAAGAAGCAGGAGATGTCGTACAGCACGCCCGGGTGATCGGCCAGGCGCGAGGTGATGATGCCCTGATCGCAGATCGCGCCGTGGGCGAGAATCAGCACGACGTCGGGGTGGCGCAGGGTTAGATCGACGAGCTGGTCTCCCAGCGGAGGAAGACCGCGCCCGGCATGGATCAGGATCGGCGCCGCGGCGGATTCGGCCAGAGCGAAGATGCCATCCATCTCGGGACTGGCGAAGCCGAAGGTCTGGGCGCGGGGATGCAGCTTGATCCCGCGTGCGCCGGCGGCAAGGCAGCGCTCACCCTCCGCGACCGGATCTTCGGCCGGGTCCAGGCGGCAGAAGGGCAGCAGTCGCCCCTCGCTCTCCCCAGCCCAGGCGAGCACGCGGTCGTTCGGCACCCGGTAGGCGGGCACGCGCTGCGGATCGTGCAAGGGGAAGACGCAGGCCCTGCGCGCGCCGGCGTCGTCGAGCAGCGCGAGTAACTGCGGCAGGCTGAGCGAGCGCCCGTCCTCGTCGAGCCCGAGATGCGTGTGCGCGTCGAACACCTCGGCGCCGGCGGGACGCAGGCTCTCGACCTCGGCCAGGAACGGAGCGAGGGCGTCGGCGTAGAGCGAGGAGGCGTCCACGCGCGCCACGATATTGGCTGGCCGCTCGCCCTGTTCGTGCGGGCTCGCCGACGATGACGGCCGACCGGCGTATCCTGATCTGAGATGGCGATACTCGACGAGGTGAAGACCGACCTACACGGTGCGATGCGCGCCGGTGAGAAGGACCGGGTCGGCGCGCTGCGGCTCGTGCTCTCCGAGCTGCAGAAGGCCGCGAAGGAGGGCTCCGATGACGAGCTGGCGGTGCTGCGCCGCGAGCGCAAACGGCGCCTGGAGGCAGCCCAGGCCTATCGTGACGCGGGTCAGGATGATCGCGCTGTCGCGGAGGAGTCCGAAGGCGAGCTGATCGCCGGCTATCTGCCGCCGGAGCTCTCCGAGGCGGAGCTCGAGCAGATCGTTACGCAGGCCGTGCGCGAGAGCGGCGCTGAGTCTGTGAAGGACATGGGCAGCGCGATGGGTAAGGCGATGGCCGCGGTAGACGGGCGCGCCGACGGCAAGCGTGTCTCGGGGCTCGTGCGGACCGCGCTCGAAGGCTCGTAGAAAAGCGGATGAGGTCGCAGATCGAGCTCTCCAACGAGGTCGCCGCCGAGCTGGCGGGCAGCCAGGACGCCGTCCTGCGCGCGCTGGAGGAGCAGCTCGAGTGCAGCGTGTTCCTGCGCGGCAACCTGATCACCTTCGACGGCGAGGAGCGTGAGTGCGCCGCCGGCGAGCAGGTCGTGCGCGAGCTGGCGAAGCTGATCGAGCGCGGTCATCAGCTCGACGCCGCGACGGTCGCCGCCGTGACGGGCGCGCTGGACGCGCGCGAGTCCCCGGCGCGCGTCCTGGAGGACGTCGTCTGGCAGCACCGCGGGCTGAGGGTGGCGCCGAAGACGGTCAACCAGAAGCGCTACGTCGACGCGATCCGCTCGGGCACGATCACCTTCGGGGTCGGGCCGGCCGGCACCGGCAAGACGTTCCTGGCGGTCGCGATGGCCGCCGCCGCGCTCGCGCGCCACGAGGTCAACCGCATCATCCTCACGCGCCCCGCAGTCGAGGCGGGCGAGCGGCTGGGCTTCCTGCCGGGCGATCTGATGGCGAAGGTCGACCCCTACCTGCGCCCATTGTTCGACGCGCTACACGACATGCTCGACCCGGAGCGGGTCTCGCAGTACCTCGAGCGCGGCGTGATCGAGATCGCGCCCCTGGCTTTTATGCGGGGCCGTACGCTTAACGACTCATTCGTGATCCTCGATGAGGCCCAGAACACCACCCCCGAGCAGATGAAGATGTTCCTCACCAGGTTGGGCTTCGGCTCGCGGATGGTCGTCACCGGCGACGTCACACAGGTCGATTTGCCGCGCGAGCAGCAGTCGGGTCTGATCGCCGTGGGCGAGGTGCTCGGCGCGATCGAGGGCGTCGAGTTCCTGCGCTTCGGCAGCGAGGACGTCGTCCGTCACAAGCTCGTCCAGCGGATCGTGGAGGCCTACGACGAGCACTCCCAGCGCGAGGCCCCGGACCGATCAGAGATCGTCCAGCTCGCCGCTGCCGACCGCCGCCGCGCCTGAGCCGCGCCGCGCGATGCTCGACGTGGAGGTCTTCGGCGCGGAGCTCGCGCCCGGCGCGCCGCCGCCGCATGGAGGAGACGAGCGCCCCCCGACCGTGCCCGAGGCGCCTTCGCTGGCCGAGACCCGGCGCCTGTGCGCGCTCGCGGCCGCGGCGGTCGGCATCGAGGACGGGCATCTGGCGATCGAATACGTCGATCAGTCGCGGATCGCGCGGCTCAACGCCGAGCACCGCGGCAAAGACGGCCCGACGGACGTGCTCTCGTTCCCGATCGACGGCGCTGTCCGGCCTGACGATGGTGTCGAGCGGGAGCTCGGCGACGTGGTGATCTGCCCCGCGCACACGAGCGACCTGCGCGAGGCGATCGTGCACGGGGTCCTGCACCTGGTCGGGTTCGACCACGAGACCGACGACGGGGAGATGCTCGCGCTGCAGGCGGAGCTGCTGGCGGGGGAGTCGCAGTGACTCGCGACGGAGATCGGGGCGAAGGTCGGGGAGGAGGCACGCGCAGCGGCTTCGTGGCGCTCGCCGGACGGCCGAACGTCGGCAAGTCGACGCTCGTGAACGCGCTCGTGGGAGAGAAGGTGGCGATCGTCTCCGACCGCCCGCAGACCACGCGGAGGGCGATCCGCGGGGTGCGCAGTGCCGGCGACTGCCAGATGGTGCTCGTCGATCTGCCCGGCGTCCAGCGTCCCCGCGATGCGCTCACCGAGCGGATGGCCCAGCGGGTGCGCCAGGAGCTCGAGGGCTGCGACGCGGCGCTGATGGTGCTCAACGGCGAGCAGGGGGTCGGCCCGGGCGACCGCTTCATCGCGCAGGCGCTCGGGGGCGCGAGCGCGGCGGTGACGATCGCGGTGAACAAGGCCGATCGCCTCACGCGAGCGGAGACGATCGAGGTCTTGGAGCAGGCGGTCGCGCTGGGGATCTCCGAGGATGTCTTCCCGATCTCGGCGCGCACCGGGACCGGCGTGGATGCGCTCACGGAGCATCTGGCGGCCGCGATGCCGGAGGGGCCGTTCATGTTCGGCGCGGACGCGAGCTCCGATCAGCCGCGGGCGGTGCTGCTGGCGGAGCTGGTCCGCGAGGCCGTGATCAAGCGCACCTTCCACGAGCTGCCCCATGCGGTCGAGGTGGTCGTCGAGGAGATCGAATGGGTGGACGGGAGGCTCGACGATCTCGCGCGGGTGCGGGCTCTGATCTGGGTTGAGAGCGAATCCCAGAAGGGGATCCTGATCGGGGCGCGGGGGCGGATGATCAAGGCGATCGGCGTGGCCGCGCGCAAGGAACTGGAGCGCGAGCTCGGCGCTCAGGTGCATCTTGATTTATCCGTGCGTGTCCGTCGCGACTGGCGCGGTGACGAAGGCCTACTCGACCGGCTCGGCATCACCTGAGAACACGTTCTGAGCGCGAGAGCCTCTCAGAGCTGCTTCGACAGGTGCCCGGCGATCCGCTCGACCGCCCCGAGGTCGAGCTCGGGGACGAACAGGAAGGGCACTGGGTGGACCTCGAAGTCGCGGCGGCGCAGGCGGGCAAGCTGGTTGTGCTGGAAGTTCGCGCGGTCGTGCACGGCACGGGCGGCCAGCGCGGCGGAGCGCGTCACGGAATCCTGATGCTCACCCCCGCCATCCACGGGAGCGGCCCCGTCCAGACCCTCGATCCGCGCGAGCTCGGCGGCGGAGAAGCGCCGCGGCAGCGTGCCGTTGACGACGACCGCGTCAAGCGTTCGGTCGATCTGCCGGCGCAGGCCGTCCCGGAGCTCGAGTGCCTCGGTGACGGCCATCTCGGTCGGGAGGGCGACCGCGATGTAGGCCGAGCGCGTCGGGTCGGAGAGCAGCTCGCCGACCTGCCGCGTCTGCGAGGCGATCGGCCCGACGCGCGCGATTGCGCCGAAGGTCTGCGGCGAGTGGAGCATCCCGAGGGCGTGGCCGGTCGCCTGGGCGTCGAGGATCACGAGGTCAAAGCCGCCCGTGCGTTGTCTCGGTCCCCGCCCTGGCCTTCTATTCTCCTCGGTGAGCTTCCAGATCGTGACCATGCTGATCAGCTCCTTCGCGCCCGGGGCGGCGGCGGCGAAGTACTGGAAGGTGCCGCTGGAGGCGAGCACGCGGCCGGAGACGCGTCCGCCGAGCGATTGCAGCCACTCCAGCAGCGCCCGGTCGGGGTCGATCGAGACGCTCCAGAGGTTCTCCCGCAGCTCGGTCTGGGCGCCCGCCTCCGCGGGGACGACGCCGAACAGCTCGGCCAGCCGGCGCTGCTCGCCCAGCTCGACGACGATCGTGCGCAGACCGCGATCCGCCGCGATCAGGCCGAGCGCGGCGGATACCGTCGTCTTGCCGACGCCGCCCTTGCCGGTGAGCACGAGCAGCTTGCGGTGCAAAAGCGATGCCATCGTCCTCACGCAACCTACAATCCCGCAGATGAGCACACCGGCCGATGATCGAGAAACCGTCCGAGGGCTGAGCGATGCCTCCGCCGTGAGCGCCGGGACGCGCGCCGGGGAGCGCTCGGGCGACGAGCAGAAGATCGACGCCCAGGTCTCCTACGACGAGCGCGGGCTCGTGCCGTGCGTGATCCAGGACTGGAACTCGGGCGAGGTGCTGACGATGGCCTACATGAACGAGCTGGCGCTCCAGCGCACGCGCGCGACCGGCGAGCTGCACCTGTGGAGCCGCTCGCGCGGAGAGCTGTGGCGGAAGGGCGAAACCAGCGGAAACACTCAGGCGGTGAAGGCGCTGCGGCTGGATTGCGACGGCGACACGCTGCTCGCGCTGGTGGAGCCGGCGGGGCCGGCCTGCCACACGGGCGAGCGCACGTGCTTTCACCGGGGCGAGCTCGACCTCGCCCCCTACGAGACGTTGCCGGCGCTCGAACGGACGCTCGACGCGCGCGCCCGGGAGCGCCCCGCCGGCTCCTATACGGTCGAGCTGCTCGACGATCCGCGGCGGATCGGCGAGAAGGTGATGGAGGAGGCCGAGGAGGTCACGCGCGCGGCGCGCGAGGAGCCCGACGAGCGCGTCGACGAAGAGGCCGCGGACGTGATCTACCACCTGCTCGTGCTTCTCCACAGCAGAGGACGCAAGTTCGCGGACGCCGAGCGGGTGCTCGATG
>DATCFG010000117.1:0-4020 GCA_036509655.1 Solirubrobacteraceae bacterium | reverse complement strand
CGATCCGCACCTCGCCGATCTCCGGCAGGTCGCGGCCGTACATCACGGGGCCGACAATCTCGGAGAACCTAGCGCGGGGACCCGGGCACCCGCCAGATGCGGTGGACATCGACCAGATCTGGCTGAGACAGCGAGCTGTCGGTTATGATGACGGGTCGAAGAGACTGGGGGGCCACCCCCTGCTATCGCGGTGGTTGACGCCGCAGTGAGGAGATGATCATGAACAGTGGCGTCCCACAGGCATACGAGCCGCTCTTCAGCGACTCCCTCGCCGTAAGCCGGCGTCCTCTCTTTCGGGCCGGCGGCAAGATGTTTCGAGCAGGGTTCCTCCTGCTCGGCTTGCTATCTACCATGCTCTTCGCCAGCAGCGCCCTGGGCGCCACCGCGACCGTGGGCTTGGGATCGGCTGCCAGCTTCTCGGTGTTGGCCGGCTCGACGATCACCAACACCGGTCCCACGAAGATGTTCGGCGACCTGGGCCTGAGCCCCGGTTCATCGGTGACCGGTGCTCCGCAGGTTCTCGGGCAGACGCACGTCGACGACGCGGTGGCGATCGGGGCCAAGAACGCCCTTACCACCGCCTACAAGGATGCCGCCTCCCGTCCAAGCAACGGCTCGGCCGGGAGCGAGCTCGCCGGCCAGACCTTCTTGCCAGGCGTTCGCACCGCCAGCAGCTCGTTGCTGCTGTCATCGGGAAGCGTCACGCTCGACGCCCAGGGTGACCCCAACGCGGTGTTCATCTTCCGGATCGGCTCTACGCTGACCACGGAATCGAACACGACCGTCCTGCTGGTCAACGGCGCGCAGGCGTGCAACGTCTTCTGGCAGGTCGGCTCCTCCGCGACGCTGGGGACGGGCACGCGCTTCGTCGGCACCATCATGGCCTTGGCGTCCATCACCGCGAATACGGGCGCCACGATCCATGGCAGGCTGCTGGCGCGGGAAGGTGCGGTGACCATGGACACCAACACAATCACGACATCCAACTGTCCCTCCAGCGCCAGCGGTAGCGGTGGTGGCACGGAAACGACCACGGGGGCAGTCGTGCCACCGACTGGATCGAAAACCACCACGCCGCCTGGATCGAAAACCACCACGCCGCCTGGATCGAAGACCACACCGAAGAAGACCACACCGAAGAAGACCACACCGAAGAAGACCACACCGAAGAAGACCACACCGAAACGTGTGCATCACCACGCCCCGAAGCGACCACACAAGCCACGTCCGCCTGCTCGGCCGCCACTCCCGCACGAGCGGACCCCGTTCACCGGCTGAGTGAGGCTCGGCAAAGCTGGGGGACACATAGGTCGCCCAACCGCCGAGCACTACGGAGATGGCCATCACACCACCCGGCTCCTGGCTTCGCTCAGCGCGTGCGGTTCTGAGTTCCCGCCGGCTCGGGCGCTGCCTGGCCATTGGGCTCGCCGTGACGTGCCTGGCCGGCGTCACGACCCGTTCAGCGGTCGGTGCCCCCATCCCAACTCGTGTGCAGGCGACTCAGCAGCTTGCGGTTCTGCTCACCGCGCACGGCGCACGCCGTGCGCCCGACGCCAGTTCCCCGCAGGTCGCGCTCGTGGCCGCTCGCAGGCCGATCACCGGCGAGCAGACCACCCTGCCCGTGATCGGACGCTCAGCTGGTCCTGGCGGGGTACGGTGGCTTCACGTGATGCTTCCCGGTCGCCCCGACGGATCGACCGGCTGGATCGCCCAGCAGGGCACCCGCAAGCTCGTGACGGGCTGGCACATCGTGGTCAACCTAGCCGCCCGCCGGGTGAGGGCCTACCGCGACGGCCGCATGGTGAGAACCTTTCAAGCGGTGGTCGGCAAGCCCTCGACGCCGACGCCCACCGGCCGGTTCTTCGTCGAGGAGACGGTGCAGATGTGGGCCGGCGATGCCGGCGGCCCGTATGCGTTGGCTCTCAGCGCCCGTTCGAACGTGTTGCAGGAATTCGAAGGCGGTCCGGGCCAGGTCGCGCTGCACGGACGTGACAACCTCGGGGGAACGCTGGGCACCGCTGCCTCGCACGGCTGCGTTCGCGTCGACACCGCGAGCATCGACTGGCTGGCCGCCCGCATCGGCCCAGGGACACCGGTGACGATCTACAGGTGATCGAACTCCGAAACCACCACGATCGCGCGACTCGCGAACTCGTCTAGCGGCGGGCGAGACGGTGAGCGAGTCCTCGATGACCGAGAAAATCGGTCGTCCGGAGTGCTTTGTGGGCGATGCCGAGGACGCCGGCTGCTCGCTAGACTCGGACGCCCGTTCGGCAGGGGCGCCAGGAAACTCGTTGGAGATTCATTCCCTGCGCCATTCCCTGCGAGGCCGCGCGTGACGGGCGGCAGCGGACGGGAGAGTGATGTTGGTAGCTTTTTCCCTGCAAAACAGCGAAAATAGGTTGCATTCGAAAGTACACTGGGGGACTGGTGTATCGGTAACACGGTGGTCTCCAAAACCGCAACGCCAGGTTCGATTCCTGGGTCCCCCGTAGGGCTCTACAGAGCCAAATCCCGAGGCATGCTCGGGTCAGCGACGCTGGCGCCGGCTGCCACGGGGAGCTCCACGTCGAACAGGGGGCCGACCCCGTCCACGGGGACGGCCTTGCCCAGCAGCGCGCCCTGAGCCATCGTGCAGCCGATCGTCTGCAGCGTCGCCATCTGCTCGTGCGTCTCGATGCCGGTCGCGACGACGGTCAGCTGCAGGTCGCGCCCGACGAGCATGATCGCCTCGAGCAGCCAGGTGCGGTAGCTCTCGTCCTCGGAGGCCGCCAGCGAGCTGCGGTCGACGCGCAGGGAGTCGAGGCCGAGCTGGCGCAGGTCGGCGTGGTGGGCGTAGCCGCTGCCGCCGAAGTCGTCGATCGCGATGCGCACGCCCAGCGCCTTCAGCTCGCGCAGGCGCTCGGCGGCGGTGGCGAGGTCGCGCATCACCGCGGTCTCGGGGATCTCGAGCGTCAACAGCGAGGGCTCGATCCCGGACTGCTGCAGCGCGCGCTGCACGTCCGTCGCGAAGCCGTCGCGGTCGAGCTGGTGCGCGGAGACCTTCACCGACACGCCGGCGCGGTGGCCGGCCACGTCCCAGGCGGCGGCGCGGGCGCAGGCGGCTTCGAGGATGAAGCGGCCGATCGGCACGATCAGCCCCGTTTCCTCGGCCAGCGGGATGAAGGCGTCGGGCGCGAGCACGCCCTGCGTCGGATGCTGCCAGCGGATCTGCGCCTCCAGCCCGGCCACGCGGCGCGTGCGCAGGTCATAGATCGGTTGGTAGAGCAGGAAGAACTGTCGCTCGGAGAGCGCCGTGTTGAGCTCGGCCTCGAGCACCGCGCGGCCCTCGATCACGGTGCGCATGTTCGCGTTGAACAGCGTGTAGCGGTCCTTGCCCGCGGCCTTCGCCGAGGCCAGCGCGACGTGCGCGTCGCGCAGCAGGTCCTCAGGGGTGGCGTAGCGGCCGAAGGCGACGCCGATGCTCGCGGTCAGCACGAAGCTAGGGCCGAAGCCGTCGAGCTCGATCGGTTTGTGCAGCGCCTCGATCATCCGCTGCGCGAGCGAGTCCAGGCGCACGCCGCGGGCGGCCGATTCGACCAGCACGACGAATTCGTCGCCATCGAGCCGGCCGACCGTATCGCCCGTGCGCACCACGTCCTCGAGCCGTTCCCCGACGATCTTCAGCAGCTGGTTACCGGCCTCCTGTCCGAGCTTCTCGTTGACCTCCCGCAGCTGGTCGATGTCGACGAACAGCGCCCCCGCGAGCATCCCCGAGTCGCGTCCTGTCCGGGCGACCATGCGCTCGGCGCGGTCGAGCGTCAGCTCGCGGTTGGGTAGCCCTGTCAAGGGCTCGTACAGGCGCCTGCTGTGCGAGGCTCCCCCGCCGCCCGGCGTATCGGTCTCGGTCTCGGTCTCGATCTCCGCCGCCGCCGCGGCGCTCGTCTCCGCCGGTGCCGGCGCCAGCATGCGGGCGGCGCCAAGCACGTCCACGATCAGGCCGAGCAGCACGCTCAGCAGGATCCCGCCAATCAACACCGC
>DATCFG010000116.1:0-3082 GCA_036509655.1 Solirubrobacteraceae bacterium | reverse complement strand
CTCGATGAAGGCCGGACGCGCCTCGCCACGCTCGACGTAGGCCTGCAGTCCCGGCCATTCCCCGAGCAATCCCCGTGAGTGGGCGCTGCCGAGCACGCTAGCGCAGATCACATCGGCAACGGTGAAGCGGTCTCCGAGCAGCCAGTCGCGGCCTTCGAGCGCCGCCTCGAGCGCCGCGGCGGCCTGGACGAACCGTTCGCGCAACGCGGAATCGGTCGACTCCTCGCCGACCTCGCGGACCCAGCGGTACAGCGGCGCCTCGAGCTCGGTCATTCCAAACAGGACCCACTGATAGACGAGCGCCCGCTCGGCCGATCCGAGCGGCGGGATCACACCTGCATCGGGGTGAAGGTCGGCCAGCTGCAGGCAGATCGCGGCGGACTCGAATATGACCGTGCCGTCGTCGAGCTCGAGTGCCGGAACGCGCCCGAGCGGATGGCGCGCGAGATGCTCGGCGGACTTGCGTTCCTCGGGCGTGAGCTTCGTCAGCTCGCAGGGTGCGCCGATCTCCGCGAGCAGCCACAGGACGCGGCTCGAACGCGTACGGGGCACGTAGTACAGGCGTGGCACGATCCGTTGAGTATCGCACCGCCCCTGCGCAGCAATCCGCGGGCGCCAGGCTAAAAGACGGCGTTCGCAGTCATTGCGCGAGCGCCGAGCCGCCTCGGCGCCGGCCACGCCCCGGCCCGTGGCTGGCTACCTTGGTCGTCACGCCGGTGCCCTCCGGCGCTGTCGCTTTCGTCCCGATCGAAGCGCCGCGTCCCGCTTGTGGATTCGCGTGGAGGGGGCAGTGGTGATCGGCGGCCACGAGAGGCTCGCAGGTCGCCGAAAGCGCGTCTCAGGTGTGTCCCAGCGCGAGGCTGTGATGCCTAGGCAATCTGGGGAATCCGCACGCCTATCCGTTGGCCACCGGCGCCCTTGTCGGGTGCGGTCCGCACCCCGGTCAGCCGTCAGCGGCGGTGGTCCGGAGTGGTCCAGCCGGAGCGTCGGGACGCAGTCGGTGGGCCTTCTGAGCGGTCCCGGAGACGCGTACGCCAGGCGTCGTCACGGGCGCCGTTGCCGCTGCCGGCGCAGGGGACGGGCGGGAGTTTGGCGTTCGGGTTATGCTGCGAGGAGCGGCTTGAGCGTGCGTTCAGACGATGGTGACGTGGTCACGTCACCAATGGTGTCTGGGGGATCATGCGGGTCGCACCAAGATCGCGTAGGCCGTCGTGCATGACCGCTTCGTCGGTGCGGCCACAGTCGGAGATGCGGGCTCTGAGTTGCGAGCTCGACCTGGCGTGCTCGCCAGCCGCGGATTAGCGGGCGTACAGCACTGCCTCTCATGTCTGCCTCCCGATCCTCCCCAGAAGCCCCGCTGGTGCCCGAGCCGTGCGAACTGGACGCCTCGTTCTGGCGCGAGACGCTCGCCCCCTACTCGAAGCCGACGCATTCGCGCAGCGTGGCGCAGCTGACCACCTCGATCGTTCCCTATCTGGCCCTCGTAGCTTTGATGTACTGGGCGGTTCATGTTTCGGTGATAGGGACGATGCTCTTGGCGCTCCCGGCGGGCGGGTTCGCCATGCGGGTCTTCATCATCTTCCACGACTGCGGGCACAGTTCGTTCTTCGCCAACCGCCGAGCGAACACGTGGGTCGGGATCCTGACCGGGCTGCTCACCTACAGCACCTACCACACGTGGCGCCAGGAGCACGCGGTGCATCACGCCACAGCGGGAGACCTCGACCACCGCGGCACCGGCGATGTGGACACATGGACCGTGGATGAGTACTACGGAAAATCGAAGGCGGCTCGGCTGGGCTACCGTCTGTTCCGCAGCCCACTGGTGATGTTCGGTCTCGGCCCGATCTGGGTGGTGCTGATCGAGCCGCGCTTCTTTCCGGCCTGGTCCCGTGCCCGTTACTGGAAGATGATCCTGGCCACGGACATCGTCATCGTCTGCCAGTTCGGCGTGCTGGCGGCGATCTTCGGTTGGCAGCCGGTCCTGATCGTGCAGCTCTCGGTGATCTGGGTAGGAGGGGCCATCGGGATCTCGATGGTCTACATCCAGCATCAGTTCGAAGGGGTCTACTGGGAGCGCAACGAGGATTGGAACTACGCGGAGTCGGCCCTGCGCGGCTCGTCCTATTGCAAACTCCCCAGGGTGTTGCAGTTCTTCACCGGCAACATCGGCTTTCACCACGTCCACCACCTCGCTTCGCGGATCCCCAACTACAACCTCAGCCAAGCTCATCGAGACAATCCGGTCTTCCACGGCGTGCCGGAGATCACCGTGTGGCGAGGCATCATGGCCCTGCGGCTGAAGCTCTACGACGAGGCCAGCGGCCGGCTGGTGACGTTCAGGGAAGCTGGTGCCGCCCGTCGGCAACGAGCAGCCGTCGCGAGCCAATAGACGCACTCTCAACGCGGCCCGCAAACTGGATAGTGCGTCACTCGTCGGCGGTCAGACGAATGGCGTCACGTACTGGCGACATTCGGAGCAGTCAAGTGGCGGGGCGTGGCGTACAACCGCTGCGTCCGCTTGCGGTTCAGCGAGCAGCCCCCACCGAGCCGGGCTAGGTCGTCGCCGGAAGCGGGGCCGAGGCAGCGGTGTGCAGAATCGCGGCGCTGCCTACCTACGCAGAGTCCCGGCGCTGCGGCTCCGCACGGCCGTCGGCGGCCAGCGTGCGCACGATCGAGATGTCGCGAGGCTGTCGGAGAATTCCGAGCGGTTGTACGAAAGTGACAACGGCGTTTTGGGGGGACCTCACAGGAGCGCGGCAGGCGGCCGAAGCGGAGCTCCCGAGACCGAAATGGCCCAGCGCAGACTCGACTTCTTGTCATTGATGTACAAGAAGTCGTCGGACCCCGGGAATTCTCCGACAGCCTCTCGCCAACTCGATCGTCCGCGACGTGGGGGCGGGCAGGGCGAATGCGATCGTCTGCGGAAGTGTGGTTTCGCGGCGCTTTGCGGGTGCGCCCATCGATCAGCGCTGAGTACCGCGCGGAGTCGTAGGCAGGTCTTGACCTTGGGCCCCGGCAATACTCCGGCGACCGGCGAGCGCGGCTTCCGTGTCGTCGGCAGCGCAGCGGCGAAGCTAGC
>DATCFG010000115.1:0-3409 GCA_036509655.1 Solirubrobacteraceae bacterium | reverse complement strand
GTGAGGAAGTGAATCTCGGCGATGGCGTCTTGGGCTCGGCGTCCGGGGCGGAAGCCATAGGAACATGGCTGAAAATCCACCTCGAAGATCGGCTCGAGCACCGTCTTGAGGGCGGCCTGGACCACCCGGTCCCCGATAGTGCCGACGGAGCGCGCATAGCGCCCGTCCTTCCAAGTCGAGCCCGCTTTCGGAATCGATCGTTGTCACCCATCCGTTCCACCCCCTTGTTGGCGAACGCCTGGCGGTCCTTTTCGAGAAGAGCCGCCCCGGTGCCGAGCGGGTGCTCGTCTGTGAAGGAGGTCCGGCCGGGCGCGTGACGCTGCCCGTCAGCTGGACGGATCGGGCGCCTGCTCGACAGGCTCACCGGCTCGCTATCGAAGGCCTGGCCGAGTTGATGGAGCTGAAAGCCGCATTGGAGCATCCACCACTTGCGAAGCGAGGCCAGTAATGATCTTGTATAGCGATGACAGACAAGATAGCAACCGACAAGACAACGATCGCCACGAAGACCAGTCGGGCATTGCGGGCCCGCCGACGGAGCCTTGCCCGCTCACTTCCCGACGTCGAAGGGCTGATCTCGGGCGCGGTGGTCGAACAGGGACGGCGCTGTGGCAAGGAGGGATGCAGATGTGCGAGAGGAGAACTGCACGGGCCTTACACCTACGTGGTGCTGCCGCGCGAGGAGGGCCGCACCAAGACGGTGTACGTCCCGGCTGCGGTTGCGGCTGTGGTGCGCGAGGGGGCCGCGCTGTCGGGCGCGGTGCGCCTCGCCCTCGAGGAGATCTCGATGATCAACGTCGAGCTGCTCCGACGCGGGGAGCTCGGCTGAATGCCGCTCGTCGCCGAGGCGGTCGCGGTGATCGCGAACATGGCCGACTCGGCGTTGGCGGGCAGTGATGAGGGGCACCGAGAAGATCACGGCCGGCCACCTCTCTCGGACCGGTCTCGTCTACATCCGCCAGTCGAGCCTCGCCCAGGTGCGCAACAACACCGAGTCGACCGCTCGCCAATATGGGATGGCCGACGAAGCGGTCCGCCTCGGGTGGGCACGCTCGAAGGTGGAGGTGATCGATGCCGACCTCGGCCTCTCCGGCCGCTCGGCGGACGGCCGGAGCGGGTTCAAGGACCTCGTGAGCCGGGTCTGTCTCGGCGAGGTCGGCGCCATCTTCGGCCTCGAGGTCTCCCGCCTGGCTCGTTCGTCGGCGGACCTGTCCCGGCTCTTGGAACTGGCCCGTCTCACCGACACCTTGGTCGTCGACTCCGACGGCATCTACGACCTGGCGAACTTCAACGACCGCCTCCTCCTCGGTCGCCGGCACGATGTCCGAAGCCGAGCTGCACTTCCTCACCGGCCGGATGAACGGCGCGAAGCTCGCCGCTGCAGGTCGAGGCGAGCTTCGCTTCCCCCTCCCGGTCGGGCTCGTCTACGACGAGGAGGGGGCCACGATCATCGACCCTGACGCTGAGGTCGCTGCTGCCGTCGCCGATGTCTTCTCGGCGTTCCGTTCCGCCGGCTCTGCCTACGGAGTCGTTGCCGCGTTCAAGGGGCGGCGCTTCCCGCTTCGCGCCTATGGCGGGACCTGGGCCGGTGAGCTTAGATGGGGACGGCTCACCCACGCCCGGGTGCTCAACATCCTCGCCAACCCGGCCTACGCCGGCGTCTACGTCTACGGCCGCTACCACTCGAGCCGGATCGTGAGCCCCGAAGGGAAGATTTCCACCAAGGTCACCGAGCTGCCACGGGCGGAGTGGCCGATCGTCATCTTCGACCATCACCCCGGCTACATCTCCTGGGACGACTACCTCGCCAACGCCACCCGGCTGGCGGCGAACACCACCAACGCCGGGGCTCGCCCGCCCCGAGAGGGAGCAGCCCTCTGCCAGGGGATCATCACCTGCGGCTCGTGTGGACGGCCGATGTCGACCCGCTACCACGCGAACGGCCATCCCGCCTACGAGTGCTCGGCATCGCGCGCCGACCAGATGGCGACGAAGACGTGCCGCTCGATCGCAGCTTCGAGCGTGGACGACGCGGTGGCCGAAGCGCTTCTCGACGCTCTCAATCCCGACGAGGTCGCCCTCGCGCTCGCCGCCGCGGACGAAGTCGCCAAGCGTCGTGCCAGCCGTTCCCGGGCGAGTGAGCTCGCCGTCGAACGGGCCCGCTACGAAGCCGAGCGTGCCGAGCGGGCCTTCCTTGCTTGCGAGCCGGAGAACCGGCTCGTTGCTCGCAGCCTCGAGGCGCGCTGGGAAGCTCGCCTCGAGTTACTCACCGAGGCCGAGAAGACTTTCGCCACAGAGATGGCCGCCGCTCCGGTGCTGCCTGGGCGTGCTGAGCTCGAAGCGCTCACCGGCGACGTGGCCGCGTTGTGGCACGCGCGCAGCACCACACCAAAGGATCGCAAACGCCTGCTTCGCACCCTCGTCGCCGATGTCACCTTGCTGCCCGAGCCCGACTTCGCCAAGGCACGCATCGGGATCGTCTGGCACAGTGGCGCCACCGACGAGATCGTCGTCGCCCGACCTCTACGGGTCACGGAGTATCGACGCACCGACCCGGCAGCGGTTGAGTTCGCCCGTCGCCACGCCAACTTGTCGAATACCGACCTCGCCGAGCTGCTCAATGCCGCCGGGTATCTCACCGGTGCCGGTCGGGTCTTCGACAACGACGCCGTCGCTTCGCTTCGCCGCTACCGGGGCGTTCCCCAACCGCAGCTGTTGCAAGACGGCGAAGTCACGGTCGCCGACATCGCCCGGGAGCTCGGCATCACTAACGGTGCGGTCATCCACTGGATCAGCCGCGGCTGGCTCTTCGCGCGACGCGGCCTGAACGACCAGTGGTGTATCCCCTTCGGCCCGGGTGTCGAAGCGGCGTGTCGCGAACGTGCGGCAAGATCTGCCCATATTCATGCTCTGGACTCCACTGAGCCGCAGGCCGCTCACGAGCTCACTGTCGGAGAGGTCGCGGCACTGCTCGGCATCAGCACCAACGTCGTCTATTACTGGATCGAGCGCCATCACGTCGAGGCGCGACGCGGCTCGAGCGGGCGACTCTTCATCGCCTTTGGACCCAATGTCGAAGCCGCCTGCCGGGAACGGGTCGCTTTGTCGGTCCATCTCGAGGCGGCGGCGCATCCCCAAACCCCACGGCATACGAGAAACGAGGCAGTATGAAGCCATCATTGCCACCGTGAAGGACCGGATCGCCCAGCAGGCGGCGAAGTTGATCCTCGAACCGATCTTCGAGGCAGACTTCCTCCCTTGCTCCTTTGGGTTTCGCCCGAAGAGGTCGGCGACCGACGCCATGGAGAAGCTCCGGGTCGGTTTCACCAAAGGCAACGTCTTTGTCTTTGAGGCCGACATCTTGAACTTCTTCGGCGAGATCGACCACGACAAGCTCTTGTCGCTGGTC
>DATCFG010000114.1:0-53423 GCA_036509655.1 Solirubrobacteraceae bacterium | reverse complement strand
TGGACGGGTGCCTTCGGGGGCAAACGGCGCGCGGGCGATCAGCCCTGACTGGCCTTTCACCGAGCTGCCGACGATCCCCACCGGCGCCGAGCGGAAGGTGTCGCCGCCGCCGCCGACGAGGAAGCGCGTCATCGCGCCGTTGCCGTCGAAGGTCTGGCCGAGCCCCGCCAGGCCGGTCAACGTGGAGAAGAATTCTTTGTAGTCTTCGACGCCCGAGGTGTTCGGCCCGTCCTGCAGCTTCGTGTTCGCGGCCGGGTAGAAGACTTTCGTCAGGCACTTGCTGAACGCTTCGGTCTGCTTGAAGAAGGCGGGCTGTTCGCCGAACAGCTTGGCGAGCGCCGGCGTGGCCGTCACCAGGCCCTTGGCGACGCCCCCGAGCTCGCTCGGCGCGAGCGAGGCCTGCACCTGTGCGATCCACGGCAGCGACGCGGCGATCGTCGAGGGCAGCAGCTTGACGCCGGGGATCAGATCGAGCGCGAACGTGCGCACCGAGGGGAACGCCGCGTCGAGCGCCGTGAAGGCATGGCCGGTGGAGCGCAGCGCGCTCGGCAGCACCGCGAGGGTGGCGGCGAGGTTCGTGGACTGGTTCGCGAAGGAGCGGAAGAAGATGTTGAAGTTGCCAAACAGTTCGCTGAGGTCCTGTTCGTGCACGTTCAACGCCGCCGTCACTTTGCCGATGCTCGCGACCAGCTGGGAGAGGTCGTCGGCTTCGGTGCCGCTGGTCGCCTGGCCGACGATCGCCGCGCCGCGCAGCGCCGAGGCCGAGCGATGATAGGTCTTGTTGAGCGCCTGCGCGGCGTTCAGGCCGTGGACGTCGGGGTCCTGTTCGGCGTTTTCGGCGGCCGTCGGCTTGCGCGTCAGCGCGTCGCCGTAGCCGGCGAGGAAGTTCTGCAGGTTGGCACGGGTATCGGTGTTGAGCGCGTCCAGCACCTGGTCGAGCTGGACCGGGTCGGAGGTCTGCGCGATCGGGATCGTCGCCCCCGAGGAGAGCGTCTTCGCCGAGGGGCTGCCCGGCTGCAGTTCGACGAACCAGTTGCCTTCGAGGAAGATCCGCGGGCGGATCTTCATGGTCGCGTCGGCGTGGATCGGCAGGCCCTGGTTTTCGATTTCCATGCTCACCAGGCCGGCTTTGCCCTCGCGCCTCAGGCCGGTGACCTTGCCGACGTCGACCCCCGCGATTCGCACGGGCGACTTGGTTTTGATGTTGAGAGCCGTCGCGAACACCGCATTCAGGCGGTACCCGTGTTTGAACGGGATGTGTTTGGTGAAGCCGAAGTACACGCCGATGGCGAGGATCACGAGGAACACCACCCCGACGCGCAACGGGTTGTAGCGCTGCATCTCGACGACCGACAGTTCGTCGCGGCGGCGTCTCAGGCGCGGGCGTCTCATGCCTGCGTCCCCTTCTTCGTCTGCTGCTTCTTCGCCTTCTTCTTCTTCTTCGCCTTCTTCTTCTTCTTCTTCGCCTTCTTCTTGGCCGCCTTTTCCTGCGCAGTTTCCAGTCCCAGCGCCTTCAGCGTGGCGGCGGGGTAGGGCTGCCCGTAGAGGTTCTGTTCGCGCGTCGTCGCTTCGTGGGTCGTGCCGGCGTTGCCGGGCGCGTGGCCGATCACGGTCTGGCCGACCGCGTAGGTCTCGTTGCCCGCTTCGCACTCCTGCGGCTGACCGGGCCCGGCGACGTTCGGGTAGGGGTTGTAGTGCAGATGGTTGTCGTCGATCGCCGGGCCGACTTCACCGGGTTTACCGAGCAGACCCCGTGCGCGATCGATCGAGGGGCCGTTGGCCGGCGCCGAGGCCGGGAAGCCCTCGGCGTTCGGCCCACCGGGCGAGAGCACCGGCATCACGCGCGCCAGCGTGCCGATACCGATGTTCTCGGAGAACAGGCTCGCCACGTTGCGGAACGCCAGCGTCAGGTAGTTGCAGGTGACCTGCTCGGGGGCGAGCCCGGCGAGGATCGGGTTGCCGAGCGTCGTCGTCTGCGTCACGTCTTCGATCCCGAGCGTGACGACGGGGTTCTGCGCGAATTCCTGGAAAGCCTTCGCTGCTTCGGCGAGCGCCGCGTTCAGCGCGGTGGCGGCGCGCAGGTTGACCGCGCCCACTTCGAACGCGTGGCCGAGCGGCTGCGCGGAGGTGCGCAGCGCGCTCGCGGTCGGGCGCAGCAGGCGCATGAACTCGGTGCTCAATTTCACCCAGTGCGCCTCGTGGGGCAGCGAGTAGGTCGCCTGCCGCAGGGCGGCCGGCCCACCTTCGATCGTCCGTTCGAGCGACGGTGCGGCGCCCGCGAAGGCGGTGAAGAACGTATCGAGGTAGCTGAACACGTTCGCGTTGGCCTGCGCCACCGGCGCGGTCTGCGAGGCCACCCGGTCGAGCGCGATCCACAGCTCCTGCAGGCCGGTCTTCGGCGCGGCGAGGTTGTGCAGCACCGGGATCGAGTTGATGACGAGCGGGCGCAACGTCGAGATCGTGTTGTTCAGCCCCAGCCCGCGCTCCGCGACACCGTCGCCGAAGTTGATCGTGTTCTGCTGGATCGCGGTCCGCGTCTTCTGGTCGAACATGTTGAAGAGCTGGTCGATGTCGACCGGTTCGCGCACCCGCGTGACCGGGATCGTTTCCCCTGCCTTCAGCGTCTGCGAGGAGGTGCCCTTTTCCAGTTCCAGATACTTCAGCCCGACCGCCGAGACCGACTGCACGATCGCCTTCGTGTCGGCGGGCAGCGGCTGCACTTGCTTTTCCAGCTTCAGGTCGGCGATCGCGGTCAGGCGCCCGGTGACCGGGTCCTCGTGGGGGCTGAGCGAGCTGACGATCCCCACGCGCGTGCCCGCGATCCGCACCTGGTTGGTCGCCTGCAGCTCCGAGGTTTCGGGGAGCACGATTTTGATGTTGTAGGTCGGCACGAACGGCAGCCCGTTGTTGGCGTTGTAGGAGAGGAACACCGCGACCACCACGATCAGCGTCGTGATCGCGCCGATCAAGAGCGGGCTGCCAGCCAGGGAGTTGCTGCGACGGAAGTTCACGGCGTCTCCGATGGGTCGCAGCCGAGGAGCGCGCTGTCGATGAACGGCGAGGAGCCGTCGGCCGCCGGCTGCGTCGCCGCGCCCGGACAGCGGCGCAGCTGGCGGGCTGTCAAGCCCTGCAAACCCTGCTGCGGCGTGACCGGGGTGAGCGTGTTGTTGGCGCCGAGCGAGAAGTCGTTGAACAGCGGCGCGACGCGCGCGTAGTGGCCGTTGGCGTCGTAGTAGCCGCTGCCGGCGCCGAAGTCGCGGACGAAGCCGACCAGATCGGGGCTGTAGGGGCCGAACGGGGCGGTGATCGGCACCGATTCCTTCAGCGCGGTGACGTTCGCCGGGGAGCTGGTCGAGAGCACCGTCGCGAGCTCCGGCAGGGCGCGGATCGCGTCGGTCAGGTCGTTGTTCGGCCCCGGCTTGTCGATCGCCTGGCTGAAGTTGCCGACGACCGGCGTCGTCGTCTTCAGCAGCGAGTTCAGCCGCGAGAAGAGCAGCGGGAGCTCTTTCGTGTCGGGCTTGGACACTTCCACCAGCCGCGTGAGGGCGGACAGCGTGGACGGCACCTCCGCAAACGTCTTGTTGCCCTCATGAAACGCCACAGGCAACTGATGCAGCGCGGCGGTGAGGTCCGCCTGCCGCGAGCCGACCGCCTGGAAGGTCTTGTTCGCGTGCTCGACCCATTCGCTCAGCTGTTCGCCGTGGTCGCCGATCGTCGTCAGCGCCTTCGCCGATTCGACGACGAAGTCGGTGAACGTCTTCTGATCCTTGGTGAGCTCGGCGAAGAGGTGCGAGCCCGACGCCAGCGCCGGGGCAAAGTACTTGACCGACAACCTGAAGTCGGGGTTCGTCCCGGCGTACTGTTCGGCCGAGCCCTGGAGCACCTCCTGTAACGCCCTGCGCGTCTTCGGGTTGAAGGTGTTGAAGAGCTGGTCGAGGTCGACGACGCCCTGCGTGGCGCTCGTCGGCAACGTCGCCCCCGCTGGGAGCGCCGGCTTGTTATTGGGGCCGGGGCTGAGCGCGATGTAGCGGTTGGCGACGCTCGTCAGCGACGGCACCCGCACCTGCGCCGTCGTGCCTTCGTGCAGCGGCGTCAGCGACGATTCGACCTCGATCGTGACCAGCGCCTTGTTTTCCTTCGTCAGGACGATGTCCTTGATGCTGCCGACGGGCACGCCGCCGATCTGCACCTGGTCGCCGCGCACGAGCTGGTTGGCTTCGGCGAACAGCAGCTTGTATTCGGCTCCGCCCCCACCGGCGAGGAGCAGGTAGAGGACGACCAGGATGACGAGCACGAGCGCGCCCGCGGCCAGCGGCCGCGCGCGACTCGGCGAGGAGACGCGCGGAGGCCGGGAACCCGGCGCTGGATCCTGCGGCGGGGGCGGCGGCGAGGCGGCGGGCGGCCGCGGAGGAGTGGCGGTCGCCATCAGCCTTCCCCGCCTGTCGAAGCGCCGCTCGAGCCTGTGGAGGGCGTCGCGGGGGCGCCGCTGGAGGAAGGAGCGCCGGCCGCCGCGCCGGGGTTGTCGGGGATCGCCGCCGCGGAGGGACCGCTGGCGACTTTCGGATCGGGAATCTCGCCCAGGCGCGCGATCAACTGGACCCACTGTCCCGGCGTGATCGCCGCGCCGAAGGCATCCGCCGCGCGGGCCTTGGCCGCCGCTCCGGAGCCCTGCAGCGGCGCGAACTCGACGCGAATCGCCTTGCCCTGACCGGGTGCCGCGACCGTGTTCTCGATGCCCCGATAGCTGTTCAAGCTGACGATCTCACTCGGCTTGATCGTGCCCTGCAGCATCGACAGCTTGTGGATCGCGATCGCGGCGATCGAACCGGGTCCCTGACCACCGGCGATCTGGATCCCGTTGATGGCCGTGATCTCGACCGTGTCGCCGGCCGACGTCTCGGCGGCGTTGGCGACGTCGGCGGGAGCCGTGTGGCTGCAGCGCAGCGAGGACACGGTCGGGTGCAGGCCCGAGACCGACAGGAACTCGAGCGTCGCGAGCACGCGCCGGTCGAGGAGCCCGGTCTGGACGTCCTGGCGCCCGCATGCGGGGAGGTGGATCCCGGGGTCGCCCAGCACCCGCTGCTCGAGCTGCCCCTTGGTCTCCAGCAGCACCTGTCCGACCGTCGGCGAGTTGCCGAGGAACGGATTCTCGCCCTTGGCGCGGAAGACCGAGGTGTTCTCGAGCTGCACCCAGCCGTCGAGGACCGGCTTCGGGTCGATCAGCGGCGCGCCCACGCCGGCGGGCCGGATCTGGAAGAACACGTGGGGTTCGCCTGCGCCTGCCGCGCCGCTACCGGTTCCGGTCGAGGTTCCGGTCGACCCGACGGCGCTTGTGCCGGACCCGACGTGCCCGAGGACGGTCCCGGCGAGCACCTGCACGCCGACGCTCAGCGGGTGCAGATAGACCTCGTCGGCGCCTGCGCGGAACTGCCGCGGGGTCTTCGCCGACGTGGCGGGGGCAGCCGGGGCCGAGGCCGCCGGCGGGGTGACCGGCGCGACCACCGGCGCTTCCAGCGTGGCCGCCGCGCCCAGCGCCAGGGCGGAGACGGTGGCGCCTTCGGACAGCGGCGAGCGGGGCTGCGCGCCCGCGCTGGCGGGACCGCTCGGGGCCGGTTCGCGCGAGGAGGCGCCCGACGCGGCGATCCGCGCGCTGACCGCGGTGTGCTCGTGCGGCTCGAGCACCGGGTAGAGCGCCGCCACGCTGCCGAGCTCGGCATAGGTGTAGGTGTTGCCGTAGGCGTCGCGCAGGGTCACGTAGCGCCCCAGCGAGGGGGTTTCGCCGAGTCCCGCGATTTCGCCGTCCTGCACCGCGATCACGGGCGCGCCCTGCTGGGAGTAGATCGTCGTGCCGACGAGCGTCTTCGGCGCGCCGGCAGACGATGCTCCGCTCGCGGGCACGGTCGCGAAGCCATCGCTGTAGTGCGACGGCGCGTGCACCGGGAAGCGTGCTTCGGTCAGCCCGGTGACCGCGCCGAGCAGCTGCGCCGGCGTGCCCCCGAGCAGCTGCGCGCGCAGCATCACCGATTCGACGTACGCCTGCGAGTGGTTGTAGGAGAAGACCGCGCCGCGGATGTCCGTATCCCCCCCCGCCGCCTTCAGGTACCTGGCGGCCGTGAAGATCGCGTCGGCCGGGTTGTACGGGTCTTTGAAGCCATCGCCGTTGGCGTCGATCCCGTACTGCGCCCACTCCGCGGGCAGGAACTGCATCCAGCCCTCGGCGCCGGCGCTGGAGACGCTCAGGTCGCGGCCGTAGTCGGTCTCGACCTGGTTGATCGCCGCGAGCACCTGCCAGGGGATCCCGTAGGCGGTGCCGGCGGCCTGGTAGATCGGCAGCAGGAACGGCGGCACCTGGAAGCTTTCGATGAAGAAGCTCGACACGCCCGAGATCGGCGATCCGAGCGTCAGCGGCAGCGGCGGCGTCAGCGCCGACGGCGCGGGCGCGCGGTGCCTCCCCGGCGCCGCCGTCGCGGAGGAACCGCCGCTTGCTTCGGTCTGCTTGTTCGCGCCGCTGCCACCGGTCGCACCCTGCGATTTCGAGTGCGAGTGGGTGGTGGTGGACGCGGAACCGCCGGGCGTGCTGCCCTGCGCGTGCTGGGTCCGCACCTGCGGCGCCGCAGCTTCGCTCGGCGCACTCGACCCCGACGGCGCCGCGGGCGCGGGAGCTGGGGCGGCTTCCGTGGTCGTCGCTGGGGTCGTCGCTGGGGTCGTTGCCGGCGTCGTTGCCGGCGTTTCGGGAGCGGGGGTGGTCGCGGTCGTTTCGCTCGGCGGCGTCGTTTCGGCCGCGGTCGTCGTGCCGGTCGTGGACGGCGAGGTGCTCGTCGGTTCGCTGGCGCCCGCAGCCGCGGGCACGAGCACGAGCGCGGCCAGCGCCGCGAGCAGCGTCCCGATCACCGGACGCAGACGGGACGCGGCGCTCGGGACGTCGTCGTTCCGGCCGGCATTCAGATCGGCGGTCTCGGGGTTGCGGATGGGGGAGGTCGGTCGTGTGGTCATCGTCTACGGATCGATCAGATCAGTTGCCGAGCAGGTAGTTGAGCAGCATCCCGCTCGCGCTCGAGCTTTCGGTCGAGGGCGAGTAGTAGGTCGTGCCCGCGCTGGCGCCGCCGACCGGCTGGACGGCCGGTGTGACTCCGGCTTCGGAGCTGAGCGCCGCGAGCGCGCTGTTGTCCGACCCGAGCGACGGGACCGAGCCCGGGTATTTCGCGATCGCCGCGGCCGGGGTCGCGCCATTGAGGACGGCGAGCGTGCGGTCCATCACGAGGCTGGTCGAGCCGGCGGTGGCGCCGGCGGCGCTCGCGGAGGCGGCCGAGCCTTCTTCCTTCACGAAGTTCGCGCTGCAGCCCTGCTGGGGTTTCACCTGGTAGCCGACGCAGTTCTTCCCGATGATCTCGGCGCGCAGGAAGTGGCCAAGCGAGTCATACCCGTTGAGGCTGCCGCCGCCAAGGAAGACGAAGTCGAGGAAGCGCTCGAGCCCGCCGGTATCGCGCAGGCTCGTGAGCAGTTCGGAGAGGTTGCCGGCGAACGGCTTCACCGAACTGCCGAGCGCCTGCACCTTGCCGAGCAAAGGCTGTGTGGCGGCGATCGCCGGGCCGGAGGTCCGGGCGGTGCGGCCGAGGCTCGTGAAGAACGCGGTCGAGCTGTTCGCGAATGCCGGCAGGTTCGTGAAGGCCTTGTTGAGCCCGGGGGCCGCGACCGCGAGGTCGGTGAACACCGGGGTCGTCTGGTCGGCGAACTTGCCGAAGCGTTCGGCCGCCGGCCCGAGCTGGCGCAGGAACGCCGGGAAGTCGGCGAGGTTCTTGGCGAGCGCGCCGCGGTGCGCGGCGGTCGCGCGGGAAACCGTGTTGGCCTGCACGATGAAGTTGGCCACGCGTGCGCGCACCGCGGCGAACGGCTTCAGCGCCGTGGCGGAGTCATCCGCGAGTTTCGCGAGCGTCTTGTTGTCGCGCGCGAAGATCGCGAGCACCTTGTCGAGTTCGCGCAGCGCCGGGTCGGCGCGTTTGACGACCACGTTGAGGTCGCTGCCGCGGCCCGCGAGCCCGGCGCCGAGCTCGTTGATGATGATCGTGAAGCGTTCGGCCTCGGGGCGGCGCGTGATGTCGTTGAGCAGGTCGACGTCGACCGGGCTGGAGGTGTTCTGCACCGGCAGCAGGTACTGGCCCGCGCCTTCCTGTCCGCTCGGAATCCGCTTCAGCGGCGGCGGCAGCGGCGTGCCCGCGGCGCGGGGCTGGGTCGGCAGGCAGTTGACGAACTTCTCGCCGAGCAGCGCCTCCGGTTCGATCGTGCAGCTGGCGTCCGAGCGAAAGCTCTGGAAGCCGGGATCTTCGATCGTCAGCACGACCGCCGCCTGCGCCTGCGGGGTCGGCGTGACCGAGCCCACCGCCCCCACCTTCACGCCCTCGATCTTGACGTTCTCGCCGGAGATCACGTTGCCGGCGTCGTCGAAGATCGCACGTACCGTGTACGAGCCACTCGAGCCCCCGGCGGAGGTGGCTAGCAGCACGACCGCGACCAGCGCGGCCACGCCGAGCGCACCGGCGAAACCGGCCGCGCCTCTTCTCCAACCTGCGGTCTGCGTCAACCCGATCCTCTTCCTTGCGGTTCAACTACACGAAAGGGCGGCCCATCGTATCGATGAGCCGCCCGTCTCGCTTACGCTCCGGTCAAGCTCATGTCCCCTTCGACATCAGCTCGCCGCTGTCCTCTCGGCTACTTCTTCGGGCACGGTGCCTTGTAGACGGCTTCCGCGGTCGATCCGCCGAGGAACGACATCGTCGCCTTCAGCGGGAAGCCGCCCTTCGGGCACTTCTTCGGCACCACGATGTAGTAGCTCGTCTTCTTGCCCTTCTTGTGTGCGGCGCCGACCGTGACGTTGATTTCTTTGGCCGAGGCGTCCAGCGCTCCGGGCACCGATTCGATCAGCGGCACTTCGGCTTCGACCGTCGGGCCGAACGGCGGGGAGGCGGTGAGGACTTTGCCCGTCGACAGGATTTCGATCGAAACCGGCGACGTGCCGTCGACGAAGAACGCAAGGTTGCCGCCGGGGGCGAAGAACGGCTGTACCGACACCGTCTCAGCCACGCGTTCGGTGCCGAAGCTGACGACGCCGCTGGCGGAGCCCTTCGGGCCCGCGCTCGATCCCTTCGGACAGGCCGAGGGCCCTTTTTCCTGGATCACGGTCGGCGCGCAGGTGCCGAACCCCTGCGGGTGCAGCTTCGCGCCCGCCGGACCGTAGAATTTGATCCCGGTGAGCGGCGGCGGAAAGCCACCGTATTCGGTCCCGGAGATCTTGAATTCGGTTTTGAGCGCGGCCCCCGCGCCCAAGATGTTGCCGGTGTGCGGGAAGCCTGGGATTGGCACCGCCACCGCTTTCAGCGTGATCGTCGGCGCGGCCGACGCGGTGGCCGAGAGGCCAAGTACAGCCGAGCCGAGCACGGCCAGACAGGTGGAAATTCTGCGCATCATCTCTCTCCTCGTATTCGATGGACAGATCCGCCTCGATCCGGGTAGCTCCGAGCCATCTCGGTCCGGCGTTTCGAGATCTCCGGCCTACTGCGACCGGAGAACAGTGGCGATCTCTAAGAGAAGCTTATCCGGCCTGGCCAACGGCTTCAAGCCCGAACCGTTGGGCGGGCCGCCGCTTGCAGCGCGGCGACCCGCTCAAACTTGGCCGAACCGGCAGATCAGGCCAACTCCAGCTCCTCGCCGGCGAAGCGTACGCCGACCGGCTCGAGGATCACCTGCCGCGGCCCCTCCTCCACGCGCCCCGCCACGAGCGCGCCCAGGCCGAGCCGCCCGGCGATCGCCACGATCGCCTCCCCCGCGCCGGGCGCGCAGTAGAGCGCATAGCCGGAGCCCATGTTGAACGTTGAGTACGCCGCGTGCGCGTCCAGTCGCGCCTGCTCGACGAGGAAGCTCAGCACCGCGGGCACCGGCGGCAGACGCTCGATCCGGTAGGTGAGCGCCCGCGGTGGACGCATCAGCTTCAGCAGGCCATGCCCGGTGATGTGGCTGATGTAGCGCAGCGGCAGCCCCTCCGCCAGGAGCGCCGCGACGAGCCCGACGTACATCACCGAGGGCTCGAGCAGTGCCTCGCCCAACGTGGTGGTGCCGGCTGCCAGCTCGGTCGCGTAGCCATCCGGCAGCCGCCCCGCCAGCAGTCGCGCCAGCGAGGCGCCGTTGGCGTGCAGCCCGCTCGAGGCGACCAGCACGATCTCGTCGCCCGGCTCGAGCTCCTCGCCGAGGAGCGCCCGCCGGCCCACCGGCACGGCGCCGAAGGCCGCGCCCGCCAGCTCGATCTCGCGCTCGTCCAGCAGCCCCGGCAGCGACGGCGACTCCCCGCCCCCCCAGGCGCAGCCCGCGTCCACGCACGCGCTGCGCCAGCCCTCGATCAACGCCGCGCCGCGCTCGCCCTCGCGGTACCACTCCGAGGCGCCGGTCGCGAAGTACGCGTTCACGACCAGCGGCAGCGCGCCGACGCAGCAGAGGTCGTTCAGGATCGCCGCGACCGTGTCGTAGGCAACCTCGCCGAAGCGGTTGATCCCCTGCGCTTCGAGCACCTGACGCGCGATCACCGACTTCGTGCCCAGCCCCTCGACGACAAACGCGAGCGTGCGCCCGTCGAGCTCGAACACAAACGCGGGCTCCCCCCTGGAGGCGTCGAGCGCGTGCCCACCCCGGCCCTCGAGCAGCGCTGAGGTCGACAGCGCCGCGGCGATCGCCAGCCGCTTCCCCGCGTCCAGGGTCTCGTAGTCGACGCCCGCCGCGCGGTAGCCGGTGGCGCCGTCCGGCGGCTCTGGGTCGGTCATACCCCGGAGACTATTTGTGATGCTTGGCGAGCGACCTCTTCGGGCAGGGGACCTTGATTTCGGTGATGATGTTCTGGCCGCCTTCGAGCGTCACTTCGCCCTTCCCGGGGAAACCGCCCTTCGGGCACTTCGCCGGGATGCGGCCGTAGTAGTAGGTCTTGCCGCCCTTGCGGATCGCGGCGCCGGCCACGATGTGCAGTTCGGTGCCGGACACCGGCAGCGCGCCAGGGACCGAATCGACGAGCGGGATTTCGAACGTCAGCTTCGGACCGTATGGCGCAGGCGCGGTTTCCCAGTGCGCCGGGATCACGATCTGCGCGGAGATCGGCGCGGCCGCGTTGGCGTACGCCACCACCCCGTCGCCCGGAGCCGCATAGACTTCCAGCGCCCCGGTCTCGCGCGTCGCTTCGCCCTGGCCGATCTGGTCGGCCACGCCGACCGTCCCGTCGGCGATCCGCGACTTCTTCGGGCAGCCTTCCGGCCCGGCGATTTCGAGCTTCGCCGCCGTGCAGGTGGGAAAGCCGGTGGGGTCGATCTTCGTGCCCGCCGGGAAGTACACGACCAGCCTCCGCGTCTGCAACGGCAGGCCGCCGGGAAGTTCGTTGCCTTCGAGTTTGCCTTCGATTTCGACCTCGGCGCCGGCGCCGAGGAAGTCGCCGGTTTCGGGAAAGCCCGGGATCGGCTTGACCTCCGCTTTCACGCCGGTGACGGTCGCCGCCGAGGCGACGGCGGGCAGGCCAACGACGGTCAGCGCGACCAGAACCATGTACCTACATGCTTTGCGCATCAACTCTCTCTCCCTCACTCGGTAGACGGGGTCGTCTCGATCCAGTCATGGCGCTCCGCGACTCGACAACATCTTGCTACACCGAGTCTAGTGCTCGCGCGAGCAGACCGCGCCACCACGGTCCGGCTCATTAAAGTCAAGAACATGTCAAGGATCGCGCGGATGGCCGCCGCGCCGCTGTTCACGCGTGCCTCAGACTCGATATACCCCTCCCCACCCCATCAAAAGGAGAACAGATGGATTTCCAGCCAAGTGAGCGCTGTGTCGAGTTCAAGGAGCGCCTCTCCGCGTTCATGGACGAGCAGATCCACCCGGCGGAGGCGGTCTACGAGCGCCAGTTGCGCGAGTCCGGCGACCCGCACCACCAGCCGCAGATCATGGAGGAGCTCAAGACGCGCGCGCGCGCGGCCGGCCTGTGGAACATGTTCCTGCCCGATCCCAACGACGGCGCAGGCCTGTCCAACGCCGACTACGCGCCGCTGGCGGAGATGCTCGGCCACTCCCCGATCGCCTCGGAGGCGTGCAACTGTTCCGCCCCGGACACCGGGAACATGGAGGTGCTCCACCAGTTCGGCAGCGACGAGCAGAAGGACCGCTGGCTGCGGCCGCTGCTGGACGGCGAGATCCGCTCGGCGTTTGCGATGACCGAGCCCGAGGTCGCAAGCTCGGACGCCACCAACATCCAGCTGCGGATCGAGCGTGACGGCGATGACTACGTGCTCAACGGTTTGAAGTGGTGGACCTCGAACGCGCTGCACCCCCACTGCCGGATCATGATCGTGATGGGCAAGACTCAGACCGACGGGGCGGGCGGGAATCCATACAAACAGCAGAGCCAGATCCTCGTCCCGATCGACACCCCCGGCGTGAGGATCGTCCGCGGCCTGCCGGTGTTCGGCTACCAAGACCAGGAGGGCCACGCCGAAGTCGAGTTCACCGACGTGCGCGTGCCCGCGAGCAACCTGATCGCCGGCGAGGGCGACGGCTTCATGATCGCCCAAGCGCGCCTCGGCCCCGGGCGCATCCACCACTGCATGCGCGCGATCGGCGCCGCCGAGCGGGCGCTGGAGGCGATGTGCGCGCGCGCCGTCTCACGCGTCACTTTCGGAGCGCCGATTGCCACCCGCGGCAACGTGCTGGACTGGATCGCCGAGTCGCGCATCGAAATCGAGATGGCGCGCCTCTTGACATTGAAGGCCGCCTGGCTGATGGACACCGTCGGCAACCGCCACGCCCGCACCGAGATCGCCGCGATCAAGGTCGCCGCGCCGAACGTCGCGTTGAAGGTGCTCGACCGCGCGATCCAGCTCCACGGCGGCGGCGGCGTGTCCGACGACTTCGGGCTCGCCAGCGCCTATGCGCACCTGCGCACCCTGCGCCTGGCCGACGGGCCAGACGAGGTGCACAAGCTCTCGATCGCCCGCCGCGAGCTCGCGCCGCACATCCCGCGGGAGTCCTAGGCGCGGTCGGCGTGCGGACCACACTGCCCGGTCACCGCTGAACCACGTCGATCGATCGACCGAGAGGCCACGTCGATGTTCGTGCTCGCGACACTGCTCTACCCATGCGTGCTCGCGCTGCTCTGTATCGGCGCCGGGCTGCTCGTCGACCGCGCCAGCGGCTCGTTCCTGCCGGGCGTGCTGCTGCCGGTGCTCGGCGCGGCGGCGCTGATCGGCCTCTCGCAGCTCACGACCTACGCCGTCTTCGCCGCACCGGCGACGCCCTACCTGCTGGCGCTGTTCGCGCTCGCCGGCTTCGCGCTCGGGCGGCGGCGGTTGGCGGTGGCGTTCGGACGAGCGCCGGTGGAGACGGTCGAGCAGGGGCCGACGAGAACACCGGCGGGGGGCCGGCGGCGATTTGGCTGGCAGCTCGCCGTGCCGGTGCTCGCCTACGTCGCCGCGCTGGCACCGGTCCTGTTCGCGGGGCGCCCCTCGTTCTCCTCCTACGGCGTCCTCACCGACTCGGCCTTCCACATGCTCGGGGCCGACTTCCTGATCCACCACGGCCAAGACTACGCGCACCTCGACCTGCGCAACTCCCCCGGCCAGTACCTGAACGACTACTACAACACCTACTACCCGTCGGGCGCGGACACGCTGTTCGGCGGCAGCGCGTCGCTCGTGCGCGTGCCCCTGATCTGGGCCTTCCAGCCGTTCAACGCGTTCATGCTCGCGCTCTGCTCCGGCCCGGCCTGGGTGCTCGTGCGGCGGCTCGGCCTCGACGGCTGGCTGGCCGCTTTGGCGACGTTGACGGTCACGCTGCCGGCGCTCGTCTACGGCTACGAGCTGATCGCCTCCGTCAAGGAGATCTCCTCGCTGCCGCTGATCCTCGCGCTCGGCGCGCTCGTTGTGCTGCACCCGCGCTGGCTGCGGGGTACTCCCCGCGGGGCGATCCCGTTCGCGCTCGTGGCCGCCGCCGGGGTCTCGGCGCTCGGGGTCGCGTTCGGCGCGTGGGTGCTCACGGCGGTGGTGGTGCTCGCGGCAATCTTGATCCGAGAAGTTGCCCGCGGGGACGTCGCCGAGCGAGACGCTGCCGGCGGGGATCGCGCTCGAGGGGCGATCGCACCGTCGGAGACCGCGCCGGATCGCTCGCGCACGCGAGACGCCCTGCTGCTCGTGGCGACCGGACTGCTCGTCGCGTTCGTCGCCGCGCTGGGGACCTGGCTCGAGCTGTCGGGGTCCCTGCAGATCGCCCGGAACATCGCATCGACGAGCAACCCGGGCAACCTGCAGAACCCACTCCGCGCCGTCCAGATCCTCGGCACCTGGCTGGTCGCGAGCTACAAGCACGTCCCCGCCGGCAGCGATCTCACCGTCTCCTACGCGCTGGCGCTGATCGCGCTCGCGGCCGCCGTACTCGGCGCCGCGTACGTGGTCTACCGGCGCGAGTATGCGCTGGCCGCCTGGATCGCCCTGACGCTCGCGGTCTGGCTCGGGCTGAGCGCCTACGGGACTACCTGGGCCGACGGCAAGGCGCTGATGCTGACCTCGCCCGTCGTCGTGCTGCTGGCGTGGGCGGGCGTGGCCGCGCTGCGCGACCGCGCACGCGCCCGGCCGGCGTTCCGCCCGCTGCTCGCGCCGGCGGCGCTGCTGCTGGCACTCGCGCTCGCCGGCGGCGTCGCCGCCTCCGACGCGCTCCAGTACCACGGCTCCAACCTCGCGCCGACCGCGCGCTACGAAGAGCTCGCGTCGCTGAATGCCCGCTTCGCCGGCAAGGGTCCGGCGCTGTTCACGGACTACGACGAATACTCGCTCTATCTGCTCCGCGACCTCGACGTCGGCGGCCCCGGCTTCATGTACCCGCCACCCGCGATCGCGCAGACCGAGGGTCAGCCGGCGAACCTCGACCTGATCCCCCCCGCGGCGCTGCGCTCCTACCCGCTGATCGTCACCCGCCGCGACCCCGCCGCCCCGCGGCCTCCGTCCGCCTACCGGCTGCTGTTCCAGGGCGCCTACTACGAAGTCTGGGGCCGCCGCCCCGGCGCCCCGGTGGCGGTCGCCCACGTCGCGCCCGCGAGCGCGACGGCCACGGCCACGGCCACGGCCACGGCCACGGCGGGCAGGCCTGCCAAACAAACCTCGGGCGGGCAGGCAGGCGGGCAGGTGGACGGAAGCGTGGGCGGGCGACCGATCCCCTGCTCGCGCGTCGCCGGCCTCGCGCGGCTCGCCATGATCCACGGCGCGCGACTCCTCAGCGCGCGCCCGCCGCGGATCGTCCCGATCGACGTTCCGCGCGCGCCCCACCCCGCGTGGGCCGAGTCGCGCGACGGGCTGCTGATGTCACGCCCCGGCCGGCTCGCGGCGACGTTCGCGGTTCCCCACGCCGGGGTCTGGGATCTATGGCTGCAGGGCGAGATCATGCCCGCGGTCGAGGTGAGCGTCGACGGCCGTCCCCTCGCCTCGATCTCCGGCCAGCTCACCGGGGTCGCCACCGACCCCGACACGATCGCGCCCGTGCCTGTGCGCCTCACCGCCGGTCCTCATCGCCTGACGATCGCGCGTGGGTCCTCGAGCCTGCTCGCCCCCGGCTCCGGTGGCTCGGCGATCCTCGACTCGATCTTCCTCACGCCGGTCGGCGCTGGTGGCCGGGCGACGCTGCACGTCACCTCCGCCGCCGGGTGGCGTTCGCTGTGCGGGCAGCGGCTGGAGTGGATCGAGGTGGTCCCGTCGTAGAGTGTCCGCTGCTCAAGCGAAACCGTGTTCGCAGCTGAGCTGAGCAGGCCTTCGAGCTCCGCAGCCGATCCACGATGCGAGTTCCGCCATCCAGGGTATATTCAAGTGGGATGTTGAGATGCGTAGGGGTCCTCATGGCTGTGTTCGCTGTCGCGTTTGCGCCTGCTACGGCTACGGCTACGGCTACGGCCACATCGCGCGACATCGCCTCGACCCACACCTATCTCGAGGCCAGCTACAAGGTGCTGCATGCCGCGGTCAGCACATGGTCGACGGTCGAAGCGAGCATCCACACGCTCGACCTACGGTTCCACAGCGAATGCCCCGACGTGGGGGCGGGCTCGCCACAAAACGAGGAAGACCAGAAGCTCAGCTATGAGGTCGCCGGCGCGCTGTGGGCGACCGGCTACCACACCGACGCTGCGTTTGTCCACGCGTACGTCAAGACCGTGAACCGGCTGACCTGGAGCAACCCGCAGATCACGCGTGACGCCCATCGACTCACCCGGGGCCTACAGGAAATGACCGAACTGCAGGTACCGAACATCTGCGCGGATGTCCGCGCGTGGGGCGCGAACAGCTATGGCCCGGCGCCGGCCAACGTCAAGCAATACGACCAGCACGTGGAAGCGATCGAAATCCACGAAATTCCTCGCCACCTGCTCGCTCCCTATGTTCAACCGGCAGACAATGGCCTGCGTAAACGGGCTGAACACCTCAACACCAGGTTCGAAGAACTTGAATTCATGCGCGGACAGGCCGACTGGATCGCGCTGCTCGAAGTGCTCGGGGTCAACGAGTAGTAGACCCGTGCCGCGTCCTTGTCCGGGTTCGGCGTCCGATCCGCACGATCAGGACAACGGCAGCGCCAGGCGATGCGAGCGGGCGATCTGCTCGACGGTCTGCTCGTCGACCCCGACCTCCTCGGCGATCCCCCGCCAGCCCGCGACGATGTCGCCGACCTCCGCGAGGATCGCCTCGGCACGGCCGCGCGGCAGGCCCGCCACCGCGGCGGTCGCGCGCAGGTCGGCGACGGTGAACCGATCGCGCTTGCCGTCGATCGACATCTGGTGGCTGTCGAGCCAGGGGTTGCCGGGCTTCCAGGCCCAGATCACGTCGTAGGCGGGGGCCAACGACCAAGCGCCCTCGCGATCCATGAGGAAGGCGACGTTCTTGACGTGATCGTCCTGATTGCGCGCAACGACGTTGAAGACCATGCGCCGGAACTGTTGCTCGACGACGGGCGTGCCGAGACCCAGCCGGCGGATCAGCAACATGAGCTGCTCATAGCTGTAGGCGCCAGGCTCGTTGTAGCTCGCGTGCTCGAGCGCCCCGACGGTTTGCATGTGCAGCTTGCCGCCCTCGTCTGATCGGTCGAAGCGGTGGGTCATGAAGTGCCGGCGGCCGTGCTCCTCCAAGAGCCGGCACTCGGTCATCTCGATGCCGGCCGCCCGGGCCATCTTCGAGTACGCGTACTCGACCGCGCCCCAGCCCTCCGGATCGGTGAGGCCGTGGTCGCCGGAACGAGAGACGCCGTCGAACTTCAGCAGCCAGTGCCGAAAGCCCTCGCCGACCTCCACCTGTCCGGAGCGAACCTGGCCGGTGGCGTCGTTGTAAGCGATGAACGCCTTCGGGCGCGCGCCACCGACGGAGCTGCCGACGGCAAGAATCGCCTTCATCGCCTCCTCGTCGGGGTTCTCGCTCAGCTCGGCCACGAACTCCGCGCGCTGTGCGAGCACCTCGCTCGCGAGCCGCACGAGCGCATCGACCTGCAGGTCGACCCCCGCGGGGGTCGACGGCTCGTGGGCCGGCTGGAACTCCAAGGCGCCGACCCCGCGGGTGCCGACGTAGCAGAGGCGTTGCACGACGTCGAAGCTCGACTGCTCGCGCCCCTGCGAGGCCAGCCAGGCGTTCACGAGCGCTGTCCCCCAGCGATCGGGGAGGGAGTCCGCGAGCAACCCCGGGAGACCGCTGAACGCGTCCTCGGGCAGGCCGGGGAAGCTGTAGGGCTGCGCGCGCAGCCCCATCCGCACGGGCGCGATCTCGATGCCGCTGCGCACGAACGCGGGGTCGTATTGGAACGTGACGTAGCGCGCCCCATCCTCGATCGAGACCGCCGCGATCCGAGCCCCCCAGAGCGTCACCGCCGCGACGGTCATCTGACCTCGCCCGGCTCATCGCCCCACGTCCATGGCCGCTCGCCGGGCTCGGCGGACGTGGGAGCCTCGCCGGCCCCGCCGACTGCGCGGTCCGGAGCGCGCCCCCGGCCGCGACCGCTGGCGCGCCGCCGGATCTTGCGCTGCTCACGTTCGAGCTGGGCAATCGGCAGGTCGATCGACTCGGGTACCGCGAGATCGAGGCCGCCGAGCAGCTCGAGCGTTCGCAGCAGCTTGATCATCGAGGTCATCTGGACCGACTCGCCCCGCTCCGCGCGCTGCACGGTCGCCTGGCCGACCCCAGCCTCCGCGGCCAGCTCCGCCTGCGTCCAGTTGCGCTCGATCCGATGCCGCGCCAGCCTACGGCCGAGCTCGTCGAGCACAGCCCCATCGGTCATTAGCTCATTTAAGTACATCGATTTTGATGTTTTAATCGTCTTTATAGAGAAAGGGCATCTAATCTGATGCAGAGCATAGCAAGTGCCGTCGCGGGCCGCTTCAGATCGCAGGCAGATTCTGCCTATAATGCAGGCATGCCTGGAATCCAGTACACAATACGCCGCGTGTCGCCTACCCTCGATGCCGAGCTTCGCCGCGAGGCGAGCGAGACCGGCAGGACCCTCAACGCCGTGATCGTGCAGACGCTCGAGGACGCGAAGCTACCCTCCACGGCCAGCGAGCACGATGACCTCGACTGGTTCATCGGGCTCATGCCGGCTGGGGTTGGCGACGAAGCTGATGCGCAAGCATGGCTCGACGCACTCCCAGTCGAGTCCGCCGCGTGAAGCTCGCGCTAGACACGAACGCCTACAAGGCCCTCGGCGAAGGTAATCGGCAACTAGCCGAGGAAGCGCGCACGGCCGAGACTGTCGGTCTACCGATGATCGTGCTCGGAGAGCTTTGGTTCGGCTTCATGAACGGAACCAAACTACGGCAGAACGCCGCCACGCTCGAACGCTTCCTCGCCACACCCCGCGTTCGCGTGCTCGAACCCAATCGGCAGACAACCCGCGCCTTCGGCGAGATCGCAACCCAACTCCGGCAAGCAGGCATTGCGATACAACAAAACGACATCTGGATCGCGGCGCTGTGCAAACAACACGGATTCGCTCTCGCAACCCGACACCATGGCTTCCAACACGTCCTCGGACTCGAGGTCATCGAGTCCGAGGTTCACGTGCCAGAGACTCGAGGTAGTCGGTGACTTCAGGAACCTTCGTGAACCCCAAGGTGGATGCGAGTTGCGACCCTGTGGACTTGTGGTATCGCTACTGTGCGGGCTACTCTGCCGGCTTCCTACGCCTGCTGATCGCCGAGCTGCGCGTCAACAGCAAGACCGACATCCAGCCGACCTACCGCATCGTCACGCCAGGGGTTTGCGCAACGTCCCATACCCACCGCGACCCGCGTCGGCCAGCCCAAACGTGAACAACCAAGGGCTTCAAACGTGAAGACCTCTTTAGTGGAGACGGCGGGAATCGAACCCGCGTCCGTGATCGCGTGGGAATGGCTTCTACGAGCGTAGCCGGCGCTCTGATCTCATCCCCTACTCGCCTCGCCGGCGGGGTTGTGGGGGACCAGCCTCCTTGAGCTTCCCCGGCTCAGCGAAGGCGGACCTTGCCGGGTGAGCCTGCTTTCTGATCCCGGCCTTCCCCGCCGCAGGCAAGCGGGGCCCGAGACCTCACTCGCCTAGTGTTTGCTAGGCAGCGAGGGCGTACTCGTGAGAGTCCGCACTTATGGTTTTCCCGGGTGTTTAACGAGGCCGCCCGGGACCTCGACTCGCCACCACCCCCACGAGCCGACCACGTCGAAGCCTGTCGTCCCCGGGGATGTACTGCTCGCTAGTGTAGCCGGTGCCAACAAGCCAACGGGAAAGCGAGGGAGAACGAAATCGACGCGGTTCCGGGCCGCTTGAGGAACCCGCCCTGTCCAGCCCGAAGGCCTTCCAGCTTGGGTGGCGCGGCCTCACACCTCGGTGGCCTCGCTCTTTGCGGCTCGGTTCCGCGTCTGGATTCAAAGTAGCGCGGCCCCAGGGCGATTGCAACCCCTCCGCGATGAAGACCCCGCACGTTCCGAAAAAAACGCTCCCGAGAGGTATCGAGGACCCATGACGGAGCGCCAACCGGCGCTCTCGTCGGTTCCGAGCCCGATCCTCGCCGGCCCGCCGCCCTCGCACCGGCCATTAGGGAACGCTTATTGCTGCTGCCACAATGGAGGTATGGACAGTGGCGATCTCTCTCTGCCCCCGCCCCCGGCCTCCGGCCCGTCCATCGCGCCGGCCTCCGGCCCGTCCATCGCGCCGGCCTCCGTGCCGGCTGCCCGGTCATATCCCTCGCAAACACGTCCGGCCACGGTCGCGCGCGCGACCACACCGGTGAGCACACATATACCGGCCGGCGGGAACCCGTTCGGCGAGCCGCGCGACCGTCGAAGCGGCGGGTCGGGGTCCGTGCGCAACCTGCGCAAGCGGATCGGCGGCGCGTTCGCCGGTCTGATCGCGCTGCTCGCGAAGTTCGGTGTGGCGCTGAAAGCGCTGCTGGTGGCGCTGCCGAACCTGAAGCTGTTGGTGACCGCCGGCACCGCGCTGGTGTCGATCGCCGCCTACAGTCTCTTCTTCGGCTGGTGGTTCGCGGCCGGCTTCGTCGTCCTGCTGTTCGTCCACGAGATGGGCCACGTGATCGCGCTGCGCCGCGAGGGCATCAAAGCGAGCGCGCCGATGTTCATCCCGTTCATGGGCGCCGTCATCACCGCGCGCTCGCTCGGCGACAACGCGCTTGCGGAGGCGCGCGTGGGCCTCGCCGGCCCGATCCTCGGCAGCCTCGGCGCCGGCGCCGTCGCGCTCGTCGGCGAGCTCACCGGCAGCTCGCTGCTGATCGCGCTCGCCTACTTCGGCTTCTTCATCAACCTCTTCAACCTGCTCCCCGTCGTCCCGCTCGACGGCGGTCGCGCGGCGGCCGCGATGACCCCGTGGATGTGGTTCCTCGGCTTCGGCGTGCTCGTCGCGCTCGCGTTCCTGAACCCCGGCAACCCGATCCTGCTGATCATCGTGATCTTCGCCGGGTTCCAGACGTACCACCGCTGGAAGCAGCGCAAATCGCATTCGCTCGCGCAGGCCGCCTACTACCGCGTCGCGCCCCGCCACCGGCTGATCGTCGGGACGGTCTACGTCGGGCTGATCGCGCTGCTCGTGCTCGGGATGTCAGAGACGCACATCCTCACCTCGGGCGGCCACTCGTTCGGCTCGATCTAACGCCGCGCTTCGCGCACGGCCCGTTCCATATCTCTCTTCGACTCGCGGTCTCGGATCGTGTTGCGTTTGTCGTACAGGTCCTTCCCGCGCGCGAGCGCGATCTCGACCTTGGCGTGCGAGCCCTTGAAGTAGATCCTCGTCGGCACCAGCGTCAGTCCACGTTCGGCGACTTTCGCCGCGAGGCGGTCGAGCTCGCGGCGGTGCGCCAGCAGCTTGCGCGGGCGCTCGGGCTCGTGGTTTTCACGTGAGGCCGGCCCGTACGGGGGGATGTGAACCGAGTGCAACCACAGCTCGCCGGCGGCGATCGCGGCGTAGCCGTCCTTCAGCTGGGCGCCGGACTCGCGCAGCGCCTTCACCTCGGTGCCCTCGAGCACGATCCCACACTCGACACGTTCGATCAGCTCGTAGCGATACGCCGCGTACCTGTTCGACGCGACGTCGCCCGCCCCGATCTTCCGCTTTTGCTGCTTGCTCTTGGCCATCTTCCGAGCCTAGCCTGCCGGCAGCAGGTCCACCCGGCCGCGGGCCACATCGACGCGCGCCACCCGCACCTCGATCCGGTCACCGAGACGGAGCGTCGATCCGGGGCTTTCGCCGTGAAGAATCGTGCCCTGCTCGTTCAGCTCCCACCACTCGCGCTCGCCGCCCGCCCCCCGCATCACCCTGACCGGCAGCATCCCCCGGTAGACCGGCAGCGCCCCGTCCGCCGCCGGCGCGTCCTTCGCCTCCGCGGGTGAGCCGAACGAGATGAATGCGCCGGCCGCGATCAGCCCGACGACCTCCCCGGCGAACGTCTGCTCGAAGCCCCGCTCGTAGAGCACCCGCTCCAGCGCGAAGCAGCAGGCCACGTCGTCCGCGTCGCGCTCGATCGTCATCGCCGCCCGCTCGCGGTCCGATGTCCACTCGGCCAGTTCCCCCATGCCCGCGGCCCGCGGCGCACTCCCACCACCGCCGACGGCGGACAGCAGCGCGCGGTGGCAGACGAGGTCGGGGTAGCGGCGGATCGGGGAGGTGAAATGGCAGTAGTGGGCCGTCCCGAGGCCGGCGTGGCCACTGTTCTTCGGCGAGTAGACCGCCCGCTGGAGGGTGCGCATGAGCAGCGAGGTCAGCGCCGCGCGCGCGCCGGCACGGCTCACGTGCGCCTCGACCAGTCGCGAGATCTTCCCCATCAGCTCGGCCGCCTGCGAGGGCGACATGTTCTTCGGCACCGGCGGCGTCGGCACTTCCAGCGAGGACAGCTGCTCGACGAGGCGCTTCACGCGCTCGGGCTCGGGACGTTCGTGCACGCGATACAGGCACGGCGTGCCGCGCTCGGAAAGCAGCCGCGCGACCGCTTCGTTGGCGGCGATCATCAGGTGCTCGATCAGGCGGTGGGACTCCGTCTGGACACGCACGAGCACCTCCTCGACGTGCCCATCGTCGTCGAAGACGAACTCGGGCTCGGATGAGTCGAGCGTGAGCGCGCCGCTGTGTCCCTGCCGCCGACCCTCCTCGAGCGCGGCCGCCGCCTCGCGCGCAACCGCCAGCGGCTCGGCCCACGGCTCGCGCGCGCGCTCGCGTCCGGCGAAGATCTCGTCGACACGCTCGTAGCTCAAGCGCTCGTCCGAGCGGATCAGCGAGCGGTAGAAGGCGGCCTTCGCGACCGTCGCCCCGTGCAGCTCGAGCTCGACCGTCACCGCCGCGCGCTCGACCCCCGGCACGAGCGAGCAGGCGCCGTTGGAGAGCGCCTCCGGCAGCATCGGCTCGACCGCGCCCGGCACGTAGACGCTCGTCCCGCGGCGCCTCGCCTCCAGATCGACAAGCGAGCCCTCGGGCACATAGGCGCAGACGTCCGCGATGTGAACCCACACGCGCGTGGGCTGGGTGGGATCTGATCCGGCGGGACCTTCGCTGGTGGGGTCGTCGCCACGGGCAGGATCGCCGCCGAGGCGTTCGGCCGAGATCGCGTCGTCGAAGTCGCGTGCGCTCGTAGGGTCGATCGTGAACGTCGGCAGGCCCGTCAGATCGCGCCTGCCGGCCGTCACCTCGATTGTCTTCTTCGCGACCGCGCGGGCCTCACGCTCGACGTCTTGCGCGAAGCCCCTGCCCAGCCCGCGATCGAGCAGCAGACCCTCGATCAGGTCACGTGCCACGTCCGGGCGCCCCAGCACGCGTGTGATCTGAGCCCTACCTCCCTGTCGATCGCGTCCGCCTCTTGCCGACCCCACCTGCGCCACCAACACCAGATCCCCTGAGCGCGCCGCACCCCCACCGGGACCGGACACGCGATTGGAGCCGAGCACGATGCGCCGTGAAGAATGTGTGGGCCTTCCCCTGTCCTCGGAACGCGGTGGCGGAAACAGCGGCTCTGCCGACCAGAACCGTCCTCGTTTCCCGAGCACCGCTACGACGGCGTCGCTCACTTGACTTTCGCCGCGAGCGTATCGAGCGCCATATCGAGGCCCTGCGGGGTGTCGACGACGTTGTTGGCGAGCGGCACTTCGGGGGCGATGCCCGCGCCCTGTTTGACGCCGCCGCCGCCGAGGTTGCGCCCGTCGGGGGTGAAGTACTCGCCGACCGTGATGTCGAGCGCGCCGCCGTTGGACAGCGACTCCTCCTCCTGGAAGACGCCCTTGCCGAAGGTGTGGGTGCCGACGACGGTCGCGCGGCGGTGGTCCTGCAGCGCGGCGGTGACGATCTCCGAGGAGGAGGCGGTGTTGTGGTCGACGAGCACCACCATCGGGATCGTCGGCGCGAGCGGGTGACCGGTGGCGGTGATCGTCTCGCTCGGCTGGGTGCGCCCGCGCGTGGAGACGATCGTGCCGTGGGCGATGAACAGGCTCGCGATCAGCCGCGCTTCCTCGACCAGGCCGCCGCCGTTGGAGCGCAGGTCGAACACGAGCCCGCGCACGCCTTCGTGGAGCTCTTTTTCGACCGCTGTCGCGACTTCGCCATGCGATTCGGGGCTGAACGACGCGAGCTCGACGACGCCGAGCTTGACGCCGTGCACGGTCCGCGTCTCGGAGGCGATGACCGGCTCGGAGATCACCGCGCGCGTCACCCGCACGGTGCGCGTCGTGCCGTGGGCCCTCCGCGCAGGACGAGACCCGGCGGCGGGGCCCACGCCGGTCGCGCCGCTGGAGCTCGCCGCGGATGCGGACCGTTCGATCCCGAGCGCGACTTCGGTGCCCGGCGGCCCCTTGATCAGCGCCGTGGCCGCATCGGCGGAGAGACCCGCGAGCTTGCGGCCGTTCACCGCGACGATCGCCTCGCCCGCCTGCAGCCCCGCGCGCTTCGCGGGAGAAGTGTCGAACACGCGCACGATCGACAGACCCCTGTGTTCAGGTGAGACGACGACGCCGATGCCAGTGAAGCTCGGCGGCGAGTCGAATTCATGGAATTCCTTTGGCGTCAGGTAGTGAGAGAAGCGGTCGTCAAGGCTCGCCACCGCGCCGGCGATCGACGAGTTCGACAGCTGGTTCTTGGCGATCGGCCGGTAGTAGTCGCTGGAGATCCGCGCGAGCGCTTCGTCGACGACCTGCGTCTGGTGGTTCTGCTCGAACGCGCTCTTCCGCGCGAACCCGGGCAGATCTTCTGGATGGCCACCGAGCCAGACACCGAGAACGAGGAAGACCGGAAGCAGGACACCCAGGATCACGATCAGGGGCTGTCGCCGGGAAGACATGACGCAGGCAAGCCTAGTCGAGTACTTCATCCCCCCGAGACGGTCGGGCCGACACAAAGATAAAGAGACGGGGAAAGTTGTTCCTCTTTTTGGGGAGCGTGACACCATAGTTATACGCGTTCTAAAAAGTTAAGCACAACCCCCAGCCCGGGCACACTTCCGTCTCAGTCCGGATGCACCTTCGACACAACTCGAACACACTCCCGTCACAGCCGGGCACATCTTTGACACAGCGCGGGCACACTCTCGTCACATTTGGGGCGCGTGACTATTGTGGGGGCCACCATGACCGAGATTGCAACGATCACCGTCGCCGCGAACGGGCTGCCGATCTACAAGGTCGGGCTGCCGGGCACGCGGGCGCTGACCGTGCTCGTCGCGTTCGACGCGGGCGCGCGGAACGAGCGCGCGGAGGAGAACGGGACGGCCCACTTCCTCGAGCACCTCGTGTTCAAGGGGGGCGATAAGTATCCGACGTACAAGGACGTCAACGAGACCGCCGAGCGGCTCGGGGGCGTGCTGAATGCCTACACGAGCCACGACCTCGTCGCCTTCCACCTGACCGTCCGCGCCGAGTCCGCCCCGCAGGCGATCGATCTGCTCACGGACTTCGTCGGTCGCCCGCGGATCGACGCCGAGGAGCTCGACCGCGAGCGCGGCGTGGTGATCCAGGAGATCAACCGCGCCTACGACCAGCCGTCGACGGTCGCCGAGTACCTGATCGACAGGGCGGCGTTTGGCGACCACCCGCTCGGCCGCACGGTGCTCGGCCCGGAGGAGAACATGCGCGCCTTCACGCGGGAGGGAATTGTCGCGTTCCGCGAGCGCCGCTGGGCCGGCGCGCGCGGCGGGGCGTTCCTCACGGGCAACCTCGATCACCTGCCGAATGAGACGGAGCTGGAGGAGCGCTTCGCGCGCTTCCCCGCGCTGTCAGATCCCGAGCCCTACGCTCCGGCGCCGGCCTTCGCGCCGGAGAAGCTCGTCGAGGAGCGCGACACCAACCAGTCGCACCTGCGCATGATCTACCGCCCGGACTTGGCCGTCGGGGACGTCCGCAAGCGTGCCGCTCTGACGATCTACTCGACGCTGCTCGGCGGCTCGATGGGCTCGCGGCTGTTCGAGGAGATCCGCGAGAAGCGCGGCCTCTGCTACTCGGTCTACGCGCTCGACCACGCCTTCGCCGACGTGCCAATCCTGCAGCTCGGCTCGGGCCTGGAGTCGGGCAAGTGCGTCGAGGCCTACACGCGCATGCGCGAGATCGTCGACGAGCTCCGCGACGACGGCCCGACCGAGGAGGAGGTCCACCGCGCGCGCGCCTACGCCGCCGGCCGCCGGGTGCTCGCGTTCGAGAACACAAACGCGGTCGCCCGCTACGCCGCCAACCAACGGATCGTGTTCGGCGAGGACATCGACCCCGACGCCGCGATCGCGGCGCTGGACGCCGTCACCTACGACGAGGTCCGCGAGGTCGCCGCGGGGGTTGCGGACAATCTCGCCGTGGCCTGCGTGGGACCGCACACGGCAGACGAGTTCTAGCCCAGCGCGACCATCCGGTTGATCGGCACCCGCGCGCGCACGGCGATCTCCGGTGGCACGCGGACCTCGTACTGCATCTCCCGCAGCGCGTCCCTCAGCTTCGGGAGGGTGATCATCTTCATGTACTTACAGCTCGCCTTCGGGTTCGCGGGAATGAAGTTGACGTCGGGGGCCGCCATCCGCAGAGGGTGGAGCATCCCGATCTCGGTCGCGACGACAACCTCACGGGGCCCGATCTGAGGGGCGCCGTTGCCGGCGGACGCCGCAGGGCCGGCCGCGCTCTCCGCCGCCCCACCCGCGACGCGCTCGAGCGCCTCGGCGTACTTGAGCATGCCACCGGTCGAGAGCATGTGGACATCCTCCGAAGAGACGTCCCCGGAGGCGACGTACTCCATGATGCTCGTCGTACACCCGCACTCGGGATGGATCAGGAAGTCGGCGCCCGGGTGCGCCGCGCGTGTGGCCTCGATGTCCGCCGGGCGGATGCCGGCGTGCACATGGCACTCGCCGTCCCACACATGCATTCTTCTTCCGAGTTCCTTCTCCACGTAGGCGCCCAGCCACATGTCGGGGCCGAACAGGATCTCGGTGTCCTCGCCCCTTGTCTCGTAGATGTGCCTGACGACGTCGACCGCGTTCGCCGACGTACAGCAGTAGTCGGTCAGCGCCTTCACCTCGGCGGTCGTGTTCACGTACATCACGACCACCCCCTCCGGGTACGTCGCCTTCCACTCGGCCAGCTGCTCCGCGTCGATCGAATCCGCGAGCGAGCAGCCCGCGTCGAGGTCGGGAATCAGGACGGTCTTCTCCGGGCAGAGGATCGAGGCGGTCTCGGCCATGAAGTGCACGCCGCAGAACACGATCGCCTCGCCACCGGCGGCCGCTGCCTTGCGCGACAGGCCGAGCGAGTCGCCGACGTAGTCGGCGACGTCCTGCACCTCGGGCACCTGGTAGTTGTGCGCCAGAATCACCGCGCCGCGCTCGGCGGCGAGCGCGCGCACCTCGGCCTGCATCCTCGCGATCTCCTCCCGCGAGAGCTCCGCGGGGGATCCCTCCGTGGGAGCCATCGGCAAGGGGGTGGCCATCGGCAGGTTCATGGCAGGGCCTCCAGGATCATCGATAGATCTAGGGCGGGCGCCGAGTGGGTCAGAGCGCCCATCGAGACCCATTCTACCCCGGTCTCCGCCCTCTCCCTGAGCGTCTCCAACGTCACACCGCCGCTGGCCTCGAGCTCCGCGCGGCCCGCCACCCGGGCGACAGCGGCGCGCAGCTGCGCGTCGTCCATGTTGTCCAGCAGCAGTCGCGGCGCGCCGACGGCGAGCGCCTCGTCGATCTCCTGCGCGTTGCGCACCTCGACCTCCAACGTCCCCGCCAGCTCCGGCGCCGCCGCGCGCGCGCGCGCGACCGCCCGGGCGATGCCGCCGGCGGCGGCGATGTGGTTCTCCTTGAGCAGCACAGCGTCATAGAGCCCCGCCCGGTGGTTGGAGGCTCCCCCGGCCGCGACCGCCGCCTTCTCCAGCACCCGCATCCCCGGCGTCGTCTTGCGCGTGTCGAGCACCCGCGCACCGGTTCCCTGCACCGCGCGCGCGGCGCGCGCGGAGATCGTCGCCACGCCCGAGAGATGCGCGAGGAAGTTCAGCGCCGTGCGCTCCCCCGTCAGCAGCGCGCGCGCCCTCCCCTGCACCGTCAGCACCGGGCCGCCCTCCTCGCGCCACACGCCCTCCTCCACCAGGCGCTCGCAGCGCGCGTCCGGATCGAGCCGTCTGAACACCGCCTCGACCGCGTCGAAGCCGTAGATCGCCCCCGCCGCCTTCTGCACGATCCTCGCCCGCGCGCGCGCCTCCACGGCAACCGTCGCGTCGGTCGTGACGTCACCCGTGCCAACGTCCTCTTTCAGCGCCCGTTCGACGAGTCCGCCCAGATCGGAATTAATCATTTTTATTAATTATTTTTATATCTCTACATGAGCCGAGATTGTGGGTCTGACAGGGTCTCATCGGCCTATCGGCAATGTCAATCGCCCGAGGATGCGTTCGAAAGCAGGAACGCACGCACGAAATCGTCCAGATCCCCATCCAAGACGCGTTGCACGTCGCCCATCTCGTAGCCGGTCCTGTGGTCTTTGACCATCGTGTACGGGTGCAGCACGTAGGAGCGGATCTGCGAACCGAAGTTCACATCCTGCGCCTCGCCCTTCTCCTTCGCGATCTCTTCCTGGCGTTCTCGCTCCTTGCGCTCGAGCAGCTTCGCCCGCAGCACGACCATCGCGGTCGCCCTGTTCGATGACTGCGAGCGCTCGTTCTGGCACTGCACGACGATCCCGGTCGGACGGTGCGTTATCCGCACCGCCGAGTCGGTCTTGTTCACGTGCTGCCCGCCCGCGCCGCTCGCTCGGTAGGTGTCGACCTGGAGGTCGTCCTCGTTGATCTCGATCTCGCCGGTGTCTTTCACGACCGGCGCGACCTCCACGCCCGCGAAGCTCGTCTGGCGGCGATGGGCCGAATCGAACGGCGACAGGCGCACCAGGCGGTGCACGCCGCGCTCGGCGCCGAACAGGCCGTACGCGTTCTCGCCCTTCACCTGGAACGTCGCCGACTTGATCCCCGCTTCCTCGCCCGCGCTCGCCTCCAGCAGCTCGACCTCGAAGCCGCGCCGCTCGGCCCAGCGCATCTCCATCCGCAGCACCATCTCCGCCCAGTCCTGCGCGTCGGTCCCCCCCGCGCCCGCGTTCACGCTCACGAGTGCATCGCCCAGGTCGTAGCGCCCGGAGAACAGCCTTTGCTCCTCGAGCGCCGCCAAGCGCTCCTCGACCGAGGCGAACTGCTCGTCGATTTCGCCCCCCAGCGAGGCGTCCTCGTCGGCCATCTCGATCAATCCGTCGAGATCCTCGACGTCGCCCTGCAGCGCCGTGAACTCCTTCAGCCGCTTCGTAGCGCGCGAGTGCTCGGCCCCGAGGAGCCCGGCGACCTCAGCGTCGTCCCAGAATCCCGGCGCGCCCATCTGCGCTTCGAGCGCCTCCGCTCTGTCCTTCAGCTCTTGCGGGTCAAAGATAGTCCGCGAGCAGCTTCAGCTGCTCGCGTATCGCGGCAAGGCGCTGTGGCGTGGATTCGGTCGGCGCGGTCGTCATCAGGATCCATGGCACTTCTTGAACTTCTTGCCACTGCCACACCAGCACGGGTCGTTGCGGCCAACTTCGTGCTCGTGGTCGACCACCCGCTGCTCGACCACCGGTAGCGCCTCCAGCTCGCCTTCGCCGCCGTTCTCTGCGTAGGCCTGCTCGCCGCCCTGCTGGATCCCGCCCGCCGCGGCGGCCGCCGCGATCGCGCCTGCTCCCATTGCGCTCTGACCGCCGGAGTAGGAGACTCGTCCCGCGCGCGTGGAGCTACCTCCCGGAGCGAACGCGGGGATTGGCGGGGCCTGTCCGCCCGCCTGTCCGCCGCCGTTCTCGTTCTCGACGTTCACCTGGACGTTGAAGATCATCCGCGTATAGTCGGCCCACACGCTGCTCATCAGGTCGCCGAACAGCGTGAACGCCTCGTTCTTGTACGCCACCAGCGGATCGAGCTGGGCGAAGCCGCGCAGGTGGATGCCCTCGCGTAGGTAGTCCATGTCGAACAGATGCTCGCGCCAGCGCTCGTCGATGATCTGCAGCAGCAAGAACCGCTCGAGCGCGCCCATCAGCTCCTCGCCGAGCTCCCTCTCGCGCGCGTTGTAGCGCTCGATCGCCAGCTCGGTCACGCTGTCGGTCAACGAGATCCGGTCGACCTTCTCCGGGTCGAGATCCTCGTCGGAGAGGTCGAGCTGGAAGAACTGCCCGAGCGCCGTGAAGAGGCCGTCGAGATCCCAGTCCTCCATGAAGTCGCCGGGCGTGTACTGCTCGATCGTGCGCTCGATCGTGTTGAGGACCTCGCGGCGCGCCTCCTCGCCGATCGGCTTACCCTCGAGCACCTCGTCGCGGTAGGCGTAGATCACGCGGCGCTGCTCGTTCGCCACGTCGTCGTACTCGAGCACGTGTTTGCGCTGCAGGAAGTTCTGCTCCTCGACCTTCTTCTGGGCTTTTTCGATCTGCTTCGACAGCATCCCCGCCTCGATCGGCTCCTCGTTCCCCTGCTCGTCGACCCCGCCGAGTTTGTCGAGGATCCGGTAGATGCGGTCGCCCGCGAACAGCCTCACCAGGTCGTCCTCAGCCGACAGGAAGAACCTCGACTCGCCCGGGTCGCCCTGGCGCCCGGCGCGCCCGCGCAGCTGATTGTCAATCCGCCGCGACTCGTGTCGCTCGGTGCCGCAGATGAACAGCCCACCGGCCGCCATCACGCGCTCGCGGTCCTCCTCCACCCGCCGCTCGAGCTCCGGCAGAATCTCTTTCATGCGCCCCTCGTAGTCCTCGTGCTCGGGCTCGATCCCCTCCTTCGCGAGAGCCTGCCCGGCGAGGTGCTCGGGGTTGCCGCCCAGCTTGATGTCGACGCCGCGACCAGCCATGTTCGTCGCGATCGTCACCGCTCCCGGCTGACCGGCCTCGGCGACGGTCTCGGCCTCGCGCGCGGCGTGCTCGGGCTTGGCGTTCAGCACCGCGTGCTCGATCCCGCGCTTCTTCAATCGCTCGGACAGGAGCTCTGAGACCTCGACCGAGATCGTCCCCACGAGCACGGGTTGGCCGCTCTCGTGGCGCGCTCCGATCTCGTTCACGACCGCGTTCCACTTGCCGTCCCTCGTCTTGTAGACCTGATCGTTGCGGTCCTCGCGGACCATCGGCATGTTCGTCGGGACCTGCACGACCGGCAGCTCGTAGATCTTCATGAACTCGGTCGCCTCCGTCAGCGCCGTCCCGGTCATGCCCGCGAGCTTGTCGTACAGGCGGAAGTAGTTCTGGTAGGTGATCGTCGCGAGCGTCTGGTTCTCCTCCTGGACGCTCACGCCCTCCTTCGCCTCGATCGCCTGGTGCAGCCCCTCCGACCAGCGCCGGCCGTCGAGGATCCGGCCGGTGAACTCGTCGATGATCTTCACCTCGCCGTCGACCACCGCGTAGTCGACGTCGCGCTTGTACAGCGCCTGCGCCCGCAACGACTGGATCAGGTGGTTGACGAGATGCCCGTTCTCGGCGCGGTACAGGTGGTCGATGCCGAGGAACTTCTCGGCCTTCGCGACACCCTGCTCGGTGATCGAGACGCTCTTGTGCTTCTCGTCGATCTCGAAGTCGAAATCCGCGAGAAAGCCCTTCTTCATACGCGTGTCCATCCCTTCGGGCGTCTTCCCCACTGTCATCCTCGGCGCCAGGCGCGCGAACTTCACGTACAGGTCGGCCGCCTGTTCGGGCGCCCCGGAGATGATCAGCGGCGTGCGCGCCTCGTCGATCAGGATGTTGTCGACCTCGTCCACAACCGCGAACCAGTGCCCGCGCTGGACCTTTTCGGAAAGGTCCTTCGCCATGTTGTCGCGCAGGTAGTCGAAGCCCAGCTCGGAGTTCGTCGCGTAGATCACGTCGCACGCGTACGCCTGCTGCTTCTCGTCGTACGGCTGCATGTTCTGCAGCACGCCGACGCTCACGCCGAGCGCGTCGTAGATCGGTCTCATCCATTCCGCGTCGCGCCTTGCGAGGTAGTCGTTGACCGTGACCACATGCACGCCCCTGCGACTGAGAGATCCGCCCCCGCCCCCGCCCCCGCCGGATCCGTCGCCGGTCCCATCCGTGCGCGCGTCCGGGTCAGGGGCAGTGGCAGAGCCCGATCTCGAATCGTGGCCGTTGGCGCTCACCCCATTGAGAGCTGGGCTGTCGGCGGAGGCCGAGTCGTCGATCATCTCCTCTTCGACGGCCTCCGGGTCGATCGCGGAGTCCGGGTCGACGAGGTCGGGGTACTCGGCGAAGTCGGGGTCGGGGTCGGCGCGATCCTGCTTGTGGGCCTGGCCGGACCGATCGGAGATCGGCGAACGCACCGCGAGCGAGTTCAATACCACCGCGAGCGTCGCCGTCAGCGTCTTGCCCTCGCCCGTCTTCATCTCCGCGATACAGCCGTCGTGCAGGACCATCCCGCCGATCATCTGCACGTCGAAGTGGCGCATGCCCATCTTGCGCTTGCCGGTCTCGCGCACGATCGCGAAGCACTCCGGCAGGAGCGCGTCGAGCGACTCGCCCTCCGCCGCCCGTGACCGCAGCGCGTCCATCCGCTCGCGCAACTCGGCGTCGGTGTCCTGTTCGAGCTCGCCCTCGAACGCGTTGATCAGCGCGACGCGCTTCTGGTAGGCCTTGAACTTCTTCGCCTCGCCGACGTTCAGGGCGCGATCGAGAATCGATGGGGACACATCCCCAGATTAGCGTCTTAGGGACGCCACGCGCCGCGTCTACAAGGCAGCGCGCGCCGCCTTCATCTGGCTCGCCGCTGCGTGCGCCTCGCGGCGCTTGCGACGCTTGTCGCGATGGCGCTTGACCTGGCGCGCCAGCTCGTCGACGACGAGGTTCAGCGAATGCACCATCTCACGCGAGGTGTCGTGCGCGCGCAGCGTCACACCCTTCAGGTACAGCGTCGCCTCCACGACCTCGCGCTCGGCGATCGAGGGGTTGCGCTCCTCGAAGATCTCGATCTCCAGGCGGGCCAGGTCCGAGACCTGACGCGCGACCTTGTCCAAACGACGCTCCGCGTGCTCGCGGATCTCGTCGGTGACCGGAACGTTGCGACCCTTGATGTCAATCTGCATCACGGCTCCCTCGTCGGCTGGTTTTTGGAGATGGCACCGATGCTACGCCTCGCGGGGGCGGATGTCCATCCGATCTTCAGTTGGACATAGGTTCCGTATGTTCGATCCCAAAATGTGTCTCCCGTACGAGGCGCTGAGTAGGCTCGCCCGGCTCCTTCGGGAGCGGCTGCCCCCGTAGCTCAGCGGATAGAGCACACCCATCGCAGGGTTGAGGTCCCGGGTTCGAATCCTGGCGAGGGCATCTTCCCCGTCCGGGGGTGTTATACAATCACCGGTACTGCGATGGGTGTCGTCGCTGAGCTGGACCGACTGCCGAGTGCTGTCGGCTCCACAGCAACAGCACTTTGGAGGGTCCGCTTCGGCGGGCCCTCCTTTTTTTATTCGCCCCGCGGGCGCAGGCTCTCGAGGATCCCCGCGTGCCCGGCGATCGCGCCGATCAGGATCGACTCGTCGGCGAGCACCGTACCGGGGAAGACGATGCTCTCGCGCAGTTGCGCGCGTTCGCCGACGCGCGCGCCGTCGCCGAGCACGACCGGTCCCATCAGGCGCACGCCCGCGCCGATCGTGACGTCGTGGCCGATCCACACGGGGCCTTCCACCTCGAGATCCTCCGGCAGAGCTCGCTCGCCGGCGAGGATCACGCCGGGGCTGACCTCCTCCCCCGCCATCTCCAGGTGGAGCTTCCCCTCCAACGCATCGAACGTGCCCTGGCGCAGCTCGCCCAGGGACCCGACGTCGTTCCAGTACTCGCCGACCTCGTGGATGTGGAAGGGGACGTCGTTCTCGAGCAGCGCCGGGAACACGTCCTGGGCCCAGTCGACGAACGGGCGCTCAGGGAAGTAGTCGAAGATCTTGGGATCGAAGATGTAGATGCCGCAGTTGCCGAGATCCGACAATGCCTCCTCGGGCGCGGGCTTCTCCTGGAAGCCCGTGATCCGCCCCTCGCGGTCGTGCAGCACGACGCCGAACTCGCGCGTGTCGGCCACGCGCTTGACCGCGAGCGTCGCGATCCCGCCGCTGGCCTCATGCCGAGCGACGAACGCGCCGAGGTCGATGTCGGTGAGCGCGTCGCCGGAGATCACGAGGAACGGCTCCTCACCGAAGAAGTCGGCGCACGCCCTCACTCCTCCCGCGGTACCGAGCAGCTCGGGCTCGAAGCGGTAGGACAGCCGGTCGCCGAAGTGCTCGCGGATCGTCTCCGGGAAGTAGTGCAGGTTCGCAATCACCTCATCGAAGCCGTGCCGGTCGAGCAGGTCGACGATGTGGGCCATCACCGGCCGGTCGAGCACCGGCACCATCGGCTTGGTGATCTCGTACGTCAGCGGGCGCAGCCTGGTTCCCAGGCCAGCGGCGAGCACCATCGCTCTCATCGTTTGCGGCCCTGACCTTCGCTTAGTAACGGTAGTGATCAGCCTTGTACGGCCCGCCGACGGGGACGCCGATGTAGGCGGCCTGCTCGTCGGAGAGCTTCGTCAGCTTCACGCCAAGCGCGTCGAGATGCAGGCGCGCGACCTTCTCGTCGAGATGCTTCGGCAGCACGTAGACCTGCTTGGAGTACTCGTCGTTCTTCGTGAACAGCTCGATCTGGGCGATCGTCTGGTTCGTGAACGAGTTGCTCATCACGAAGCTCGGATGCCCGGTGGCGTTGCCGAGGTTCAAGAGGCGCCCCTCGGAGAGCATGATGATCGCGTGGCCGTCGGGAAAGACCCACTTGTCGACCTGCGGCTTGATGTTCACGCGCTCGATCCCATCGATCTGCGTGAGGCCGGCGATGTCGATCTCGTTGTCGAAGTGCCCGATGTTGCCGACGATCGCCTGGTGCTTCATCTTCGCCATGTCGGCAGCGGTGATGATGTCCTTGTTGCCGGTCGTCGTCACGAAGATGTCGGCGCTGTCGATCACTTCCGCGAGCGTCCTCACCTCATAGCCCTGCATCGCCGCCTGCAGCGCGCAGATCGGGTCGACCTCGGTGATCACCACGCGCGCGCCCTGCCCGCGCAGCGATTCCGCGCAGCCCTTGCCGACATCGCCGAAGCCGCAGATCACGGCGACCTTGCCGCCGATCATCACGTCGGTCGCCCTGTTGATGCCATCGATCAGCGAGTGCCGGCAGCCGTAGAGGTTGTCGAACTTCGACTTCGTCACCGAGTCGTTCACGTTGATCGCGGGGAACAGCAGCTCGCCCGACTCGACCATCTGGTAGAGCCGGTGCACGCCCGTCGTCGTCTCCTCGGTCACGCCTTTGATGCCCTCGCCGAGCTTCGTCCAGCGCTGCGGGTCCTCGCCCAGCGAGCGCGTCAACAGCGAGAGGATCACCTGAAACTCCTCGGAGTATGGATTCCCGCCCGCCTCCCCGCTCGTCGGATCCGGCACAGCGCCGGCCGCCTCGTACTCCGTGCCCTTGTGCACGAGCAGCGTCGCGTCGCCGCCGTCGTCGAGGATCATGTTCGGGCCGCTCTCACCTGGCCACAGAATTGCCTGTTCGGTGCACCACCAGTACTCCTCCAGGGTCTCGCCCTTCCATGCGAACACGGGGACGCCCTGGGGATCCTCCGGCGTGCCCTCGGGACCGACGGCGACCGCCGCGGCCGCGTGGTCCTGGGTGGAGAAGATGTTGCAGCTGCACCAGCGCACCTCGGCGCCGAGCGCCGTGAGTGTCTCGATCAGGACGGCCGTCTGGATCGTCATGTGTAGCGAGCCCATGATCCGCGCGCCCTTCAACGGCTGCTCGGCGGCGAACTCGCGGCGGATCGCCATCAGGCCGGGCATCTCGTGCTCGGCGAGCGCGATCTCCTTGCGCCCGAAGGCGGCGAGCGAAAGGTCGGCGACCTTGAAGTCATTTGTGACGGGCACGGTCGTACCCGATGGCGTGGCGGGGGTCACTACTGACATGACGAGATCTCCTGTGTCGGTCAGACGAGCGCCCTTGCTGCAAGTGGGGGGCCGAGCGTGGCGGGGACAGCCCGTCGCAGCGCTCCTCGGCCGCCGAGGACGCTAGCACACGCCGCCGCCGGCCGGGCGTGCTTTTCAGCCCGCGGCGAGCTCGGCCTTGAGCTGCTCGATTAGACGCACCGGGCCGGGGTCCACACCACGCAGCGCAGCGAGGTAGATCGAGACGAGGTCGCCGAGCAGCACGAGCGAGATCACACGCTCGATCGTCGTCTCCCCGCGCGTCTCCAAGTGGAAACTCGCCGCGGCGTTGGGCGCGATCAGCCGCTCGGTCAGCGCCATCCGCTCCTTCACGCGCGGATGCGCGTCGGAGTCGTCGAGGAACACGGCCGAGAAACGGCCGAGCTCGCCCGCTCCTTCCCAGCCGACGAGCTCGTTGTGGTCGAGCTCCGGGAGCTCGTGCGAGAAGCACGGCTGCTTGGCGTTCTCGTTGATCTGCGTCTTCCAGCGGTAGGCGATCGGCGTCGTCAGTCCCGCTCCGGCGACGAGCGGGATCGTGCCGTGCAAGCCGCGCGCGAGCGTCTTCGCGAGCGAGTCCTCACCCGCGTCCGGCCCCCACTCGGCCACCAGCTGCTCGGTGTGCGAGGCCGCCACGTCGATCTCCGAGGTCAGCCGCGGCCCGGCGCCGCACAGCGCCGCCACCTCGAGCGCCGCGACCGTCATGTAGGCGACCGCCGCGCGCGGTTGAAAGCCGCCCGGCAGCGGGATCACGGGCACGCCATCCTCACGAGCCATCTCGGCCAGGCGCCCGCCCGTCGTCACGACCATCCGCCGCGCGCCGAGCGCCCCCGCCGACTCGTAGCAGGCAAGCGTCTCCTCGGTCTCCCCCGAGTAGCTCGCGCACAACACCATCGTGTCCGGCGTCGTCCACGGCGGCAGGCCATAGGCGCGGGTCACGAAGATCGGCCGCGAGGCGTGATCGCTCAGTGCGGCCCGCGCGAGCGCGCCACCGATCGCCGAGCCTCCCATCCCCGCCACGACCAGGCCGGCGGAGGTGTCCCAGTCCTGCATGATCGCCGACTCCACGCGCCAGAGCGCGTCGCGCAGATGCTCCGGCAGCGCGAGCACGTCACCCAGCTGGCCGGTGGTGTCGACCTCGGCGATCGCCGCGCGCGAGAGCGCGCCCTGCGCGGGAGGGGGTTGGGTTTGGGTTGTCTCTCCGCTCATCTGATCAGAACCTGAGCGCTCCGTCGGGCAATCTCACGCCGGGGAAGATACGCGCACCGTGGGCGATCACGTTCTCCGCCCCCACCGTCACGCCCTCGCCGAGCACCGCCCCGCCCTCGATGCGGGTGCCGTCGCCGACGCGGCAGCCGGCGGCGACGATGCAGTCGCGCAGGGTGCAGTTGGCGCCGATCTCCGCGCCGCTGAGGATCACCGAGCGCTCCACCGTCGAGCCGGGACCGACGCGCACGTTCTCACCGAGCACCACCAGGCTGCCGACATGCGCGCCCGGTGCCACGTGCACGCCGCGCTCGATCACCGCGGGGGGGATCACACGGCCGTGAATCTCCGTGTCGCCGGCGACCGCCAACCAGCTCTCGCCGAGCCGCGCGCGGACCGGCGTGTCGACGTTGCCCTCGATGATGTCGAACGTGCCCTGCAGGTAGCGCTCGGGCGTACCGATGTCCAGCCAGTAGGCGTCCGCCGGGAACCCGTAGAGCCCGGCGCCGATCAGCGCCGGCCAGACCTCGCGCTCGATCGAGACGTTGCGATCCGGGGGGACCAGCTCCAGGATCTCGCGCTCGAGCACGTAGGCGCCCGCTGAGATCAGGTTCGTGTCGATCCTGTCGGAGCTCGGCTTCTCGACGAAGTCCCTCACCGAGCGGTCCTCGTTGAGGTGCACCAGCCCGTACGCGCTCGGGTCGGCGACGGGCGCGAGCGCGAGCGTCGCCTTCGCGCCGGTGCGCTCGTGCTGGGCGATCTGGCCGGTCAGGTCGATGTCGGTGAGCACGTCGCCGTTGAGCATCAGGAAGCGCTCGTCGAGCAGCGACTGCGCGAACTTGAGCGCGCCCGCGGTGCCGCGCGGGTCGGGCTCCTCGACGAAGCGCAGTTTGATGCCGAGCGCCGAGCCGTCGCCGAGCACGTTGCGCACGCTCGTCGCGAGAAAGCCGCAGGACATGATCACGTCGTCGATCCCGTGCCCCTTCAGCCACTCGAGCATGAACGCGATGAACGGGCGGTCGACCAGCGGCACAACCGGCTTGGGCACGGTCGAGGTCAACGGGCGCAGGCGCGTGCCCTCCCCACCGACGAGGATCACGGCCTGCATCAGCCTCTACCGATCCCCTCGTAGAGCAGCCCCGCGCCGCGCACGGCGTCGGCGTCGAGGGCGTTGCGCCCGTCGATCACGAGCGTTCCCCGCATCGCCCCCGCAACGGCCTTCCAGTCCAAATCGATGAATTCGGGCCACTCGGTCACCAAGACTACGGCGTCGGCGTCGCGCACGGCGTCCAGCGGCGAGTCGGCAAAGGCGATGCCGCTGACGAGCTTGCGCGCCTGCTCCTCGGCGACGGGGTCGCAGGCGGTGACAGTGGCGCCGTCAGCGTTCAACCTGGCGGAGAGCACCAGCGAGGAGGCCTCGCGCATGTCGTCGGTGTTGGGCTTGAACGCCAGCCCGAGCAGGGCCACACGCTTGCCGACGAGGCCGCCGAGGTGCTTGTGCAGCTTGCCGATCACGCGGCGCTTCTGCAGCTCGTTCACCTCGATTACGGCCGTCAGCAGCTGGAAGTGATAGCCGGAGTTGCCCGCGAGCTGCTTGAGCGCATCGACATCCTTGGGAAAGCAGCTGCCGCCGAAGCCGATCCCCGCCTGCAGGAACTTCGGCCCGATCCGGTCGTCCAAGCCCATCCCCCGCGCGACCTCGACGACGTCGGCACCGGTCTCCTCGCAGACGTTCGCGATCTCGTTGATGAACGAGATCTTCGTCGCGAGGAAGGCGTTCGAGGCGAGCTTCACCATCTCGGCGCTCGCGATGTCGGTGCGCACGAGCGGGGCCTCCAGGGGCGCGTACAGCTCGACCACCGCGTCGCCCGCCCAGTCGCCCTCGTCGCCGACGACCACCCGGTCGGGGTGCAGGAAGTCCTCCACAGCCGAGCCCTCCTTCAGGAACTCGGGGCAGGAGACATAGCGCAGGCCGTCCTTGCCGCGCTCGCCGAACCCGCGCCGGATCGCGGCGCCGGTGCCGCAGGGCACGGTCGACTTCATCACCAGCGCGTGGCGGTCCGACGCCGGGATCGCGTCGACGACCGCATGCACCGCCGACAGATCGGCGTCACCGGAGTAGGTCGGCGGCGTACCGACCGCGACGAACAGCAGCCGCGCGTGCTCGAGCGCCTCCGTGAGGTCGGTGGAGAAATGCAGGCGCTCGCGATTGTTCACGAGCAGTTGCTCGAGCCCGGGCTCGTAGATCGGCACCTCGCCGCGGCGCAAGCGCGCGATCTTCTCGGCGTCGATGTCGACGCAGTACACATCGCTGCCGAGCTCGGCAAAGCCGGCGGCGGTCACCAGCCCGACATAGCCGGTGCCGATCACCCCGATTGGTGCGCGCTCTGTGCTCGTCATCAGGCCGGGAAGGCTAACCGCTGGGCGCGCGCGGCGATGTTGCTAACCCGAAGCCTGACCTGAGTCCGCGACCAGCCCTCGATCACTGGCCTACGCCTCGACCGCCAAGAACGCCTCGTAGCGCTTGACGTCGCGCAGCGCGCGGGCCTGCTCCTCGCTGTCCTGCGCGGCGTTCTCCGCGGCCTTGCGCGCGTCGGCGAGCTTGGCCTCGAAGGATGGGCGGTCGATCTGCCCCGGCGCGATCGCCTCCTCGACGAGCACGAGCGCGCGGTTCTCGGCGAACTGCAGATACCCCTCGGCCTGCGCGAAGCGCACGATCTCCTCCTCGGAGCGATACAGCCGCAGCTCGGTCGGCTCCAGACGCGCGAGCAGCGGCTGGTGGTTGGCGAAGATGCCGATCGAGCCGACGGTCGTGAACGTGGAGAGCATTTCGATCTCCCCGTTGAAGACCTCGCCCTCGGGCGTGAGCACTTCGGCTGGGAACTTCGCGTGGGCCATTATTTCTTCGCTGCCTCTACTACCTCATCGATCGTGCCCTTAAGGAAGAAGGCCGACTCGGGCACCTCGTCGTGCTTGCCGTCGATGATCTCCTCGAAGCCCCTGATCGTCTCCGCGATCGGCACGTAGGCGCCGGGGGTGCCGGTGAACTCTTCGGCGACGAAGAACGGCTGGGAGAGGAAGCGCTCGATCCGGCGCGCGCGCTGCACCGTCAGCTTGTCCTCGTCGGAGAGCTCGTCGATGCCGAGGATCGCGATGATGTCCTGCAGCTCCTTGTAGCGCTGCAGGATCTCCTTGACGCGATTGGCCACGCGGAAGTGGTCCTCGCCGAGGATGTCTGCCTTGAGGATCGTCGAGGTCGAGTCGAGCGGGTCGACGGCCGGGTAGATGCCTTTTTCGGAGATCGAGCGCGACAGCGCGGTCGTTGCGTTGAGGTGAGCGAACACCGATGCCGGAGCCGGGTCGGTGTAGTCGTCGGCCGGCACGTAGATCGCCTGGATCGAGGTCACCGAGCCGTTCTTCGTGGAGGTGATCCGCTCCTGCAGCTGGCCCATCTCGGTCTCGAGCGTCGGCTGGTAGCCGACCTGCGAGGGCATCCGCCCGAGCAGCGCCGAGACCTCGGAGCCGGCCTGGACGAAGCGGAAGATGTTGTCGATGAACAGCAGCACGTCCTGGCCCTTGTCGCGGAAGTATTCGGCCATCGTCAGGCCCGACAGCGCGACCCGCATGCGGGCGCCCGGAGGCTCGTTCATCTGGCCGAAGACGAGCATCGTCTTGTCCAAGACCCCCGACTCCTTCATCTCCAGCCACAGATCGTTGCCCTCGCGCGAGCGCTCGCCCACGCCGCAGAACGCGGACAGCCCGCCGTGCTCCTTGGCGAGGTTATGAATCAGCTCCTGGATCAGCACCGTCTTGCCCACGCCGGCGCCGCCGAACAGGCCGACCTTGCCGCCCTTCGCGTAGGGGGCGAGCAGGTCGATCACCTTGATGCCGGTCTCGAACATCTCGGTCGTCGGCGTCAGGTCCTCGGCACGCGGAGCGTCCTGGTGGATGCCGCGGCGCTCGACGTCCGCGGGCAGATCCTCGCCGAGGTCGATCGGCTCGCCGAGCAGGTTGAAGATCCGCCCCAGCGTGGCCTCCCCCACCGGGACCGTGATCGGCGCGCCGGTGTCGAGCACCTCGACGCCTCGCGCGAGGCCGTCGGTGATGTCCATCGCCACGGCGCGCACCCGGTCATCGCCGAGGTGCTGCTGGACCTCGCACACGAGCACGCTCTCGCCGGCGCCCGGGCTCACTCCCTCGGCCTCCTCGTCGGCCGCGGCGGCGGGGCGCGCGATCGTGATCGCGTGGTTGATCTCGGGCAGGCGGTCGGGGAACACGGCCTCGATCACGACGCCCTGGATCTCCTCGATGCGCCCGACGTTGCGCTCGGCGGCGGCGCCGTTCTCGGTGCTCGGATCGGTGACGGTGCTTGCTGGCATTGGTTTCGATTCTCCTCTTTATCTCTATTGAAGTCTTGTGGTCGTGGTCACGCGAGGACTTTGGTGGTGTGCGTCTGGGGCGGCCGAGGGGCAAGCAAGACAAGGACGCAGGGAGCGTGGCGTGCTACGCACGCGAGCGACTGAGGACGCAGTATTGCGCAGCCCATCGGTCGCCTCAGCTGAGGCCCTCTGCTCCGGCCACCACCTCCATGATCTCCTGGGTGATCTCGGCTTGGCGGGCGCGGTTCATCTGGAGCGTGTAGTCGGTGATGATTTCGCCGGCGTTCTCCGAGGCGCTGCGCATCGCCGTCATCTGCGCTCCGAAGAAGCCGGCCGCGGACTCGACGAGCGCGCGGTAGATCGAGATCTCGATGTAGTCGGGGACCAGGCGCCTGAGGATCTTCTCGGGGTCCGGCTCGTAGTCGACGGGCGTGCGCTGCTTCTCCCCACCGGAGTCGCGCCCGCTCGCGGCAGGCCCCTCGTCGCCCTGACCGCCGGTGATCCCCTCGTGGGTGAGCGGCAGAAGCGTCTGGCGCGTGACGTGCTGCGTGAGCGGCGAGACGTAGGAGTTGTAGATCATCTCCACGCGATCGACCTCGCCGCTGACATAGGCCTGGATCACGTCGTCGGCGATCGTGCGCGCGTCCGCGTAGGCGGGCCGGTCGGCGAAGCCGGTGTAGCTGCCGCTGAGCTCGTGCCCGCGGAAGCTAAGCGAGGAGACACCGCGGCGCCCGGTCGCGTACCAGCGGCTCTGCAACCCCTGTTCGGAGATCTCCGAGGAGAGTCGCACACCGGCGCGGATGATCTGCGAGTTGAAGCCTCCCGCCAGGCCCCGATCGCCGGTGACGAGCAGCAAGCCGACGTTCGTCCGCTGGCCGATCTCCGATCGGTCGTGCTCGCGCAGCAGCGGCACGTTCGCGGCCTCGCCGCCGGCGGCCTGCGCCGCCTGGCGGGTCATCCGCCCGATCGCGTCCGCGTACGGGCGCAGCGCGGAGATCCGCTGCTCGGCGCGGCGCAGCCTGGCCGCGGCGACCATCTCCATCGCACGGGTGATCTTCTGGATGTTCTTCACCGATGCGATCTTGTTCTTGACGTCGCGCTGAGAAGCCATGACAGTTACCTCGAGCCGGCGCTAGGCCGCCGCGGGCTCCTTCGCCGACTCGTCCCGGGTCTCGCCGGCCGCTTGATCGGAGCCCTCGTCGCCCGACTCGCCCGGCGCATTCGAGCGGCCCGCCGGTGGCGCGTCGTCGTCCAGCGGCTGGCCCTCCTCGTCGAGGTCGTAGCCGAAGTCCTTGGCGAAGGCATCAACGGCGTCGTGCACCTCCTGCTGGGTCTCCTTCGACCAGTCGCCCCCCGCGATCTTCTCGCGCAGAGCGCCGTGCTCGGAGTGCATCCGTTCGGTCAGCTCGAGTAGGAACTCGGTTACGCGCTCGACGTTCAGGCGGTCGAGGAAGCCGTTCGTGGCGGCGTAGATCTGGACCGTCTGGTCCTCGACGGGCAGCGGTGCGCGCTCGTGCTGGTTGAGCGTCATCACCAGACGCTCGCCGCGTGCCAGCGTGCGCTGCGTGTCGGCGTCGAGGTCCGAGCCGAACTGCGCGAAGGCCTCGAGGTCGCGGTACTGGGAGAGCTCGAGCTTGATCCGGCCGGCGACCTTCTTCATCGGCCCGATCTGGGCGTTGCCGCCGACGCGCGAGACCGAGATCCCGACGTTGATCGCAGGGCGCACGCCGGAGTTGAAGAGTTTCGACTCCAAGAAGATCTGCCCGTCGGTGATCGAGATCACGTTCGTGGGGATGTATGCCGAGACGTCGCCGGCCTGCGTCTCGATCACCGGCAGCGCCGTCAGCGAACCGCCGCCGAGGTCGTCGTTGAGCTTGACCGAGCGCTCCAAGAGGCGCGAGTGCAGGTAGAAGACGTCGCCGGGGTATGCCTCGCGACCCGGCGGGCGGCGCAACAGCAAAGACATCTGCCGGTAGGCGTAGGCGTGCTTGGTCAGGTCGTCGTAGACGCACAGCGCGTGGCCGCCGTTGTAGAGGAAGTGCTCGGCCATCGCGCAGCCGGCGTAGGGAGCCATGAACTTGATCGGCGCGGCCTCGTCGGCGGCCGCGGCGACGATGATTGTGCTCTCCAGCGCGCCGTACTCCTCGAGCGTCTGCGCGAGCGCGACGACGGTCGACATGCGCTGGCCGATCGCGACGTACACCGACACCACGCCGGTGTCCTTGTTGTTGATGATCGTGTCGATCGCGATCGCCGTCTTGCCGGTCTGGCGGTCGCCGATGATCAGCTCGCGCTGCCCGCGGCCGATCGGGATCATCGCGTCGATCGCCTTCAGCCCCGTCTGCATCGGCTGCTTGACCGGCTGGCGCTGGACCACACCGGGGGCCTTGAACTCGGCCGGACGCGTCTGCGTCGTTGCGACCTCGCCCTTGCCGTCGAGCGGGCGCCCGAGCGGGTCGACGATCCGCCCGAGCAGGCCCTCGCCGACGGGGATCTCCAGCAGCGCGCCGGTGCGCTTGACGGTGTCGCCCTCGGAGATGTGCTCCCACTCCCCGAACAGCACCGCGCCGACATTGTCGGACTCGAGGTTCAGCGCGAGGCCGGTGACGCCGTGGGGAAGCTCGAGCATCTCGAACGACATGCAGTTCTCCAGGCCGTGCAACCGCGCGATGCCGTCGGCGACCGACAGCACGGTGCCGACCTCGGTCAGCTCGGCGGTGCCGCTGTCGAGTCCCTCGATGCGGCTCTTCAGGATGCTGGTGATCTCGTCTGGGTTGATCTGCATGTCGTTTCCTTAGCTCTTCTGTTTGCGGGGGCGATGTGCTTGCGGTGACGGTGTGGTGAGGCGGTGGGCCCAAGCCGGGGGGTGGTCGGGAGGGGGGCCCGCCCCCCTCCCGCTAGGCAACGTGCCTGCGCAGCTGCTCCAGTCGATTGCGAATTGAGGCGTCGAGGATCGAGTTGCCGACCCTGATGATGATGCCGCCGAGAATGTCCGGGTCCACGCGTGCCGCGAGCGTGACCTTACGTCCGGCGCGCTCGCCGATCGTCTTGCCGAGGCTCTCCGTGGTCTGTTGATCGAGCTCGATCGCGCTGGTGATCTCCACGGGCAGAGTCTTGTTCTCCTCATCCCACAGCCGCTCGTACTCGTGACGGGCGCGAAAGATCACGGGCATGCGGTGGTTCTCGATCAGCAGGCTCAGGAAGTTCAGCAGCGCCTCGTCAGCCCCGTCGAGCAGTCCGCCGAGCGCGTCGATCTTCTCGGCCGACGAGAAGTACGGCGAAAAGAAGAACACGGCGAGCTCGCGGTTGGAGTCGAGCGCGTCCGCGAACTGCGCGAGCTGCTCGCGCAGCTCATCGAGCTTGCCCTGCTCGAGGGCGACCTGGAACAGCGCGCGGGCATATACCTGGGCCAGCTCATCCATCAGCAGGGGCACCCTTGCGGCCCGCTCGCCCGCCCGATGGCGAGACCATCGAACGCGGCGCCGGCGAGCGAGATCGGGAACGTCGCGATCGGGGATATGAGTGGCGAGCGGGCCGTCATCTCAATCAGTTACTCTCAGCGCCCGCGGAGATCGTGGAGAAGTCGAGTTCGCCGAGTGCCTCCTCGACGAGGCGACGCTGGTCGGCGTCGTTGAGCGTCTTGCGCGTGACCTTCTCGGTGGCCAACACCGTGAGGTCGGCGACCTCACGGCGAATGTCATCGAGCGCCCGCTTGCTGGCGGCCTCGATGTCACGCTCGGCGCGCTTTGCCGCTTCCTCGAGGATCTCCTTACCACGCTCGCGGCCCTCGTGCTCGTGCGACTCGGCCGTCTGGCGCGCGCGCTGGACGATCTCCTCGGACTGAGCACGGGCCTCCTTCAGGCGCTCGCGGTACTCCTCCAGCACCTTGTCGGCTTGGAGGCGCAGCTCCGCGGCGGCGTCGATCTCCCCCTCGATCGTCTTCGCGCGCTTGTCCAGGGCTTCACCGATCAGCGGGAACACCCATTTGCGCAGGATGAACAGCGAGATCGCGAACACGACAATCGTCCAGATCATGATCCCCACATTGGGGGTGATCAGGAACGAGCCGCTTGAGGAGGCGAGTGGGATGTTTGGCGCGGTGGGCATTTGGCCTACAGGAAGAAGGCGATGAAGCCGCCGACGAGGCCGTAGAAGAAGCACGCCTCGGTGAGCGCGAAGCCGAGCCACTGGTCGCGCTCGACCTCAGCTCGCAGCTCGGGCTGGCGGGTCTTGGCCTGGATCGAAGCGTTGAACACCGCTCCGATGCCCGCCCCGGCGCCGGCGGCGCCGCCACCGGCGCCGACACCCAGCGCGATCGCGCGACCGGCATCCTGGCTCTGCTTGATGATCGGTTCCGCGACGCCCAGCAGCGGGTGGATCGCACTCAATAGGTGTAGAAACTGCATCGCTCGATAGCTCCTTGTTTGTTAGTGACTTTCGACCGCTCCGCCGAGGTAGATGGCGGTCAAGATGGCAAAGATAAAGGCCTGCAGGCCGGCGATCAGGACGGCCTCGAACAGGTAGATCGCGATCCCGAACGGCAGCAGCAACCATTGGACCCACTGATCCCCGACGAGCACACCCAGCTCACCGCCCATGAACGCGATCAGCATGTGACCGGCGAGCAGGTTCGCCCACAGCCGCACCGTCAGCGAGATCAGGCGCAGGAAGTTCGAGAGGATCTCGATCGGGAAGATCAGGCCCACGATCGGGCCTTTGATGCCTCCGGGCATCAGGCTTTTGATGTATCCGATCGGGCCGTGGTGCCTGACCCCCTCGTAGGTGAACAGGATGAAGACGCCGAGCGCGAGGATCAGGGGAAAGCCGACGTTCGTGTCGGCCGCAAAGATCTGGAACGACGGGATGCTCGCACCGAACAGCTTGAACGACTCGCCGCTGTTGATCGGCAGCGGGATGTAGCCGATCATGTTGGTGACGAGGATGAACACGAAGATCGTGGCGATCAACGGGAAGTACTTGCGCTGCATGTCGCCGTCGAGGTTTTCTTTCGACATGCCACGGGTGAAGCTGTAGAACGCCTCGACCGCCACCTGCAGGCGGCCGGGGCGCTGCTTGAGACGTTTGGCGATGTACAGCATCACCCCGATCGTAATGGCGGCCGCGATCAGCAGATACAGAACGCCCTTGTTGAACGCGATCGGGCCGAGCTTGAACCAGGTGTCGAGTTTGAACTCGTCGGTCGGGGAGAAGACGCTACTGGCAACGGCCGGCGCCTTGTGCGACTTGAAGCCGAACAGGATGATGAACAGGACGATCCCGCCGATCCACACTCCCGCGAGCGAGTAGACGATCTTCCGTAGCTGGCTCATCCCCTGCTTCTGTGACGGGCTGGGCGGGTGGGGCTCCATTCTAGGAGCGATCGGTGGAGCGCCTGCGACTGCGCTCATGGTCTCGACCCTCCGGGCCGCCCTTCGACCACGCGCATGGCGAATGCGATCGAGTAAACGCAGAAGATCACGAGCGCCGTGGTCAGACCGTCACCGCGTCCACCGACGACGGCGGCGAGCACGATCGCTCCGGCTAGCAGCCAGATGCGCCCGAACCCATCGACCAGGTTGAGGCCGAAGCGGGCGTCGGCCCCCCGGCCGGCGATCAAGCGTCGATCGAGCTCCTGCAGGACACGCTGGAGCACCCAGGCGCCGGCGGCTATCAGGTAGCCGAGCGGGGGCGCCCCCAACGCGATCGCCACGGGTGCGGCGAGCACGACGAGCACGACATCGAGGTAGGCGAGAACCGACGCAGCGTGCGCGCCGATCGATGTACCCTCGTTGGCTGCTTCCAAATCTGACATGTATGAGTCACCCTATAGACGGGAAAATCCGCGCGCGTGCTCGCGGCGGATCCGTCGCGCGACGCTCCTCAACGCCGGCGACAACGAGCGTAGTCTATCCGATCACGGACTTCGTAACAACTTTGTGACACTCGCTACGCTGGTGGACTGGTTGTGCGGTGGGGCCAGATGCGGCCGGTTGTGGGTTATGCGACGGAACCGCGGGCCGGCTAGGCGGTGGACGGACGGCCGAAACCGCCACGCCGTCGCGATCCCTGCCACCAGGCCGTCGCGATCCGCACGATCAACACCGACACCGCCAGCGCGAGTAGTCCCGTGGGGATGTCGAACAGGAAGTGGTTGCCCGTGAAGAGCACCGCCAGCGCGGTCAGGCACGGGTAGAGGATCGCCGCCGCCCGCACCCAGCGACGCGTGGAGAGCCGCCACACAACCAGCGTGCACCATCCCGCCCACGCGATGTGCAGCGAGGGCACCGCCGCCAGCTGATTGGCCTGCGACGCCAGCGCCCCGGTGTGCCACGAGCCGAACGCGCCGGACGCGGCGACGATGTCGGTGAAGCCGTGGAGCATCCGCGGCGGCGCGACCGGGAAGCGCCAGAACACGATGAACGCGAGCACGTTGGTCAGCACCAGCACATTGCGCAGCGGCCTGTAGATATCGGCGCGCCACCACCAGAGGTAGCCCAACAGGCCGAGCGTGACGATGAAGTGGGCGTTGTCGTAGTAGTCCGACAGGATCAACCCGAGCGTGTGGTGCCCGGCGAGCCAGCGGTCGAGGCTCAGCTCGGGGTCAAGATGCAGCGAGCGCTCCAGGTTGAGGATCTCGCGCGCATGGCTCAGCGCGAAGTGCAGGCGCAACGGGGCGAGGTTCGTGATCGCGTCGTACACCCAGCACAGCCAGACGATCACGCCGACCTCGATCCACCACGGCGAGCGCGTCGCCTGCGGTAGCGCGGCGGGCACGGGCGCGCTCGGGGCGATCGGCGCAAGCGGCACACCCAGGGCGTTCGGCGCGCTTTCTAAAGACGGAGGGGAAGATGTCATACTTTTTTAACTGCGTAATACCATAGTGACACGCGCTTTGTTTTGCCAACGATGTCCCGGACGATCTTTACTTCCGTCACGCGACGGTCACAAATTTGACACATCTGCGGCACACTCAAGACGCCACCGCCTCCAGGCCGCGTTCGGCCAGCAGGTCGAGGACCAAAGGCAGCGCCGCGACGGTGCGCCGCCAGGAGCCCGGCGCGGAGTAGTCGTCGGCGTCGTGGAGCAGCAGCACCGAGCCATCCTCGACACCATCGGTGACGCGCGCGGCGATCGACTCGGGCGTGGCGCGCGCCTCCCAGTCGCGACCCCACTGCGTCCACATCAGCGTCCGCCAGCGATGCCCGCGGGCCACCCGCAATGCCGACGCGTTGAGCACGCCGTAGGGTGGGCGGTAGAGCGTCGGGGAGTGGCCGGTGGCATCCTCGATACTCGAGAGCGCCCGGGCGATGTCCTCGCGCACCTGCCACGGCGCGAGGCGCAGGAGGTTGCGATGGCGGTCGCAGTGCAGGCCGATCTCGTGACCGGCCGCGAGGATCTCGCGGGCGAGCGCGGGGGCGCGTCGCACCTGCTCCCCGACGAGGAAGAAGGTCGCCCGCACACCCGCTCCGGCGAGGATCTCGAGCGCCGCCGGGGTGCCATCGCGGTGCGGCCCGTCGTCGAAGGTGAGGGCATAGCCGCGTCCGCTCGCCGTCCGATCCTCGACTCCCAGCGCCCGGCGCAGCCCGGGCCAGATCGGCGCCGGCGAGCGCGGGAAATGGACGGGCCATGGGCCGGCGAGCGCAGCCCCCAGATAGCTCGCCATCGCCACACCGGCGCACACCCCCAGAGCAACGGGTGTCGGAGACCCGGATGCCGGAGGCCCGAGAGTGCGATGATCGGAGGTTGACATGGTCGATCTTGTGCTGGGCATCGGGGCCGCCGTCGGCGCGTCCGTCTTCTACAGCCTAGGGATCGCGCTGCAGGCGATGGACGCCAAGGAGGCGCCCCGCGAGGAGCATCTGCGCCTGGCGCTCGTCTGGGGCCTCCTCAAGCGCGGACGCTGGATGCTCGGCACGGGCCTGTCGATCCTCGGTTGGCCGCTGCAGGTGATCGCGCTGCTGCTCGCGCCACTGGTCGTCGTGCAGCCCGCGCTCGCCGCGGGCCTGCTCGTGCTGGTGTTCGTGGGACAGCGGATGCTCGGCGAGCACGCGGGCACCCACGAGTACGCCGCGATGGCGGCGATCGTGATCGGCGTGATCGGAGCGGGGCTGTGCGCGCCGCCGCGCAGCACGGGTCACACCTCCGAGCATCTCACGATCCTGATCGTGCTCGTCGTCCTCGCCGCCGCGAGCCTGCTGCCCTACCTGCTGCGGGCGCTGCGCCGCTCACCCGCCTCGGTGACGATCGTCTGCGCCGGCCTCGCGTTCGGCTGGAGCGGGATAGCGACCAAGCTCGCCTCGGACGATCTCGCGCACCGCTATTTCGTCGTGGCGATCGCCTGGGGGCTGGCGACTGCGGCAGCCTCCGCCGTGGGCGTGCTCAGTGAGTCGAGCTCCCTGCAGGCGCGCCCGGCGATCCAGGTCGCGCCGGTGGTGTTCGTGACTCAGACGATCGTGCCCGTGGCGCTCGCGCCGGTGCTGTTCGACGAGCGCTTCTCCGATACCCCGCTGAGCGGCGTCCCGCTCGCGCTCTCGCTGCTGCTGCTGGTGGCCGGCGCCGCGGCGCTCGTGCGCTCGCCGCTGCTGCTCGCGCTGATGGGAGGCGAGCCGATCAGCCACGACAACGGCTCCACCCCCAGTCCCTTGCTGCCGAGCGAGGAGACGATCCGCTCCAACCCGGCCACCGAGGAGGCCGATCCTTCAACCGTCACCACCAGCACATCGCCCGCGCGCGTGCGCCCCTGAGGCAGGGCGCCCGTGGCGTTCAGGCGCAACGACCCTTTCACGGGAACCGCGTCGGCGATGCGCGCCAGCAGCAGCTGACCGACGGTCAGCCCACCGGCGGGCTGCAGGAAGTAGAACTTGTGGCGCAACCCGAGAGCGTGCGCCTGGGAGCCCAGCGTGCGACGAGTGCGCAGCCAGCGGAACAGAGCCGTGCCGGGCACGACTTCCGGCAACATCTGATCGCCGAGCGAGTGCAGCTTGAGGATCGTCGCGCTCGTGGGGACGGCGCCGTCGTCGGTGAACGTGACGCGGATGTCGCGCGCGGCGAGCTCGCTCGCCACGCGCGTCGCGTCGCCCGCCGGCGCGTGCACGATCAAGCCGACGTCCGCCTGGTCGGTGTTGACGTGGGTGATCGGGTGGACGCGCAACAGCACGTTGGCGAGGGCCGCCACCTCGTCGGTTGACAGCGTCCAGGTGCCGATGCTCAGCAGCAGCAGGAACGGCGTGGCGAACGCGACCAGCCGCAGCCGCCACAGGGGGATCGAGCGCACGCGCCGCGGGGCGTCGAGGACGAGATCCACGGCGGCGAGCCGCTCGTGCTCCGGCGAGCTCTCCTCGCCGGGAAGTCCCTCACGGCCAGGGCGGGCGGGATCCGAAACCGGCTCGCGGTGGCTGACGACCGTCGCCAACCCCACCGCGGTCTCTCCTCCAGGACGTGGGCGAGGGCTGCGACCGTCGCTCACGAGCAGGTCCTCCAGCAGGCTCTCCGCCGCGTCGGGCGCGCGCGTTGCGCCAACCTCGGCGAAGCTCGCCTGGACGTGCGCGCGCAGCTCCTCGGTGTTCTTGGCCAGCCGCAGCAGGTCGAGCGTCGCCATCGCGCGCGTGTTCAGGCGCGCATGCCCGACGGGCAGCCCGTAGGAGACGACCGGTGTGCCGGCCGCCTTCGCCTCCAGACACGTGACGCCGCCGGTGGAATGCACGAGCACGTCGGCGGCCGCGAGCAGCTGGGGCATCTTGTCGGTGAACCCGTACACGTGCACGCGGGACTCGCGCGCAAAACCCTCGCTCAGCTTGTCCCTGAGCTCCTCGTCGCGTCCCGCTAGGCAGACGATGCTGCTCACCTCCGTCAACTTGCTGAGCTCGCGCACGGCGCCCTCGATGTCCCCCACCCCCCAGCCCCCTCCAGAAACGACCACCATGCGACCCTGCTCGGGCAGATCGAGCGCGCGCCGGGCCGCAAGCGGACAGCGCGGCCCGAGGAAATCGGCCGAGATCAGCGGACGCACCAGACGCACGCTGCCCTCCCCGGCGATCCGCTCGACCGACGGCACCGACTCGCCGTACATCACCAGGTGCATGTCGATCCCGGGCTGCGCCCAGAAGAACAGGCCCGTCAGGTCGGTGATCGTCGCCACCGTCGGGCAGTCGACCACTTTTGTGCGCCGCAACCGCGCCAGCACGACCGTCACCGCCGGATAGGTGGACACGATCACATCGGGGTCGTGCTCGGCGATGCACCGGGCCAGCGGGCGCGAACCCAGCAGCCACAGCAGCCGGCGCGCAAACCAGCGAATCGGCGCCACGTGCTCGAGCAGCCAGTACACGAGCGTGTACGTCCACGGCATCAGGCGCAGCTGCACTCGATAGCCGTCCTCGACCACGGGCCGCAGCACCCGTCCCATCGCCGCGAGGCCGTCGATGATCGTGACCTCGGCCTGCTCGTGCGACTCCTCGATCTGATCGGCCAGCGCGCGGGCGGCGGCGGCATGACCCTCGCCGACGTCGGCGGACAGGATCAGGACACGGCGCGGGCGGGTGGGATCCGCAACCAAGGATGTGGGTTTGCGGTATCTACGTCGCATAGGTCAAATCTCGTCCCGCGAGCCGGCCGGACCGCGCGCATGTACACCCACACCCGGATCGCCCCGGCGGACACGGCGACAACTACAGGGTACTCAGCACTCCAAAGCCTCGCAGATCTCCAAGACGTAACAATGGGCGCGTGCAGGCGACCACGCCCCTGACAGGTCTCCCGCGGCGCGCGCGCGAATCCGCCGGCGGGCCGGGCGCCACCGGCTCGGGGGGATCGCCGGTCTCATCGCGCGCGCTGCGCTGGCTCGGCGCGCTCGGCCTGCTCGGCATGTTCACGAGCGTGCTACTCGTCGCCGCCGGCGCTGCGAGCGGCCCGTCGCAGTATGTCCCCGCTCGCAGCGGGGGCTGGCCCAGCTGGCTGGCCGGCCCCTTCGCGGGCCTCGGCGTGGGCCTCAGCGCCGACCGCTTCCAGGCGCTCACGCTGATCATGGCCGCGAGCTATCTGGCCGTGCTGCTCGCCGTGCGCGCGCTTCCAGGACGGATGATATGGGTGACGATCATCGCCACGCACCTCGCGCTGTTGCTGGGCCCGCCGCTGATCTCCCAGGACGTCTTCGGCTACCTCGATTTCGCCCGCCTGGGCGCCCTGCACGGGATGGACCCGTACACGCACGTCGCCGCCCAGGTACCGACGGATCCCGCCTTCCTGTTCGTGGGCTGGCCCTTCCAGAACTCGCCCTACGGCCCCCTGTTCACGCTTGGCAGCTACGCGATCGCACCGCTCGGGCTCGCCAGTGGGCTGTGGGCGTTGAAGACGCTCGCGGTCGCCACCAGCCTCGCCGCGATCGCGCTGTTGAGCCGCGCGTCCGGGAATGAAGCAATGTCCGAAAACCCCTCCGCCCAGGTTGCAGTGAAATCTGAGGAGGAGTCCCGGGTTTTTCGGACATTTCTCACGGGCCACTCGCGGCGCTTCACCGCCGCCTTCGTGGGCCTGAACCCGGTGCTGCTCGAGCTCGCGGTCGGCGGCGGCCACAACGACACGCTGCTGCTGCTCACGCTCGCCGCCGCGCTGCTGTTCACAGCCGGCGCCAACCCGCGCTTGCTGGCCGATCGGAGATCTCGTCGATCTCCGATCGGTGGCGCGGCCGCGCTGGTCGCGGGGATCGCGATCAAGGTCACCGCCGGGCTCGCGCTGCCGTTCCTGATGCTGGGGGCGAGCGGGGACGGGTCCAGCGCCGGCGAGCGCCTGCGCGTGGTGGCCGCCGTCGCGCTGAGTCTGGCGCTGGTCGCGGTGATCGGGTTGCTCGGCTTCGGCTCGCACGCGTTCGGCTTCGCC
>DATCFG010000113.1:0-14577 GCA_036509655.1 Solirubrobacteraceae bacterium | reverse complement strand
CGCATATTCTAGCGCAGAATGGCGATTAAACCATTAATCTGCGTGATCGCGCAGATTAATGTGGTCAGGCCTGCGGGGCTTCTGATCTGCGCGATGGCGCAGAGTTTACGCTTCTACACGGTGCGGCACCAGGCCTCAAATTTAGAGCTCGCTATCGCTGCGAGGAGCATATATCTAAAGATGTATACTGTTGAAAATGGAGGTTCCCCCCCTGATCAGAGGCGCTCGCCAGGCGGCCGGTCTCACCCAGGTCGAGCTTGCCGCTCGCGCGGGCACCGCACAGCCCGCCATCGCTGCCTACGAGTCGGGTGCCAAGACCCCGAACCTCGCGACGCTGGAGCGCCTGCTCGGCGCGTGCGAGCACGACATCGAGGTGCTCGCCCGTCCCCGGCTGCGCCGCGGGGCGGCGTCGCTCGCCGAGCTGGCACAGACGATCGAGGAGGATCTCGAGCACGGTCACGAGCAGGACGCGCTGCGACTGCTGTTCGGGTTCGCCGACGACTTCAGGGGCTCGTCTCGTCCTGGGAAGATCGCACTGTTGAGGCAGGTGCCCCCAGGCACGGGTGATGCACGCTTCGACGCGGCGCTCGCCGGCGTCGCCGAGTTCTTCGCGTCCGAGGGCGCGATTCCCGCGCCGGCCTGGGTCGACGAACCGGGCCGCTTCGTCGAGCCGTGGTGGTTCGTCGCGACCCTCCCCGCCTTCCACGCCTACACGCTCGCTCACACGCCGGCCGTGTTCGCCCGCCACGGGGTGTTCATCGCACGCGAGGTGTTCGACCGTGTCTGAGCGCGCCTTCACGCGCGCGAGGATCGTCGCCGCGCTGCAGGCGCTCGGCGATGAGCTCACCCGCGAGGGCGTGCGCGGTCAGATCTTCATCGTCGGCGGCGCGGCGATGGCGCTCGCCTACTCGACGCGGCGGGTCACGAAGGACATCGACGCGGTGTTCGAGCCGAAGAGCGCGATCTACGCCGCGGCCGCGAAGGTTGCCGAGGAGCATGGTCTGCCCGAGGACTGGCTGAACGACGCGGCCAAGGGCTTCATGCCCGGGGCGGACGAGCACCCCCGCCCGGTCCCGGACATCGCGGGTATCGAGATCGCGACAGCCTCCCCTCAGTATCTGCTCGCGATGAAGCTGATGGCGATGCGCTTCGGCGAGGACGACGAGGACATCAAAATCCTGCTGCGCGAGTGCGATCTGAGCAGTGCGAAGGAGGCGCTCGATCTCCTCAAACGTATCTACCCGTCCCGCGAGCCACCACCGAAGACGCGCTTCTTCCTCGAAGAGCTTCTCGGACCGACGTCGAATTCGTGAGGGCACGCCAGCCCGCCGGTCAGCTCTCTAGCCCGAAGTTCTCGGTCTCCCAGGCGAGCGTCGGCGCAATCGGCTGGGTAGCTTCGGGATCGTCGCCCGAAGCTCCAAGAGATTTTCTTTATGCGTCTGGGAAGCGAGCTAGGCTGCGGCTGATCTCGGGCTGGCGGCGCGTCCAGTATGCGGTGATCGTGGCGTGGTCCTCGGGGAGCATCTCGTCTTCGTCGACGTCGTCGAGGTAGCCGAGCGCCTCGACGATATGTCCGATGTTTGGGTGCTCTGGTGGTATCTGGTAGCGGGTCATGTACAGGCCGATGCCTTCCTCGATGCGGCGGCCGGTGAGCTCCTCGATTCGCTTCAGGTCGAAGTAGTCGCGCAGCTCCCCGCGGTCGCCGATGACCTTGATCTTCATCGCGAACACGTCTGCGAGGCTGGACACGGGGATCCCGGCGTGTGGCTCGGGCTCGTCGAGGTCGATCTGATCGTGGGCGTCCAGGAATTGCAGCTTGGCGCCCTGCAGGATCCCATTGAGGGTGCCCGGCGCGCGGCTGCTCACGGCGAACGAGCCGAGCTCGGATAGGCGCTGCTCGAGCGCGGCGAGGTCCAGGCTGGGGTCTTTGTAGAAGAAGTCGAGGTCATGGCTCTGGCGGTGGCGCAGGTGTACAGCGAGCGCGGTCCCGCCAGCAAGCCGGCAGCCGCGCGGGAGGATCGGAGCGATGTGCTCCCACGCCAAGGCGGTCTCGCGGGACAGGATCTCCGTGAGCTCAGCGGGGAGTGTCACCGCGACTCCGGGCGGCGGCGTTGTTCAGGGCGAGCGCGCGCCGTCGGGGTGTGATGCCGCGTGTGCGCGCGGCGTGGCGCCAGTCATTGGCGGATAGGTTCGTGGCGCCCCACGCGAGACCCTCGGGGTCAGCTACGGTCAGTAGCCGCCGGGCGATGTAGCCGCCGGCGTGTTCGGTGTCGAGCTGCGAGGGAGCAGTGTTCCAGAACAGGTGTCTGAGCCTTGGCGGGACGCTCCGATTGGAAGCCCTCCGGCGGCGTGGGCGAGGCTGCGCCTTCGCGATGGCGCCCGCGAGCCGCTGCCAGCGCGGTGAGCCGTAGTCGATGCGGATCAGCTCGAACGTGCGAGCGCGTCCAGCCGGCAGTGTGCGCTGCGCCACCGTCACGAGCCCCTGCGAACGCAGCGACTTTATCGCGCGGCTCGCCGTCGTCGGAGAGACGCCCGCGCGCTCGGCGACGGTCCGTGCGGAGGTCAGTCCGAGCGGCGCGCGCGCCAGCGCGGCCAGTGTCTTGACCTCGGTGGGCGTCAGCCCGGGGACGCGAGGGACAGCGGCGCCCAGCTCCTCGCGCAGACGCACGACGTCTGCTCCTCCGAGCGCCATGCGCCCATTGCCCTGGCGCACATCGAGCCCCAGCCGCTCGATCGCGCGTACTACGCGTGGCAGGCTGGTTTCAAGCTCCCGTGCGAGCGCCGCGGCCGACATCGTGCTGTCCATAACGTTACTTTAGCACGCTCACCACATCAGCCTTCCAGCCCGAACCTCCATTCCGCCGCCTCGGCCACGTGCCGGGCGATCGCGAGCGAGGAGGTGGCCGCTGGGGAGGGTGCGTTGCGTACGTGCAGCGCCCGCTCGGTGTGGGAGAAGACGAAGTCATCCACGAGCCGCCCGTCGCGTCCGAGCGCCTGCGCGCGTACGCCGGCGAACGAGCCCGCTGGAATCGAAGGCCAGTTCAGATGCCTGTGCGCCATAGCCCGCTGAGTGGTACGGCGGCGAGGCGTTCTCCGAACGGGAGTGTGTCGGCTGCGGTGCAGATCAGTACGCCGGCCTTGAACTGTGCGCCGAGCTTGTCGCGCAGGTGGCGCAGGCCGGCGAAGTCCGCGCTTCTGGGGGTGGCGGTCGTCTTGACCTCGATTCCGACGACCTCGCCGCTGTGGCGCTCGATCACGACGTCGACCTCGCGTTGCTGCTTGTCGCGATAGTGATACAGCGACACGGGCTCGCTTGTCCAATCCGCTTGGCGGCGTAGCTCCATCGCGACGAAGCTCTCGAGCATGGCGCCGGCGACGGGACCGTCCTCGGTGATCCGTCGCTCGTTGGCCCCGACCAGGTATGCCAGCAGTCCGCTGTCGAGGATGTAGAGCTTGGGGCTCTTGATCTGGCGGCTACCGAGATTCACGTGCCACGACTTGAGCTTTGCGACGAGGAACAGGTCTTCGAGGATCTTCGTGTGCGCCCCGGCGGTGTTGGTGTCTATGCCGAGGTCTGCCGCCATACCGTGATACGAGGCCAGCCCGCCGGATCGCGCGGCGATGACATAGAGCAGTTGCTCGATGTTCTCCACGTTGCGCACGTTCGCGACGTCCTGCAGATCGCGCCCGATGATCGAGGCCACGTAGCCGGAGAAGAACCCCGATCGGCCGCGTGCGCTGAGTCCCTGCGACTCGGGGTAGCCACCGGTGGCAATCATGCTCGCGGCGGCCGCGCGGCCGATGGTGGCTCCTGAGATATGGGGCGGCCTCGAGTCGAACAGCGCGTCGATGAATGTCTCGCGCGTGCCACGCAGCTCGCCCTGGGATAGGGGTGAGAGGTTGACGTATCGCACACGACCGGGTAGCGCGTCGGCGACTGTCGGAAGCGTGAGGATGTTCGCCGACCCGGTGAGCAGGAACTGTCCGCGCGTCTGGTCGTTGTCGAGGCGTCGCTTGATCGCCAGCAGCAGGCTCGGCGCTCGCTGGACCTCGTCGATCATCGCTGGGCTGGTGATCGAGGCAACGAAGCTCGCCGGGTCTGCTCGTGCCGCGTTCAGCGTTGGCTCATCGTCGAGGCTGATCATGCGGGCGGGGTGCTCGTTTGCCGCGATGTCCGCGACCAAGGTGCTCTTGCCGACCTGCCGAGCTCCGAGCAGCGCGACGGCGCGACTCTCAGCAAGCGCCTCGAGCACCTGCGGGCGGATGTGGCGAGCCAGGAGTCCTGCGGGCATCCGACGCATCCTACAACCTTGCCGGACGGATTATGAATAATGGCTTGGACAGATTATGGATGATGGCCTAGACGGATGATGATTTACATGGTGGACAAACTGTGAAAGAGGATCGCTACATGCGCGAGTTCGCTCGCGTATGGCCTCTCATCCTTCCAGCCCGAACCTCCGTTCCGCCTCTTCGGCCACGTGCCGGGCGATCGCGAGCGAGGAGGTCGCCGCTGGGGAGGGGGCGTTGCGCACGTGCAGCGCCCGCTCGGTGTGGGAGAAGACGAAGTCGTCCACCAGCTTGCCGTCGCGTCCGAGCGCCTGTGCGCGCACGGATCGCAGTACTCATACAGCTCGCGTGCTCCCTCCACGCACAGGCGTGCCTTCAGCGAGCCGGGCGTGTAGTAGACGCCGGCGGACCCTTTGGACGTGATCGCGGCGCGGCGATCGAGCCGATTGTGTGCGCCGCGATCGAGCGCATGTTGCTCGACGATCGCTTCGGGGACGCCCGCAGGGTCGGCAGCTGGTGGGATCGCACCGGCCGTCAGCTCGACCTCGTCGGCCTGCCCGAGCGTGGCGGACCGGCGCGCGTGAGCTTCGTCGGTTCGATCGAGTGGCGTGAGCGAGCGCCGTTCGACGGCAACGACCTGCGAGCGCTCGAAGCGGCGCTGACGCTGGTGCCGGGCGTCGACGCCGCCACGCTGCTCCTCGGCGTGTCCCGCTCCGGGTTCGACGCATCCTCCTCACGGCTGGATGTGCGGCTGGAGCCGCAGGAGCTGTTGCGGGCTTGGAGTTGATTGACCGGGATCTCGCCGGGCGCTCGACGGGTCAGTCGTCCTCGATCAGCGCCCGGAACGGCGCGGATGGCTCGACCGTTGCGCCCGCGGCGTGCACCCGGTCGCTGAGCCAGTGATCGGAGGTGACGACTCGCACGGCCCCGGGCTCAGGGGTGGCGGCGAGGCGTCGCACGATCTCGTCGTCGGCCGAGTCGCGGCGCGGTCGCGGTGCGTGCGCGACCTCGATCACGGTGGAGCGGATCGGCGGCGAGGGTGGCTGCTCGAACACGACCGTGACCTCCTCGCCGGTCGCCGCGGCCCACCGCTCGAGCATGTCCACAAGTTTGATCATCGACCCGTGGCGGTCCTTCCACCACGCATCCGGACGGGTGCCGATCACGTTCATCCCATCTATCAGCCAGCGCATCGAGCAAGCCTACGTGGCGAGGGGTCGGAAGCGCATCTGGGTGAGGCGATCAAGCAGCGGTGGCTGCGGGTATGATCGGCCCGGCCGGCGGTAGCGGCTCAACCTGACACAGGCAAGGGAGAGAGGATCATGTTCAGATCGATCGTCGTGGGCACCGATGGCTCGGACACCGCCACCCAGGCGGTGCGCCAGGCGGTGGACCTGGCGCGTGCGGTCGGGGCGGCGCTCGAGCTGGTGAGCGCTTACGAGCCGGTGCCGGCGCAACGCCTACAGGGGGAACGGCGAGACGCGCCGGAGGATCTGCAGTGGGCGATCAATCCTCGCGAGGACGTCGACGCAACGCTCGAGACCGCCGCGGCGGTTGCCCGCGAGGCGGGCGTGACGGTCAACGTCTATCCGCGCCAGGGCGATCCCGCCGATGCGATTCTGGATGTCGCCGAGGAGCGGGAGGCGGACCTGATCATCGTCGGCAACAAGGGCATGACGGGCGCCAAGCGCTTCCTGCTGGGCTCGGTGCCCAACAAGATCTCCCACCACGCCCCCTGCTCGGTGCTGATCATCAGGACGACCTGAGCTACCCCACCGCCCCCGGCCCGCCCGGGGCGGTGGCAGCCGCCGCGTTGAGGAGCCCGGCCCCGTAGAGCCGCGAGTCCGACGGTCCGCCGAGTGGTTTCGCGGTCGCCCGCAGGCGCGCGGTCACCTGCGCCGGCGACGGGTGCTTGCCGAGCACCCCCGAGGCGATGATCAGGGCGGCGGTCGCGGCGACGTGGGGGGAGGCCATTGACGTGCCTTCGTAGCCGGAGGGGAAACCGAAGCGCTGGGGGGAGGAGCCGGTGAAGGTCATCTGGTAGACGTCGCGGCCGGAGGGTTCTTCGGGATGGCAGTTGGGGTCCCCGGGAAGGTCGGCGTCGGCGCCGCCGCCGGGGGCGACGAGCGTGAGGCCGCCGCCGTCGTTTGAGTAGTTGGCCAGGCAGCCGTGTTCGGTCGTGGCGCCGACGGCGATCACGTCGGGCGCGCGCGCGGGGTAGGCGATCGTCGTGTGGTCCTCGTTGCCGGCGGCGGCGACCACGACGACCCCGCGCCGGCGGGCGTAGCGCAGCGCTCCGATCAGCTCGGGGATGTTCGCGGCGGTGACTTCGCTGCCGAACTCGAGCGATAAGTTGATCACCTGGGCGTGGTGCTTGACGGCGAAGCGGACGCCTTCGGCGATCGTCGAGGCGTCGCCTTCGCCCTGGCTGTTGAGCACGCGTACGGGCATCAGGCGCACGCCGTAGGCGAGGCCGGTGAGGCCGAAGTGGTTGTTGGTCGCCTCGGCGATCGTGCCGGCGACGAACGTGCCGTGGCCGTTGCGGTCGTTGGGGTAGGGCGAGTGCGCGATGAAGTCATAGCCCTTGACGAACTCGTAGCGGCCGAAGTCGGGCGAGCGGCGAAAGCGCCCGCGGTTGGCGTAGGCGACGCCGGTGTCGAGCACCGCGACGACCACACCGCGCCCGCCGGGCGCGCCGTCGGCGGCGACGTTCGCCCACGCTTCGGGCGCGTCGACGCCGAACGGCCCGAGGAAGTTCCACTGCAGCTGCTCCCAGTCGGTCGGCGCCCCGCCGAGGCCGGGGTCGTTGGGGATGAAGGTGCCGGCGGCGTGGGCCTTGTAGTCGGGAACCGCCCAGAGCACGTCGCGGCGGCGGCGCAGGCGGGCGATGGCGGCCGGCACGCTCATCCCGTGGGGCAGGCGCAGCAGCCGCGTGTGGGAGGCGGGCTTCGCGGCCACGGCGGCGTGCGCGAGCGAGGGCGCGGAGGGGGCGTATCTGACGAGGATCCGATCGGGGGCGTACGAGCCCATCGCCGGCGCCGCGAACATGCCGAGCGCCAGCGCCGCGCAGGCGCCGGCGAGCGCGGGCGCCGCGCAGGCGCCGGCGAGCGCGGGCAGCCGGCGGGCGGCGGTCGCGAGGCGGGGGCGATGGCGGGAAAGGGGAGACATCGAGCTTTTGGTAATCATGATCCGTCGGGTCGGGCTGGGCGCCGTGTACTGTCGCAGAGCGCCCGCCCGGGTCGGGCGTGCCGGTGGGCGCGCGCGAGATAGAGACGGCGGGGGGAGATGTTGTACTTTTGAAAAAGCGTATAACTATAGTTACACGCGAGTCACGTTTTGTATGCGAACACCCAGCGCCTCTATGTTTCGGCGATCACCATGGCAACAGATCCTGACGAGGAGTACTTCATGCGCCTGGCCCTGCGCGAGGCCGAGAGAGCGCGCGCGCAGGGCGACGTGCCGATCGGCGCCGTGGTGGTGCGCGCGGGTGAGGCGATCGCCGTGGGCTGCAACGAGCGCGAGCTGCGCGGGGACCCGACCGCGCACGCCGAGATCCTCGCCCTGCGCGGGGCCGCGCGAGCGCTCGGCAGCTGGCGTGTGCTGGAGGCGACGCTGTACGTGACGCTCGAGCCCTGCGCGATGTGCGCCGGCGCGATCGTGCTCGCACGCGTGCCGCGCGTCCTCTACGGCGCGAGCGACCCGAAGGCGGGCGCCGCGGGGAGCGTGCTCGACGTGCTCGCCGAGCCCCGCCTGAACCACCGCCCCGAGGTGCGCGGCGGCGTGCTCGGGGAGGAGTGCGGGGCGCTGCTGAGCGGGTTCTTCGCCGCGCGGCGCACCGCGCGATGATCTAGCCTTGCGGATCCACCTGGAGGGGTGGCAGAGCGGTTGAATGCGGCGGTCTCGAAAACCCTACCTCGGCTAAAGCGCGCCTCGGAGGGTCAGCCTTCATTTTCGGCTTGGTTGAGCCAGATTCGTGGCGGTTGAGCGGGATTCCGCCGGATGCGCGGCGGCTGTCGGCGAGCCCGCGAGACCGCTGGAAACCGCCCGAGACCGCTCGGTCCGCACCGGGACTGGCGCGAGTTTGGCGCGGATCATGGCGGGTTGCTTGAGGGTTTGCTGCTGTCAGCGCTGCGGCAACATTCCCTCCACGACCGAACGGCCGTGGAGCGCTTCGCGCGCGCCCGACCGGGCACGTTTCAGAACCGTCTGCCACGTCCGACACCATCCATCCGTGGCGATAGTCCCTCCCCAAGCTCCGGCACCAGCACCCATCACACCGCAACGAGGCACCGCGGCTCCCAAGAGTGTGATCAGAATCGCCGTGTTCTCGTTCTTTGCTCTCCTCGTTCTCGCTGCTCTCTCGCAGATCGTCGGCTCGTTCGGGCATTGGATCTCCGACCACCATCTGGGCAGATTGCCGGTGGGGATCGTCTGGTTCGGGGCAATCGGCGGCTCGCTGGCGAGCCTGACGGGGATCTTGTGGCATCACCGGGTCGACTGGAAGGACAGCTATGACCTTTGGCACAAGCTGCGCCCGTGGACCGGGTTGGTTATGGGCAGCGTGGGTGCCTTCCTCCTACTTGTAAGTACCGAGCTTGCGACTGCCGGCACAGTTGCCGGCGGTGCCAAACCGGCAAATCCGCCAGCGTTCAACCCGGACGTTTACTACGCTGCGGCGTTCCTCGCGGGATTCGCGGAGGCCCCATTCAGGGCACTCGTGAAGCGGTTGACCGACGCGATCTTCGGCCCTGGCCTGAGCAAGCCCACGACGGACGACAACAACCATCACTGACCCCGTCACTGATGGAACGACAAAGCCCCGGCCGCATAACTCCGAGGAGTCCTAGGCGGGACCGGGGCGTCGTCAACTAGCCTAGCGCGAACGTGGATGAACAGCAAGCACGCGCCTGGCTATCCGAGCCGCGCTACGCGCGGTTCCTGGACGCTGCCGGCGGCGACCACGATCGAGCCGTGGCGCTGTACGAGTGGCACTCCGAGCTCACCGTCGCGTCGTTCGGCTTGATCCACCACTTCGAGGTCCTCCTTCGCAACGCTGTCGACGGAGTCCTCGGCGCCGGTCAACCGCAAGCGCCGATCAAGGACACGTGGCTGCTCGACTTCGAGATCCTCCAGCCCGATGGGATCAAGCAGGCCATCGTCGCGATCGAGCGGCTGGAGAAGGGCAAGCTCGTCACGCGCGGACGGGTCGTCGCCGGTGTCTCCTTCAGGTTCTGGGCCGGACTCTTCGGACGTCGCTACGAGGAGCTGTGGAGGCACCAGCTGCGGGCCGCGTTCCCGCACGCTGCGCTGACTCGCAAGGACCTCAGTTCCAGGATGCGGCTGATCCAGCGTTTCCGCAACCGTGTCGCCCATCACGATTCGCTGCTCGACCAAGACGCTCAGGGGCGTCTCGAGGACATGCTCACGATCGCTGGATGGATCGACCCTCACGCGCAGACATGGCTCTCCGAATGCAGCAACGCGCTCACCATCGCTCGACGGACGCCGTGAGCAAATGCCAGAGCGCTTCGGTACACAGGGCCGCTATGCGGTGCGTCGTTGGATTGGTCAGGTTCGATGTCGACATGACAAAGTTGTGAGCGTGTTTCGACGATGCTGGGGAGGATGCTAAGGAAGGTAGCTGCGAGAATCTCATTTCAATTTCGGTCTCTGCTGGGGTTCGGCAGCCGGGATGGTCACCGAGCCAAGGGCTGTTGTAGGATGCTTTCTACCTGCAAATCGACATAAAATAGAAGACTTGTAGTGACCCCTGGAGGGGTGGCAGAGCGGTTGAATGCGGCGGTCTCGAAAACCCGACCAGCCAAAAATCGCACCTTCGAGCCGGTGCCTGATTTCTGGCTTTCCTGAGCCGTTTTCCGCATGGTTAAGCGGGATTCGGCGGGTGGGCAGCTGCGGGTGTGCGGCGCTGTGAAACCGCTGTTAACCGCCTGAAACCGCACGATCCGCGCTTGAACTGGCGCGGATTTGGCGCGAATCCGGGCCAGTGGGTTGAGGGTTGTGGCGCAGTACTCCAGAGCTTCCGCTCCGATTGTCTTAGCCGCCCCATCGCCCACAATGTGGCTATGGTCGACGAGCCGCAGATATTCGTACCTGGTTGGGTTCAGAGCATCTCCGGTCTGCTTGTCCCCGGCAGCGTGACCAGGCTGCCCGCGCCCCTGGTCTTTCGCGGCCTGCCCCAGGAGCTGCGCCCCCATGTCAGGCCCGTCGCGCTTGCTGGTGCTCCGCCGAGCTCCCTCGATTATGTCTCTGTGTACGTCGATGAGGCAGCGATCGGTGCGAAACCAACGCCCCTCGCGGCCTTGCGAGAGTATCTGTCAAAGCTCCCGTTCGAGCCCGCGATGAACGGGATTGCGCAGGCTGCGGGCAAGGCGTTCGGGCTGCGCAGCAACAGGGCCGAGCAGTTGAAGCTCACTCGCGAGATTTACAGCGAGCGGGTCTACCGTCGCATCGAGCGCTTCTTTGCCGAACACGATGACGCCGAGCTGTTCTCCGAGCAGCAGGTTACTGTCCTGGCCCGCCTGGTCATCGAAGAGGCTCACGACGGGGTCCTTGCCGTGGGCATGTCCGAGGCGCAGCACGGTCTGCTCACCGTCGCGATCATCGCTGCAGGTTCCGTCCTTGAGGAGACCGCGACCATGGCCGCGGAGGAGATGCGTGACGCGACCGACTGGCTGGCGTTCTTCCTGCAGAACGGCGCGTACAACAGCAAGCCGGCTCCCCTTGGCGAGTTCGTCCGCGCCAGGCAGCTATTCGGCGTGATCGCGCGTGAGCCGCAGATGCGCGACGAGCGCTGCCCGCTCGATGAGTGGATGCGCGACGACTACCGCTTCACGATCGAGGAGCAGTTCGCGCTTGGTTTCGCACTCGCTGCGATGTCCCACGCCTGGGATACCGACGCGCGCGCCGGCATGCGCTCAGGCATTCGCGCTGAGGACTTCGACGACCTGCTCTCGCGCTTGGGCATGGCGGAGCGCCGAGAGGACGCGCTGCAGCTCATCTCCACGGATCGGGCCACCTTCGCAGCAGAGTTCGCGGCCGCGGGCACGGACCCGGCCCACATCGCGTGGGAAACTCGCCCGTTCATGCGCCGGCCGTTCCTGCGGCTCGCGGATGACAGCATTCTGCTGATCTCACCGCGCGGCATGAAGGCGTGGCTCTCCGACGGCTTCCACTATCGGCTGCTCGACAGCGCCCAGAGCCGCTCTGCCGCGGACCGCAAGCTCAGCCGCCGCTATACCGCCTACTCCGGGGAGCTGCTCGAGCAGCACGTGCTGCGCCTCGCCCGCTCGGCATACGGCAACCGTCCCCTCGGCGGCGGACGCGTCTACGGCGAGCAGCCGTATGGCAAGGCCGACGCGAAGACCTCGGATGTAGCGATCGACCTCGGGCTCGATCTAGTGCTGGTCGAGGTCTCCGCCTCACGCCTGCGCGCCGACAGGCTGATCCTGGGCACACCGGAGGAGTTCGCCGAGGATCTCGACCGACTGCTCATCGGGAAGATCAAACAGCTCGACGGTTGCATCACGGCGCTGATCAGCGGCGTGGCCACGATCCCCACTACAGAGCCCGAGGTCGATCTGAGCCGCGTGCAGCGGATCTGGCCGGTGGTGCTGAGTGCCGGCACGATCTCGCAGTCGGAGATGCTCTGGGCCTACATCCGTGACCGCACGGCGGGGATGCTCGCCCAAGCGAAGGTGCAGCCGGTGACGCTGCTCGACCCGCAGGATTTCGAGCAGCTGATGGGCCTCGTCGAGGCCGGGCGTGACCTGACCGCGATCCTCGCCGGCAAGACCACCGCGCCCTACCGCGACCTGGAGCTCGCCGTGTACCTCAACGAGGCCCCTGGCGCACCCCGCGAGCGACCCCGCCCCGCGGCGATCGAGGCGCTCTGGCAAGACACGATCAAGGAAGCAAACGCGATGCTCGACCTCGCCGGAGCGCCGCAGGCGGACTCGCCCGAGTAGGACGAGCACGATTGCAGCGGCCCCGCTCGCACCCAGCCACCACAGCCCGCAACCCCGAGCGGCGCTTTGACGACAGGCACGACCGCGATGATTCAACGATGCGAATCTCGGAGATAACGGTCAGCCACTATCGGGGGTGGCGGGAGCCCGTCTCCTGGCGCCCAGATAGCCATGCGCTCCTCATTGGCCCAAACAACGCCGGAAAGACGACACTGCTCGCGGCAGCAGATCTCCTGCTCAACCCTTACCGCGACAGATACCGCGAGCGGCTGGAGATCTGGGACTACTCGGACTGCGACACGTCGCAGCCGGTCGACATCACGGTGATCCTCGAGGGTCTCTCCGACGAGGATCGCGACCATTTCGAGGCTTACCTTGAGGGACGTCGCGAGGACGGCACGTTCGGCGGTTGGGACTCTCCTGAGGAGGAGTTCGACCAGTCTGAGCTGGTACTGCGATTGAAGTTTCGCGGTGCCTATGACGAGCCGGCGCGGGCGTTTTTCGCGCGTCCCGAGGCCGACGAAGCGCCCGTGAGTCAAGCGGACAAGATCCGGATTGGCTGGAAGTACATCCCGGCAGGTCTGGATCCCGGGCACGAGCTGGCTTTCTACTCAAACTCGGTCCTTGCGCGGCTGTTCGAGCGCGATGACATCTCCGAGCCGCTCGATGCGATCCGCAAGGCGATCGACGCGGCCAAGGCGCCGTTGCTGGAACATCCCGGCGTTGCCGCGACCCGCGAGCGACTTCAGCGCTCCGCGCAAGACCTCGGTCTCGCGCCGGTCGGCGACCCGCTCGACTTCGCGGTCGCGGGGCTCAGCGACCGCCGCGTGCTTCAGAGCCTTCAGCTAGTACTTCAGAGCGGGCGCTCGCAGACACACCTTCCGCTTGCCGCGCACGGCCGTGGTGTGCTGCGGGTGTTGTTGATCGCGGCGTTGCTGCAGGGTGCCCGAGCGGACGACGGGAATCTGATCCTCGCGCTGGAGGAGCCCGAGCAGAACCTCGAGCCGATCGCGCAGCGCCTGGTCACTCGCTCCCTGCTGCTAGCCGAGACGGCGGGTGCCGCCCAGGTTCTGCTCACCACTCACTCGGCGGAGGTCGCTGGCACGGTGCCGCTCGCTCAGCTTCATCTCGCACGGGAGCACGAGAGCGGACCGGGCCTGAAGGCGCTCCGCGAAGCGGCCCCCGCTGAGCACAAGTTCTTCGAGCTGCACGCTCGAGCGTCACTCATCGACGGGTTGTACGCGTCGGTCGTTGTGCTCGTGGAGGGTCCGACCGAGCGGGGCGCGTTCCCTGTGCTTTGGGCCTCTCACCGGCCCGGCGATGGTCTTGATGAGCATCGCATCGAGCTCGTCGACTGTGAGTCAATCGACAAGATGCCGAGCTTCGTTCGCTTCTTCAAGGAGCTTGGCATACCGGTTATCGCCGTCGCCGACGCCGACCAGCCGCAGAAGCTTGCGAAGGTAGCTGCCGCCGAACCGGATGTGCTGCTGAGTTGGAGCACCCACAAGGACTGGGAGGGCGTCGTCTCCGGCGAGGCCGATGCCGGCGAGCTCGCCGCTGGGATCGAGACGTGCCGCTCGAGCCTCGGGGAGTGGGAGGAGCACGCTGATCAGCTGCGGGGCTGCCTGATTGATCGGATCGGCGACGCCGTCCATCTGGCGGAGGCAACCGACGTGCCGATGTTGATCGGCGGCTACGACGATCTCCAGGCACGCAGCGCTCTGGCCTGTCTGCTGCGCGGCAACTCGGGCCTCGACTTCAAGAGCACGATCTACGCACGCACGATCTGCACCGAGCTCACCGTGCTACCGCCGACGGCGACCGGGATGATCGACCACGTCCACCGCTTCGCCGCGGGCGAGGAGGACGCGAAGGGCGTCCATGATCTTTGACCAAGCCCAGGAGGACGTACTCGCCGACGAGCACGACTGCCTGCTGGTAGAAGCACCGCCGGGCTCCGGAAAGACGCACACCGCGGTCCGGCTGGTCGCCCGCGACATAGATGCAGCCAGGATCGGCCCGACCCAGCGAGCGCTCGTGCTCACATTCAGCCGCAACGCGCGCTCCCAGCTCGACTCTTACGCAGCAGAACTGCTCACACCGAGCCAGCGGGCCAGGACCGAGATCACGAACTACCACGCCTGGTTCTGGCAGAAGGTAAGCCAGTACCGGACAGCTCTCGATCTGCCGCTCGAGATCGAACTAGCGAGCGAGGCCCAACGGGAGGCCGACGTCACCGCCGCCATGGAGCTCGAGGCAATAAAGCCCGCAGCCAAGGATCGCAGGCAGGTCTCCGACTACG
>DATCFG010000112.1:0-3802 GCA_036509655.1 Solirubrobacteraceae bacterium | reverse complement strand
GATATAGCGGCTTGCCGCCAGGAGGATCCCGTCGTCGTGCAGTATGCATCCAAAGCGCAGCGTCCACTGGATGTAGTCATCACCGGCGATGAGTCGCCTCCAAAAAGCCTCTGCGCTGGCTGCGGACACGTCGACGTCTTCATCGACACCGCCCAAGCCGGGCCGCTCGCCGACGACCATGAAATCCAAATCGCTGCTCGCCGTCCGTCGAGCGCGCACGGTGGAGCCGGTAAGCACCACCGCCTCCGCACCCACAACGAGCGCGCGCTGGAGGATTGTCTCGGTGGCCTCCTGCTGAGCAGGCGTCTGCAGCGCAGACGCCTGACGACGGTCCTCCCGCAGGCGCGTGCCCCAGGGAACCTGGACGGGAACACCGGCTACTGCCTCTACCGAACTCATGGGGCCGATTCCTCCCCGGCCTCTGCGACATCGCCTGCGTCTTGCGCTTCGTCGTCTGCGCCTTGGCCCCCGTCCCCAGCGGCGTCGGCCTCACTCTCTGCGGTGCGCGCCTCCTCCTCCGCCTTGGATACAACGCCCTCCACAGTGCTCAGGAGATCCTCTGAGCTCCAGCTGCCGAAGTCTGGATCCTCGCCCTCGTAAGCGACGTCCTTGCGCGCCTGGTTCAGGAGCTCCAGAACCTGACTCAAGTCCGTGACCACGACGCCGCGCGTTTGCAGTTCGGTGGCCGCCCGCGCCTTACGCCAGTGCTGGCGGTCGGTCGCGATGCCATTCAGCTCCGACAGCGCGACGATCGCAGCCTCAGCGGCGAGATACAGGAACGTAACGCCGACCACCAGATCCCCAGCCTCGAACGCCCCATAAGCCCTCGTAAAGTGCTCGCGAGCCAGATCCGACTTCGCTTGTGGGGACATCCCACAATGGTATCCCTGACCCCGGCGAGGACTCGAAGGCCCCGGCACGTCCGGAGTGCCTCTCTATACGAGCAGGCATCGAGCGGCCCTCCGAGCGCACCCCGTCGGAGCGCGAGGCGCCGCCGGCGACGCGCCGGCCCGGACGGGCGGCGACCACGACACACCCGGGAGCAGCGCCCACCCGGCCCCCACAACCCCGGGCGAAGGTAACAACCCCGAAAAGCAAGATGACGATTCCGTAAAGCTGAGTAAACTTTGTATAACTTCTCTTACCGCCATACCGCCCGTCTCCGCGATGGCGTCGAGGACCGTCCCATCGATATTGATCTCATTACAGCAGCGTGATCCAGTGCTCTGCATCTGGAATGCCCGCGGGATTGGCGCGCATCACCGCCTCGACCGCATCGGCCAGCATCCCGGTGTCGTCGCGACTGCGGCCACGGGCGGCTGGGTGCAGGATCAGGCCGGCATGACCGCGGCCGTTTGTGATGCGCTCGGCCGCGAGCGGCCGGAAGTCCTTGACGTTGTTCGTCACTATCGCGCGGTCTGGTCCGAGAGCTGCTCGTCGAGCAGCACCTTCACGAAGCGAGCGCTCTCTGTCCCGCCTCCCAAGCGGCTCTCCAGCGTGGGCTCGGCGCGCGGGCAGGCACAGGTTGGGAGCAAACTCTTACAAACTAGACTCTAGTCAGCTAGAGTTTCTATATGGAACCTTTCGTGGGCAGGGCGGCCGAGCTGGCCGAGTTGCAGTCGGAGCTGGATCTGGTCAGACGCAGTGGCCGCGCACGCTTCGTGTGGATGCGAGGCCGTCGCCGAGTCGGCAAGTCGCGCTTGGCTCAGGAGCTCTGCGACCGCTCAGGGGCTCCCTACTGCTTCTACCAGGCGCCCCGACGACCGCGCCCGGATGCCATTGCTGACTTCGTCGAGGCGCTCAGAGAGTCGAGCCTGGCTGCGGCGGACAGCTTCGAGGGCGCCTCATACAGCTCTTGGCCGGCTGCGTTGCGGGCCGCGGTGGCGGGTCTTGTGCCGTCCGACCCGGCGATTGTGGTGATCGACGAGCTGCCCTACCTGACCGAGCTCGATGCGGGCTTTGCCGCTGACCTGCAGAAGGCGTGGGACCGAACGCTCGAGGAGGCGCCGGTCCTGCTCGTGTGCGTGGGATCGGACGTGCGGATGATGGAGACTCTGGTGGGGGAGCGATCACCGCTTCATGGCAGGCCGACCCGCGAGATGCGGATCGCGCCCCTCAGTCCGGCGGCCGTCGCCGACATCACCGAGGCCTCCGACGCAGTCGAGGCGATCGACCGCTATCTCGTCGTGGGAGGCTTTCCGCTGCTCGCCGCGTCTTGGCCGCGAGCGGCGGGCCTGCGCGAGTTCCTCGAGGATGCGCTACGCGACGATCAGACGCCGTTTGCGACAACGGCGCTGAGGATCGTTGCGTCGGAGTTCGAGCGCGAGTTGCAGGCCAGGAAGGTGGTCGAGGCGATCGGCCATGGCGAGGCCGCTTACAGCCGCATCCAGTCGCGTAGTGGAGCGAAGGGAAACACCCTGACAGCAGCCCTGAGCGTGCTCGTCGGGACGAAGCAGATGGTGCGCAGGGAGCTCCCTTACGCCGTCCCCTCGAGCAAGACCGCCGCAAAGTACATCGTGGCGGATCCATATCTGCGCTTCTGGCTGCGGTTCGTCGGTCCGCACATCGATGAGCTCTCGCGCGGCAGGCCGGACCTCGTGATCGAGCGGATCATGCGCGGCTGGAGCGCCTTTCGCGGTCGCGCCGTCGAGCCGCTTGTCCGTGAAGGGCTGGAGCGGCTGCTGGCCGACGCATCACTGAGCGAGCGCCTCGGCGGTGCCCGACACGTCGGGTCCTGGTGGCGGCGCGACCACGCCATCGAGGTCGATCTGGTCGGTGGGGACGCGCCCGCGCCGACGAGCATCGGGTTCGTCGGCTCAGTCAAGTGGCGCGAGAACGAGCCGTTCTCGCGCCGCGATTTGAGCGATCTGGCGAGAAGCCGCGCCGTCGTGCCGGGCGCCGAGCTTGCCAAGCTCGTCGTCGTCAGCCGCGCGCGCGTGGACGACGACGTCACGGTGGACGCAACCTTCGGACCAGACGAGCTGCTCGCCGCCTGGTAGACGCGATGATCGCCACGCCGCACATACTCGTCGGCGCCGCGGGCGCTTTGAAAGCTCGCTCGGTGGGAGGCGCGCTTGTGATCGGGGCGCTCACGCACCTGGCCCTGGACGCGGTGCCCCACCGCGACTATCGCCGTGGCGCCTTGGGTGGCTTGGTGCTCACCGCCGACTTGGCCTGCGGAACGCTCGCGGTGGCCCGCCTCTCAGGCGGCTCTGAGGTCCTGCTCGCGGGCGCCCTCGGCGGCGTGCTGCCCGATGTCGTGGGTCTCGCCGAGCGCGCTCTCGGCGTCTTCCCGACCGGACGGGCGCACGCCACGATTCACAGCGATAGCCGTCCCTCGCCGTGGTGCTCGGCGGCGATCCAGGGGCTCACGGCGGTGACGGCCGTCTTGGTGCTGCGAGCGACTGCTGAGCGCGCTCCTCGACCGGGGGAGCACCTGGAGCCGGTATGAGCCCGCGGCTGGTCCCAGCCTTTGCTCGAATGGCTGTCTCGTGTTGCGTAAATGGCTGATAGCACATGTGTATATGGCTGGACGGCGTTCTGCGTATGGCGGTTACGCGACGCGTAGGCTCGTGATGCCGGCTGACTCGCCGTGTGGCTACCGGTCCTCGTCGAGGCGTTGGTGTCGGCGACGCATGAAGTCGCCGAACATGGGGGCGGTGTAGGCGTAGACGCCGTGATCGTCGCGGTAGACGAGGTTGTCGGCGATCAGTCGTATGAGGCTCTGGGCGAGCGCGCCGGTCGAGCGGCTGGTGGTCGCGTCGAGGTCTGCCTTTGTGAAGCGCTCGCCACCGAGCGAGGC
>DATCFG010000111.1:0-7778 GCA_036509655.1 Solirubrobacteraceae bacterium | reverse complement strand
CGGGAGGGGGACCTGTCCCCCTCACGTTGCGATCCGCAAGATCGCGCGCGGGAATCAGGCGTAAGGGCTTTTGGGGGTGGTCGGGAGGGGGACCTGTCCCCCTCACGTTGCGATCCGCAAGATCGCGCGCGGGAATCAGGCGTAAGGGCTCGTGCAGCGTCCGCCGTGCAGGCGGTAGACGGTCATTTCCGGGCCCGGGCGGTGGTAGGCGAGCGGGTAGTAGTCGAAGGTCCAGTCGAAATTGAACGCTACGTGGTCTGCCCCCGAGTTGTAGGGGGAGACGTGGTAGACGACTTCTCCCTGCCTTTTCAGCTCCCGGTAGTAGGCGATCGCGGGGGGCACGACCGCCGGATCGGCGAACGCCCGCCCGGACTGGCTGTAGCCGCTCACCACCCAGCAGTAGCCGTGGAGCTCGTAGTAGGAGACCAGCGCCGGGCCGAGCACGAGCTCGTAGTCTTCCAGTTCGAGCGTCCGGTTCGCCCTTTCGGGCTTGCCGGTCGCTGGGTTGAGGATCACCCGCAACGCCGGGAACTTCCTCCAGCGAGGGTGAGCGGTCCCGCCTGCGCCGGTTTCGTCCAGCCATGCGTTCGGGACCACCGGCTCGACCACGATCTTCGCGCCCGCGGGTATGTGCGCGACCGCCCATGCGCGCGCCAGGTTGCGCGTGTCGGGGCGCGAGAGCACGAGGCCGGAGTGGATGCTGTAGACGACGCCCTGCACGAGTAACGCGATGACGGCCAGGGCGACGAAGGCGGCATGGCCGCTAGGCAGCCGCGGCAAGCGGCGCGCGGCCCAGCTCGCTGCTTCCAGTGCGAAGCTCGCGGCCAATAGGCAGGCGATGGGGAAGATCGGCAACAGCCAGCGGCCGAAGTAGCGTCCCTGCAGGCCGAGGAACAGCAGGTAGAGCAGGGCGACCGGCACGAGCGCCCAGCCGACCCGCCGGTCTCTTCGCCAGATGCTCACCGCCCCGCCGAGCGCGGCCAGCGCTGGAATCCATCCGAGGCCCCACGTGAACGACCACAGGTAGTAGACGAAGCTGCCCCGCGCCGGGCCGCCGATCCAGGAGGCCTTTGACATTTCCGTGTAGTGCGATTGCAGTTCCAGTTCTGCGCGGAAGGCGTGGAAGTCGAGCAGCGAGTAGGGGTTTGCGATCAGGTACGCCGCCAGCGCCGCCACCAGCGCGACGCCCGTGCCGATCACGACATCCCGTCTCGCGCTCGGTGTTCCGTTGCGCTCTGCCGGGTTCCCTTCGACCTCCGGCCTTCCATCGAGCTCCGCCCCACGATCGGCGCGCGGGCGCCCATCGCGGTACTGCGCGACGCCCGCGGCGAGCAGCGGCAGGAGCACGACGCCCGCCGTGTACTTCGTCGCCGCCGCCAATCCCAGGCCAACTCCGGCGAGCAGGTAGTCGATCGTCCGCCCCCGGCGCAAGATGCCCGCCGTGCCGAGCAGCGAGAGCGTCAGCCCCACCAGCGTCGGCACGTCGTTGAGCGCGAGATGGCCGTAAAAAACCGGTAAGAAGGCGACCGCCATCACGGCGCTCGCGAGCAGGCCGATGGCGCGATCGAAGAGGCGCGCGCCGAGCAGGTAGAGCAGCCACACCGAGGCCGTCCCGAGCAGCGCGACGATCACCCGCGCCACCAGGAAGAAGCGCTCGGGGTGGAGCGCGAACTCGCGCGCGATCGACGCGTGTGAGCTCGCTCTCTCCAGGCCGAACCAGAGGCCGAAGACGACGTGCAGAAGGTACGTAAGTGCAGGCGGATTGACGAAGTAGTGGGGGTTCAGGCCGTGGCCGAACATCCTCACCGCCTCGGGCACGAAGTGCCCGTACTCGTCCACGTTGTACACGTACGGCAATCCCTGCTTGACGCCCCACAGGCGCAGGCCGAACGCCACCACGAGCACAACCCCGAGCGGTCCCCAGTAGTGCCATCGCCCGTTGTGCATCGCCGCCCATCCTACGTGGCCCGTGCGGCCGCTCGCACGCGCAGGGAAACGCAACTTTCCGGCGTATAGGCTGTTTCATGCCCGTGTTCACGACCCTGCGTCTCGCCTCCCCCCGCCTCCGTCTCGCCCTCTTCGCCGCGCTGGCGCTCTGCGCCTGCTCACTGGCCTTCGGCGCCGCCGTCGGCGTGCCCGCGGCGCTCTCCGCCGGCGCGAAGCGCCAGCCGAAAGCGCACCCCGCCGCCTCCTCCTACCTCACCGGCGTCGCCGACGAGGAGACCGAGATGTTCACTGCCCCGCTCTGGAAGCAGCTGAACACGCACATCACGCGCTACATCGCTCCCTACGACGCGGCCGTGCGGCCCTACTCGCTGACGCTCGCCACGCGCTGGATCCACGCGGCTGAAGCGGCGCATCAGCAGGTGCTCGTGTCCTTCTACCACTCCGAGTACACGCCGACGAAGATGCCGAGCGTGAAGACCTACGAACAGGACACGAGGAAGTTCATGAAGGACTTCCCGAACGTCCACCAGTACCAGCCCTGGGACGAGACCAACCGGGGCAACGTCCGCTACAGCTACGAGAAGTACAACAGCCCGACGGCGGTCGAATCGGCGGAGTACTACAAGGCGCTGCGGCACGTCTGCCCCAAGTGCACGATCCTCGGCCTCGACATCCTCGACCAGAACGCCGTCGGTCCCACGATCCGCTACATCAGCGAGTTCAAGACCGAGATCCGCCGCCTGCGGATGCCGATGCCGAGGCTCTGGGGGCTGCACAACTACTCCGATACGAACCGCTTCTCCAGCGAACGCACGCGCGCGATTCTCAAAGTGGTCTCCGGCCAGATCTGGTTGACGGAGACCGGCGGGATCGTGAAATTCGGCGGCGCTTTCGCTGACAGGCACGGCGAAGGCCTGAAGCGCGCGGCGAAAGCGCTCAGCTTCATGTTCTCGATCGCCTCCGCGCACGCGCGGATCAAGCGCCTGTACATCTACCAGTGGACCGGCGGCACATCATCGACGATCTTCGACTCGGGGCTGACCGACGCCAAACACCGGCCGCGCTCCGGCTACGTGATCGTGTGCAAGCATCTGCATGGGAAGCACTGCAACGTGAAGGTCAGCTCCCAGTAGGTCTGGCGCAACTTCCCCTGCGCTAGGGTGTCTCAGCCTAGGATGTCCACGACGTGCCCGCCTCTCACGTGGCGGTTCCGCTCCAGCGCGAGCACGTCGGTGTATCCCGTCCCGCCAAACCAGTCCCGACGAACAAGCAACGACCGAATCGAGGGCCAATGTCGCGTATCCGCATCCTTCTCTGTGCAACGTTTGCCTCCGCGCTTGCCTCCGGCGCGATCGGCGCCGCCCAGGCGCAGGCCTCGAGGAGCCAGAAGCTCTACTTCGAGGGCTCGACCGAGCTGCTCAGCCCCGTCACCCGCCCCGCCGCGCTCGCGCAGCTGCAGACGCTCGGAGTCAAGGCCCTGCGCGTCGAGCTCAGCTGGTACTCGGTCGCTCCGGCCCCCGCCAGCGCCACCAAGCCGAGCTTCGACGCGACCAACCCCGGCAACTACAACTGGGGCCAATACGACCTCCTGATCGCCGAAGCCAGGCGGCTGGGCTGGCAGGTGCTGCTGACCGTCACCGCCCCGGTGCCGCGATGGGCGACCGCCAACAAGAAGGCCCCCTACACCTACCGGCCTGACGACCTCGCCTTCCAGGAATTCACGACCGCCGTCGCGCAGCATTACGCCTCGCAGGTCGCGCTCTACTCGATCTGGAACGAGCCCAACGAGCCCGCCTACCTGACACCGCAGTGGACCTCCCGCGGCAAGCCCGCCTCCGGGCGCATCTACCGTGGCCTCTACCAGTCCGGCTACGCGGGACTGCAAGCGGGGCTGAAGGCGGCCGGGATCTCCCGTGCCCCGCAGGTGCTGTTCGGCGAGACGGCGCCGGTCGGCGACGACACCGTCAACGTCCGCAAGGAAAAATCGCGGGCGCTGACTCATCCTGTCGCGCCGCTGGCGTTCATGCGCGAAGCGCTCTGCCTGAACGCGAAGTACAGGAAGGCGGGCACCTGCGGCGAGCTGCAGATGGCCGGCTACGCGCACCACGCCTACTTCCCGGCGGCCGGTCCCAAGTACGTCTGGAAACAGAAGGACAGCGTCACGATCGCCTCGCTCTCGCGCCTGTCGAACGCGCTCAACCTGGCCGCGCGGGCGCATGCGATCCCGGGCGGCGTGCCGATCTACCTGACCGAGTTCGGGGTGCAGAGCAAGCCGAACAAGTACGAAGGCGTGTCGGCAGCCAAGCAGGCCGAGTACTACGCGATCGCCGAGCACATGGCCTACGACAATCCGCGCGTGGCGGCCTTCTCGCAGTACCTGTTCAAAGACGACCCGCTCAGCGGGCGTCTAACGGCTAGCGGTGCTGTGGGCTTTCAGACCGGCCTCGAGTACGTCGGCGGCGCCCGCAAGCCGCTGTACTACTGCTTCCCGGTGGCGCTCACGGTCACCAAGCGTAAGCACGGTGGCTTCTCGCTATGGGGTCTCGTGCGACCGACGACCGGGGTCACGAAGGCGACGGTGCTCGTGAAGCGCAAGGGCGCGCGCAGCTACCGCGCGCTGAAGACGGTCACGACCAATCGCGCCGGCTACTGGTCCTTCAACTCGTCGGTCAAGGGCGTCTCCTGGCGCGTGCGCTGGGCGAGCCCCGCCGGGGTCAAATACGAAGGCACGCCGATCGGCGCTTACTGATTGCGCTCAGTTCTCTCCTCGCCGCGCTTGCCGCGGCGCTCGCGTCTGCTCGTCAACCTCGTGACGGTCGTCGTCACCGTCCTCTTCTCCTACATCGCGCTCAGCGGCATCAACTTCAGCGAGGTATGGCACGCGCTGCGCACGAGCGACTACCTGTGGTTGATCCCCGCGCTGCTCGCCTTCGGGCTCGGCAGCGTTGCCCGTGGCCTGCGCTGGCGCTCGCTGTTCGCACCCGGCCGCCGGCCGCCCCGCGGGGCGGTCCTCGACGCGACGATGATCGGCTACTTCTACAACTCGATCCTGCCCGCCCGCGCCGGCGAAGCGGCCCGCGTGCTCGTGCTCAACCAGCGCTCCACGACCGCGGCCGTGGAGATCGTCGGGACCGTCGTGATCGAGCGCCTGTACGACCTGGTCACGATCCTCCTGATCTTCTTCGTCGCCGAGCCGTGGCTGCCGCACGTGAGCTGGTTCGGCGCGGCCGCGGTCGCGGCGATCGTGCTGGCGATCATGATCGTCGCCGCCGTGGTCGTGCTCGCCCTCTACGGCGATCGGTTTCTGCGCATGCTGCTCTGGCCGCTGCGACGCTTCTCCGTCTTCTCGGGCACACGCCTGGATCGGACCGTGGAAGAGCTCCGGCACGGCCTCAGCGGCCTACGTCACGGCACCGTCGCGCTGGAAGCCTTCCTCTGGACCGTCGCCGCCTGGATGTTCTCGGCGCTCTGCGCCTACTTCGTGAGCGTCGCCTTCCATCTGCACCTGCCCTTCGCCTGCGGGGTGCTCGTGGTCGTCGCCGTCGGCCTCTCGATGATCCTGCCCTCGCCGCCGGGCGCGATCGGCGTGTTCGAGGGCGCCGCCCTGATCGCGCTCAAAGCCTATGGCGTGCCCCACTCGGTGGCGCTGCCCTACGCGCTCGTTCTCCACGCCGTCAACCTCGTCCCCTACATCCTCGTGGGGGTCGTGCTGCTCCAGTACAACTCCCGCCATCCGGGGCCCAAAGGGGCGCTCAGCCTGGAGGTGCCGCCCGGGCTCGGCCCCTAAAACGAGCTCGGCCGCGCCGTCTGGATCTGCCGGTGGAGCGCTCTCGCGACGACGTACAGCGCCTGCCGCGCCGCACCGCCGGCGGCGATCAACCCCGCGTCCCAGGTCGCCTTCCTCGCCGACCGCGGCGTCCCCGGCGAGCGCCAATGGTAGTAGTAGACGCGCGTGATGCGGGGGCTGATCGTGGCCAGCCGGAAGATGTTCTTGGTGACTTTCACCGCGTAGGTCTCGCCGTGGTATATCAGCCGGCTGTGGAGGCGCCACCAGACGATGCCGCCGACCTCGCTGAACCAGACCTGGCCGTGGACGTAGGAGAGCAGGCGCCGGATCGGGCGGGGGTTGTCGGTGGCGACGCTGATGTAGGGGTTGAAAGGCCAGATCTTCGGATAGGGACGCGCGGTGCGCAGGAACTGGCCGATCCAAGCCTCGATGTTGCCGTCGGCGTCGAGCGTGTCGGGCGCGGTGATCTCGCAGCCGGCGCAGTGAGCGCTCATCGCGTTGTAGTACTCGGCGGCGACCCGTGGCCGGCGTGCGGTCGGCTGGCCGGCGTGTGTGGCCTCGTCCCAGGGGCAGAGCTCCGTGACCCAAGGGAAGAGGGAGCGGAAGCGGAGGAAGTCCTTCAGGAACTGGGCCGCGGTCGGCGCGTGGTCGTTGCCGTCGGCGTGCTGGAAGGTGATCAGCGGCGTGATCCCGGCCTTTTTCACGGCGGCCAGCCAGGCGGTCACGGCGGCGAGGTCGCGCGGACTGGCGACGACGTTCCAGGGGACGACGTCGCGGGCGATGTGGATCCCGAGCTCGGCCATGCGCGGGTCGGAAAAAGTGGCCGGTTCGTAGTCGGCGAGGCCGAACTGGAAGCCGGCGGCGGAGGCTCGCGCCGGTAGGATCGCCGCCGCAGCGAAGGCAGCGAGCGCAAGGCAGGCGACGAGTGCAAGGCAGGCGAGCAGCGCGAGGTGGGACGCCGCGGGGATGGAGCGAGGCATGTCAGGCCTTTAACAGGCGCGAATCGCGTTCGGAGCGGCGTCCATCCGCGGACTCGCCGGTCGCCTCCTCGCCGCCGGCGCCGAGCATCCGCTCGAGCAGCAGGCGCGCGCCGGTCTTGGAGAGCGGTTCGTTGAGGTTGCCGCACTTCGGCGACTGCACGCAGGAGGGACAGCCGGAGGCGCAGGGGCACTCGGCGACGAGGCGGTGCGCGTCGCGGCAGAGCTCCTCGAAGCGGTGAAAGGCGGTGCGCGTGATGCCGATCCCGCCGGGGTGGCCGTCGTAGATGAAGATCGTCGCGCCGCCGGTCTGGGGGTGGAGGTTGGTGGACAGCCCGCCGATGTCCCAGCGATCGCACATCGCGATCAGCGGCAGCACCGCGATCTGGGCGTGCTCGGTGGCGTGGAGCGCGCCGAGCAGGGACTCGAGCGGGATCGCGATCTCCGCCTCGCTTCCCTTGCCGGCGCCCACTGCCCGCTCCGTCCCTGGCGCTCTGTCGATCGTCAGATCGCCCAGCCCAAGCGCAGAGGAGTCGAGCTCGAACCAGAGCGCCTGCGTGGAGAAGCTCGTGGGAGGCAGGTCGAGCCCGACGAGATCGATGATCTGATGCCCGCCCCCCCCGTGGTCGGAGAGGCGCCGGCGCTGGTAGGCGAGCACCGTGTCGGTGACGGCTACCTCGCCGAAGCTGAGCGCCACTCCGAGCGCCGAGCGACGGTCGAGCAGGCGCTCGATCGTCGTGTCGGTGACGCGCTTGGGCTGCGTGTACCAGTCGCCGTCAAACGGCGCGACGAGCGCGCGGCGGCGCTCCAGATCGAGTTCGCGCACCTCGAAGGAGCGCCCGAGGTGCAGGTAGATTGCGCCCTCGTGCACGGTCGAGTGGGCGCGGGCGGCCTCGGTCGATCCGAGTAGCTCGCCGGATGCGACGTCGACGATCGCGAAGCTGTCGGGCGAGGCCGAGCGCAGCGAAACCTCCGCGGCGGGGTAGCCGCCGGCTTCGCGGGGGACGTAGGTATTGTGCCCCACCCTCCCCACCCTCCCCACCCTCCTCGCTCCCCCCGGCTCGGCG
>DATCFG010000110.1:0-2097 GCA_036509655.1 Solirubrobacteraceae bacterium | reverse complement strand
TGAGGTTGTCCGGAAGTTCGTAGAAGTTTGAGGCGGTCCTCCCGGCCCGTCCGCTCCGGTTGGGAGCGTTCGTGGTCGCCAAACCAAGTCCGTCAGGGACAGGAGGACCGCCATGAAGAAGGTATCCGGACTGCAGGTCGTCACGACCGCGGCCGCGTCGCAGTTGCCGCTGCCTGCAGAAATTCAGGAAGCGCTCGGTGAGCTGGTGGGGGCAGCGAGGGAGGGGCTGCTGGCGCTGAGCGTCGGTGTCGGGCTGGGCGTCGTGCATCAGCTGATGGAGCGCGAGGTCGATCAGGTCGTGGGCCCGAAGGGCAAGCACAACGCCGAGCGGACGGCGAACCGTCACGGGCACGAGGACGGGTCGATGACACTCGGCGGCCGGCGGGTGCCGGTCAGCCGCCCGCGCATGCGCACGGCTGATGATGAGCATGAGCTGCCGGTCTCCAGCTATGAGTACTTCGCCGACCGCGATCCGTTGACGCGGGCGGTGATGGACCGGATGCTCGCCGGCGTCTCCACTCGCAAGTACGTGGCGGTCGGTGAACCGGTCGGCGAGGAGGTCGAGCAAGCAGCCCGCTCGACGGGCAAGTCGACGGTGTCGGAGCTGTTCATCGAGCGGACCCGCACCGCGCTGGGTGAGCTGATGAGCCGCCGGCTGGACGACACGCGGCTGGCGGTGATGATGCTCGACGGGCTGGAGGTCGCCGACCGCACGCACGTCGTCGCCTTGGGGATCAGCACCGAGGGCGCCAAGATCCCGCTCGGGCTCTGGGAAGGCAGCACGGAGAACGCGACGCTGGTCTCGATGCTGCTCTCAGACCTCGTCGACCGCGGCCTCGATCCCGACCAGGCGATCCTGTTCGTGATCGACGGCGGCAAGGCGCTGCGCAAGGCGATCACAGGCGTGTTCGGCGAGCACGCGCTGGTGCATCGGTGCCATCGGCACAAGGAGCGCAATGTCACCGATTTGTTGCCCGAGCGCGACCGGCCCCAGGTCCTCGCGCGCATCCGAGGCGCGTGGGCGCTGACTGACCGTCACCTCGCTCGCGAGCGGCTCGAGCTGCTCGCCTCAGAGCTCGATCGCACCTGGCCCGACGCGGCCGCTTCGCTGCGAGAAGGGGTGGACGACACACTGACGCTGATGCGCCTCGGGATCGACGGGCAGCTCTCAAAGACGCTGTCATCGACGAACCCGTGCGAGTCGATGATCGAGATCGTCCGCCACACGCAGCGCAACGTCAAACGCTGGCAACCAGGCGACATGCGCAAGCGCTGGACCGCCGCCGGGATGCTCGTCGCCGAGCAACAGTTCCGACGGATCATCGGCTACCGCGACCTCGCCAAACTCGTCATCGCGATCGAACGCCACGCCCTCCTCGCAGCCGAGGCCAACCGCGACCATCAGGAGACCCGCCAGCCCGTTACCGTGTGACCGTCAACCCGCGAGGACCGTCACCGAAGTTCCACGACGATCCGGACAACCTCGATTGGTCGGCGGCTATGTGCCGCCTGACGGGGTCGCGTTGCGGCTGCTCGTCCGCTATCCACACCTCAAGCGCGAAACCCCGCTGCAGGCCCTGCGCACCGACGGCGATGGACGATTTGCGTTCACGTGGTCCTACCACGCCGGGCGGGGGGTCGTGACCTATCCGTTCTCGGTCGCGACGACCGCCAGCGAATCGGACTATCCGTTCGCCGCCTCGGCGAGCCGCGCGATTCGCGTCACCTTCGGACGGGCCACTCCAGCGATCTGTTGCCGCTCACGATAGTTGGCCATATGACAGATAGTTGGACCCCATACTTTCCCATTTGACACGTAGTTGGACCCCAGCAGACATGATTGCCCGGAAACGCGGGCAATTCGGGGGTCTGGCGGTCAGCTCGTCGAGCGTGGTCCCGTCCGTAGAAGGCTTGTAAGCGGCGCAGGTATGGTCTCGGCAACTGACTTGATGCGTCGCATCCCCCGCGATACAGACATCCCGGGACCCGTCGCTGAAAGCCGCATGCCTGCCTTCTCAGCGGTCGCGTGGATCTGTGATCCCGCCGGCTCGGAGACGAGCGAGGCGCCGGTGCGCTTGCTGGCGAACGGCCTATCGG
>DATCFG010000109.1:0-4298 GCA_036509655.1 Solirubrobacteraceae bacterium | reverse complement strand
GCTCCGTGATGGCCCAGCCCCGCCAGCCACCGCCGACGCGGAGGAGGTGATCGCCGCATAACATCCACCCTCAAGCGGAGCTACGCCCGAGCGGATTCACCCGGGAACTGGGACGCGACCGTCTAATTAGCGGTACGCGTTTGGATGCCCGTGCGCGTTGCTGCTTTCCGTGGAGGGAGCACTCTTGCGGGCTGTTACGTCGCTCGCATCACGAACGACCAAGCGGGCGTCTCGGGCGCGGTCCAGGTCGGGGGCATCAGCGGCGCTCGCACCGCCGCGCCCGTGCGTTCGGGAGTGTCCGGCCAGCACGTCGAAATTGCGGGAAACTAGTGTTGAAGGAGTGCGCTCCGCTAGTCGATAGGGGTCAATGCGGAGAATTGGAACTATGAGGTAGGCGTGTTGCACTGCGTAGCGAGATAGGGGTTGTTGTGCAACTGGAGCTATCCACCGAGGAGTTCAAGGACGGCCGCGTCGAGGTCGAGCAGCTTTTGGCGGCGATCATCGGGTCCTCGCAGGATGCCATTATCAGCTCGGATTGCGACGGGGTGATCACCGTCTGGAATCCGGGGGCTGAGCGGTTGTACGGATACGCGGCGTCTGAAGCGATCGGCCAGCCGGTCAGGCTGTTGATGCCGCCTGCGCGTCGAGGTGACGAGCACACGGTCCTGGGCCGTGCGCTGGCGGGCGAGCGGGTCGAGGCCTATCAGACAGAGCGGGTGTGCAAGGACGGGTCCGCTGTGACTGTCTCTCTGTCGGTCTCACCGATCTATGACCTGGACAGCCGGGTGATCGGCGCGTCGTGCATCACGCGTGACGTGACGTCCGCGATGCGCGCGCAGGAACAGGTCGCGTTGCAGGCGGAGTTGCTCGACGAGGTCGACGCAGCCGTGATATTCGCCGACGCGGCGTACGTGGTGCGCTACTGGAGCGGCGGGGCGCAGCGGCTCTACGGTTACGCCGCCGAGGAAGCCGTCGGTCACGGACTCTTTGATTTGATGGTGCCGGAGGAGAGCCGCATCGAGGCGCTTGACGTTGAACGCGCTGCGCGAGAGGGCCGACCGGTCGAGGGGGAGCTCGATGTGCGCGACAAGCAGGGGCGGATCATTCCGGTCTACTTCCGCGTTCGCCCGTTTCCGCTCGTCGACGAGGCTGGACAAGGCCGCGGCATCATCAGTATCGCGGTCGACGTCAGCGCGCGCCGTGAGGCCGACGCGGCTATCCGGCGTTATGCCGAGGGGCAGGAGGAGATCGCGAACCTCGGCCGGCTCGCTCTCAGGGGAGGCTCCTTGGAGGAGCTCTTCGACCACGCGGTCGGCGTTGCGTCGCGGGTTCTGTCGGGCGACTGCGCCGAGCTGGTTGAGTGTCTCCCGGACGCCCAGGGCTTCATCGTCAGGGCGGCGGTTGGATGGCCCGGGCGCAAGGGTGCGCACGTCGCGGGCGAGGCACGTTCAGCGCCAGGCTGCGCGGTGCGCTCGCGCGAGCCGGTTGTCATTGAGGACTGGGAGCAGGAGCGGCGCTTTGTGCCTTCAAGCGGACTGCTGGCTCGTGGTGTGCGCAGCACTGTCGCTGTGCTCGTCGGTGACGCGGACGCTCCGTTCGGGGTTCTCACGGTCCACTACACGCGAGCTGGGGCGATTCCACCGGATTGCCTGCCGTTCCTGGATGCGCTCGCGAATGTCGTGGCCGACGCCATCCACAGCCGGGATGTGCAGGAGCAGATCCGCCACCAGGCGCTTCACGACGGGCTGACCGGGCTACCCAATCGGACGATGTTCCTCGACCGCGTCGCCCACGCGCTGGCTCGGAACAACCGGCACCCCCAACCGCTGGCCGTCCTCTTCATCGACCTCGACCGTTTCAAGCTGGTCAATGACAGCCTCGGCCACGAGGCGGGCGATGAGCTGTTGCGCCTAATAGCCCCGCGGCTTGCGGGCGCGATCCGCTCGAGCGACACGCTCGCGCGCCTCGGTGGCGACGAGTTCGCGGTGCTATGCGAACGGCTTCCCTCCGAGATGACCGCCACTCGCATCGCCGACCAGCTGATGGGTTCGCTGGAGGAACCGATCACCGTCGACGGTCATGTCCACACGGTGAGCGCGAGCATCGGCATTACCCTCAGCAGTGACGAGTTCAGCGCCGCCGAACTCCTCCGCGATGCGGACGCGGCCATGTACCAGGCGAAGGCGGCCGGCCGTGGCCGATTTGAGCTGTTCGACGAAGGGATGCGCGGTCGCGTCCTCGACCGAGTTCGAACCGAGTCGGCTCTCCGCACCGCGCTCACCGACGAGGACCAGATATACGTCCAATATCAGCCCTTGGTTTCCCTGCGCAGCGGCCAGATCGTCGGCGCCGAGGCTCTCGCCCGTTGGCGACACCCCGACCGGGGGCCCGTGTCCCCCGCGAAGTTCATACCGGTCGCCGAGGACAGCGGCCTGATTCACCAGCTCGGCGCGCAGGTCATGCGCCGAGCAGCGCGCGAGTGCAGCGCATGGCAAGGCAATCCGGACTTCGCCGGTATCGCCGTCAACGTTTCAATCCGGCAACTCGTCCAGCCCGAGGAGGTGGCGAGGCTCGTGCGCGAGGTGATGGCCGCGGAGGGCATCGCACCGGGCTTCCTCACACTCGAGATCACCGAGAGCGCGCTGATCGAACGGCTTGACGAGGCACGCAACACTCTCGAATCGCTCAGGGGCCTCGGCGTCCACCTGTCGCTCGACGATTTCGGCACGGGCTATAGCTCGCTGAGCTACCTCGCCGATCTTCCGTTCGACTGCGTCAAGATCGATCTTTCGCTGATCAGAAACATCGTCGACACGCCGCAGGCCGCCGCTCTCGCCGCCGCCATCATCCAGATGGGCCATGCGCTCGACAAGCAGGTGATCGCCGAGGGCGTCGAAACCCTGGAGCAGGCCACTCGACTGCAGGAGCTCGGCTGTGATATCGGCCAGGGCTTCTACTTCGCGAAGCCCATGACACCCGAGACGCTCACTGCGCTGCTCCAGGACCAACCAAACTGGCTGCTCCCGTCGGTTGCGAGACCAGCGGTAACCACGCAGCCAAGGCGACGGGTCGCGTCTCATGAGCCGGGGGATTTGAAGGTGCGGGCGTAGCCTCCGCTTTGTCCTGACAAGACCAAGCGATGGAGGTACGCCCGCATGGAGAAGGTAGCCCCGAGCGAGAGGTTTCGCCGCGAGCTGGATGAGGTGCTGGCCGGTGTCGGTGAGGAGCAGGATCCGATCGAGACGGTCGGCCGGCTGGGAGCACGGCTGATCCTGCAGCAGGCGCTGGAGGATGAGGTGAGCGAGTTCCTTGGCCGCTCGCGGTATGAGCGCGCCGAGGACACCGTCAGCCACCGCAACGGCTATGAGCCGAAGACGGTCAAGACGACGAGCGGCGCGATGCGCCTGGAGGGCCCGCGGGTGCGCAACGCGAGCAAGCTCGGGTTTCAGAGCCGCGTTCTCGGCAAGGGCGTGGCTCCGCACTCACGCCCTGGAGTCGCTGGTGATCAGCAGCTTCCTGCGGGGCCTCTCGACGCGGGATGTGGAGGCGGCGTTGGAGGAGGTCTTTGAGGAGCCGATCGCTTCCAGGAGCACGGTCTCCCGGATCTGTGAGGACACCAGGGAGCGATACCGCCAGTGGTGCCGCCGGCGTCTTGAGCAGCACGACATCGTCTACTGCTTCCTCGACGCGATCTACTTGAAGCTGCGCCCAGAGGATCAGCCCGCGGAGGGCGTGCTGGTGTGCTGGGGCGTGACGCTGGAGGGCCGCAAGATCCTGCTCGGGCTGGCTCTCGGCAGCCGCGAGAGCTATGAGTCCTGGCTCGCATTCGGCCGCGACATGATCGGCCGCGGGCTCAGGGCGCCGGCGCTCGTGATCGCCGACGGGGCACCCGGGATCTGGAAGGCCGTCCGCGAGCTGTGGCCGGCTGCTCTTGAGCAGCACTGCACCGTCCACGCGCTGCGGAACGTCACCTCCAAGCTGCCCGACCGCCACCACCAAGAGGTCAAGGCCCGCTGGTGGAAGGCATTCGACGAGGCACGATCTCCGGGCGAGGCCCGCCGAGAGCTGCACGGCATCATCGCCGACTACAAAGCGGCCTACCCCTCAGCGATGGCGGTCATCGAACGGGATCTGGACTCCCTCGTCGCTCACAAGGTCGGAACCTGTCAAGTCGGACGAGACAGCGGGGCGGTGAGTTTAGGCTCGTGCCTCCTCGCTGTCGGGCTTGTTGATCCACGCTGCGGTTGGGAGCGCGGGCGGCCTGGGCGGCCGGCGGACGAACCGCTCGGGTGTGGCCG
>DATCFG010000108.1:0-6572 GCA_036509655.1 Solirubrobacteraceae bacterium | reverse complement strand
CTCGGAGCCGAGTGGAGACTTGGCAGCGGCGGAGCCACTACGCGAAAGGAAGCAGCCCCGCCGCCTGAAGTAGCTTCACGGCCGCCAAGGCTGGGCTGTCGCGGTACTGCTTGCTTGCGGCTGCGGCGATCAGCTTGCTTGCAATCTCCTTGGGCCCGAACACCTCGAAGCCTGGCATGCTCCGGATTCGGGCCTCGTGGGTTCCTTTGCCGGGTCCGGCGAAGCGGCCAGCGTAGAGCCGGAGCCTTACTTGGTCCTTCGAGTAGCCGTAGCGCTTTGCCGCTGCGGCGGTGACTGCATCGCGTATGAATGGATCGTTGAGAAGCTTGTAATGACTGCCGAAGCGACCATCGCCGGATACGTCCTCCGCGGCGACTCCTCTCGATCCGAAGAACGACTTGACCGTCGCCAGCACAAGCATGTCTGCGCGCGCGGCTACGAGATCGACCTCGTAGCCGTGCGTCTGAACCTCTTTGTGCATCGCCTTGGCTGTACGGCGCGTGACAGGGAACTTCACCGCACCCGAGACGACGAACTCCTCTACCTCCAGGGTCAACGCGACTACAGACTCGAACGCCTCCATTCCAGGCGGAGCGTACTCGTCTGAACCGCCCCCTGGAGCACGCCTGGCGCCACGGTCCTACGAAGCAGCCGCAGGCGATTCGTCTGAGTCGAAGCCAAGCGCCACCGGATCGAGGGGATGATCTCGCTGCAGGAGACCAAACGCGTCGAGAGCAGGCTCGACGCGCGCGTTCCATAGATCGGGGCCGCCCAGCTTCGCCAGGGTGCCGCCGACGGTCACCGTGACCTCGACCATCAGCTGGGTTCCGTATCCGACCCAAACACCTCGACGCCGCGGGTCTGGGTGCGGTCCGATGGCAAGCTGGCGAAGATCCTCTCGGTAGTTCTCGAGGATCCCCGATCGGACGTTATGAGCGATACGTGACCACTCGTGATAGATCCTCCGATCAAGCTCGTCGGTTCGTCCGACGGGCGCGAAGCCCTGCGTGATCATGCTTTCAGCTTGGCGCTGCTCCATGCGCTTTTTAGCGAGATCAAGCTCCTTTGGCTTGAAGTAGGAGCCTCGGAGCCACTTCGCGTGCAGCAGGGTCTCGTCACCGTCGAGCATGATCCGAGCGCCAACGCTCGCCTCGTGCATCGTTCGTGCGAGCGGCGCAACCTCGACGGTCAAACCCGCCCTTAGTCCCGCGATGACCGCGTAACCCAGAGACAGACAGCGCCCAGCGAGAAGCCACGCTGCGCTCTGCTTGGTGAGCTGGAGCGGGTCGAAGTCTGTCTCATCAACCCAGCGTGCGTGCTCCCGGCCGAACGTCGCCAGAACCGACTCCGCAACGCGGATGTGTGCCTCAATTCGGGGCCGCAGGGCCGCCGCGTAGCTCTCATCCGCACGCCTCTGCTCCGCCCGCGCGGTGAGAACAGTCGCAGGGAGAGATCGACGCCGAACGCGAATCCGACCGGCCGAATCAGGCTGGTCCATAGCTTCAATGATGCCGCGCGCGGATCATTCGTAGCTCGCCGGCCGCGGAGGACTGGTGGCCGGGCATCCACCACATCGGCCCCCGTGGTGCCGTCGCGAAGTTGCGGGAACACGACGCCAAGGCCATTGTCGAGGTGCTCGTCCTGCGGTGCGGCTGGCTCGCGCAACGTTATCGACCGGCCGCGCGAGCCAAGTCTCGCGCATGACTTTGACCCTGCGGCATCGCAGTCTTTCATAGGGTTGATCAGGTGACGAGCATGACACCGGCTGGCTCAGCCGCGAGCACGTCGACGACAAGGCGAGTGCCAGACAACGATCGGCCACTCAGGCGTGACCTTCGCGCTCTTCCAACAGCGAAGGCCCGGTCGTCACCGGGCAGCGTTGCTCGAGGTATTCCGCACCCTTGATCGCGTCGGCGATCGGGTCGGGCATCCCGGCGAGATGCGACTTTCCAGCCACCTGGATTTCAAGACCGCTGCTTGTTCGCGCCGCCGTCAGTGGGCCACCTACTCGCCGGCGAGTAGGTGGGATAGACCGGAGCGACTTGGCCTGTCGGCAACGGCGCTTGAACGCCCACCGCACCAGGGGATCAAAAGAGCTGCAAATCGGTATGTTCACGGAGACCTGCGCAACTCCGCGACACGATACAGAGAGCTTGGCGCGGTGGGAGGGGATATAAGTACATAACCCGCCCCCGCTATAAGTGAAACCCGCTGGAAACGGCGGGTTTTTTCTTTGCCCAGAATCGTCACTCGGCGACCAAAATGCTTCCGGGTCAAGCCCTGGGTCAAGGTCTTGCGGGCTTTGCGTGGGCGGCGCAGCGAACTCCGGTCAGCAACTGGCTCCTGAACCGGCGGGCGGATCTCGGCTGCTCGCGAGCCATCCAACCGCGAATCCCTCGCGGTCGACCCCGGCAGATCAGTGTGTTGCGGATGTCGAGAGCTGCCAGTGCTCGACGTGGCCGCGGCCACGGGCGAGCTTGCGTCTCACGGCTGCGATGACTGTTGTGTCGAGTGCCTGCTCGAGTGTGTGGGTTCTCGGCTGGCTGTCGAAGGGGGAGAGGAGGTATGCCTCCAGCCCCGCTCGGGTGAGCAGCGGCTCGGCGAGGTAGGTGACGGTCACCCGGCCGGTGAGGCGCCAGCCGCCGTTGTCCGCGGAGAGGCTGGCGTTCTGGATATCGAGCTTCCAGCCGCCGTCGTCCAGTCCGCCACGGACATCGTCGTGGGGGTTCATTGCGTCGTCCAGGAACTCGGTCGCGCTCTCGCCGATTTCGAGCGGCCGACGGCGACGGTGCGCCGATCGCGCCGGCAAGCTGCCGCCACGTGATCGGTGCGGCCTGTGGGGCGTACCTCAGCAGCGCACAGGCAGCCCCAGTGGGAGTAAGCATGCCCCGACCGTAGCCAACCGTCAGGACTGTACATGCGCGATCCCGCGTGCTGCGGGCTGGAGACTTGCACGGGGTCTCGATCGACTGGTGTACGGCGCTACTTGGGCAGCCCGCGCTCGCGGCAGGCGCGTAGGAGGTCGTCGACGTACCCGTGGGCGTCGGCTGTCGCTGCGGGGTCAAGGTCGCCAGTGCTCTCGAATTGCGCTGCGCGTCGGGGGCCGAGGCTGTCGGGTTCGGCGAAGTCGCTGGTGAGTGACTTGAGTGCGCGCTCGACCACCTCGCGGTGCTCGGTCGCGTGGCGGGCGAGGCGGTCGGCGATGTCGGTGATGCCGTGTGGCCAGTGGTGCAGCACGTAAACGATGTCGTAGGCGTCCTTCGGCTCGCCGCGGTCGGCGAGGGCGAGAGCCTTGAGCACGATCAGGGCGCCGGGTCCGCAGACAGGGATGATGCGGCTGACCTGCTCGCCCCTGAGAGTGTGGCCGTCGATCTGGATCAGCTCGCGCTCCAAGAAGGCGAGCTCCAGGCCGGGGGCGATCAGGGCGCCGAAGTCGCCCTCGAGCGGCTGCACGCGGCCACCCTGCTCGGCGCCCGGGACGGGGGGCATGAGGAAATCGACAGTGACGTTGAGCTCGCCGAGCCGCCACCGCTGGGGTGTGGGGTTGCCGCGGTCGTTGACGTCGGGTTCGAAGCCCTCTTGGCGCAGGCGCCTGGCGATCTCGCTGTACTGCTGCTCGTCGAGCAGCGCGACGGCGAGCCCGACGTCGAGGTCGTTTGTGCCGGCATGTCCGGCCTCGCCTGTGGGATCGGCGTCGGCCTGGCGGTCGATGAGCAGGCTGGGGGCGAGCCCGCCGACGATGCACAGCCGGTCCATCAGCGCGCCGAGGGTCACGGCCACCGTCAGGCAGGCGGCTTCGACCAGCGCGGTTTCCTCCCGCCGGTAGCCGCTGTGGTGTCTTGGCTTATCCGGCGGGGGCATTGTGGAGGTGGTGGCGTAGGTGCTCGGCGGCCTCGTGCGCGCGCTCGGGGAGGTGCAGCAGGTCGAGGTAGACCTGTGCTGAGGAGACACAGTTGAGCCCATCATGGGGGTGCTCGCCAATGAAGACGCCGAGGTCGTCCGGTCCGACGAGCTGCACGTTGGCGCCCGCAGAGCTCTGGCGCAGCTCTAGGCGCTTGGCGGCGTTGCGGGGATCGCCCTCGACGTAGACAGTGGTGAGGCGAAAGCGGGCGAAGTGGTCGATCGCCCAGGCGGCTGGGAGCCCGGTGAATGCGTGGCGGACATCGAGCGCGCCAAGGCGCTGTGCGAGGTCGCGCGCGAGCTCGATCCCATTGCCGCTGAGGTGGCCGGTGAGGATGTCGTGGTGGGTGAAGCGGTAGTCCTGCGCCCAGGCGTCCAGCAGGCGGTCGGGGTCACGTGGGCGCAGCTCGCGCTCGCGGCGCTCCAGCAGCAGCTCTTCGTCGAGTCGTCGCACGATGCGCGAGACGCTGCCATCGTCGAGACCGGTGGCCGCCACGAGCTCCTTCTGGCGCCACCACCGGCCAGGGTCCTCGAGCAGGACTCGCGTTACGCGGGCGCTCTTGGGTGCGAACGGGGACGATGGCCGTCCTCGTGAGCGAAACTGGTTGGGGCGACCCTCGACCCGCACGTAGAGATCGTCGCTGCGGATGCGGGCGTTGCCGGACAGGTCGATCCAGCTGAGCCCCGCTTCCTCCGCCGCGCGGGCTCCCGCGGGAGCCATGTATGGCACTACGAGGACCGGAATCGTGTCGTCACGGCGGAGGTCGCGCATCCGCCTCGCCGCGTCGGCGACGCGGCCGGGCTGGCTCGACGCCTTGATCTGGAAGACCCAGAGATGTCCGCGCTCGTCGTGGCCCACGAGATCGACCCCGCCGTCCGCTGCGGAAGGCGCATCAAGGCGCAGGCCAGGCTCCTCCAGCAGCTCAGCCAGGATCTCCGGCAGGCGATGGGCCGCCTCCCGCTCGATCGCCAACGCTCCGTCCTGCATTTATCGCTCCCTTGCCATCATTTTGCAGGAACGTACTATACGCAGGAGATGGCCCCTCTTGCTGCAAGAACTCGACCACCTGCAACGCACTGCATGTCTGGTCTTTTACGCAGGAACGATGTTGTCGGCGAGTGTGCTGCAGTTGCGGCTTCGTAGCGCGTGGCGCCGAAAACTCGATCATCGGGCTTGCATCCGCCGTTGGAAACGACTCGCAAGACCAAACTGCCCGTCTCATACCCGAAGGTCGCGGGTTCGAATCCCGACCCCGCTACTCTAAAAAACCCAGCTCAGGCGCTCAGGCGGGGTTTTTTTGGGGGCAGAAACGTGGCTCGGCTCTGGCTGTGGTTCTGGGTCAAGCTCGTGCAGTCCGCGGGGGTGCCGTGACGTCGGTCCACCAACTGGTCCGCGGCAGCCGCAACGTCGTTGGCTCACTGCGTACACCCGCACGCGCACCGGCCGCACGCGAGCCGTGACGCTGGACGCGCTCGCCGATGACGATGAGCTGTTGGACCGGCTCGCCGACCGGCTGGCGGACCGGGTTCTCGAGCGCTTGGCGCCGCACCTCGGAGCGATGTCCGGGCGACCGGAGGGGCTCATCAGCGCGCGCGAGGTCGCGCGCATCACCGGCAAAACACGCAGGTGGGTCTACGACCACGCGGGCGACCTCGGCGCCGTGCCACTCGGCTCGGGATCAACGCCCCGGCTCGGCTTCCATCCCGCTCGAGTGCGCGAGTACCTCACCCAAAGCGTCGCCGACCCCCCACCGCTGCCGATGCCAGTCCCCTACTACGCCAAGCCCCGCCGCCGCACGCAACCCGAGAAGACCGACACCGTCAGAGAACTCCTCGGCGAGATCCCGCTCCAATATCCCTGAGCGACAGCGTGCCTCCTTGCCCGCGAGACCCGGGTTGGGCTCAAGGGCGAGCGCTTAGCGACCGATAACTGGGTAAAGTCTGCCATGTCTTCCATGTCCGCTATCTTGATATTGTGCTCCACGTCTTCTATCGTGGTCGCTGAGCGAAAGGAGTCATCGAGATGACTGAGTTGATGCAGGTCAGGGCGGCAGCCCGGGAGCTCGGGGTCAGCGAGAACACGCTTCGGCGCTGGGAGCAGCGCGGTCTGCTGCACGCCGTCAGGCTGCCGAGCGGCGTGCGGCGCTTTCGCCCCGAGGACATCGCAGCGATGCGCGCCCAGATGTTCAGCGGCTTCCCCGCCATGGGCGAGAACGATGACGTCGTCGCGGTGACCCGCGCGCGGTCGATCGACTGACCACGCGCCACCGCACGTACTGATACCCGTAGGGTTCAGGTCCGCGACGATGGGACCTGGAGAGCACCGCCCATACGACCACGACTACTGGACCGTGCCATGGTCGACCGGGCTGTTCGCCGGCGACCTGTTCGAGGCGATCCCGTTCACCGACCAGCCAACCGTCCTTGTGGCCGAGGATGATGAGGACGACGCCGCAAAGCACTTCGTCGGACCGGTCTCCTACGGCTACGGGCTACTGATCACCCCGACCTGCGACATGGCCGACCAGCATGCCGCGGGCGGGACGACACACCCGTTTCGCACGCTCGTGCCGGTGCTGCCGCTCGCGCTCGTGCTCGAGCACACGCACGGGCTCGCCGGCAACGCCGCGCTCCTGCGCGGCCGTGACACGATCTACGAGCAATTGTCAAAT
>DATCFG010000107.1:0-3423 GCA_036509655.1 Solirubrobacteraceae bacterium | reverse complement strand
GCCTCCGCCTCCGAGCGCATCCCGAACACGAACGTCGCGCCGAGCAGGTTCTCGAGCGACTCGCGCTCGCCGACGAGCGCGTCGGTGACGAGCTGCGTCGAGATGATCGGCACCGCCAGCTCCGAGCGGCCCATGCGCTGCAGCGAGGTGAGCAGCTGCCGGCCGACGGGGTCACCCAGCAGGCGCCAACCCTCGTCAAATGAGAACAGCTTCAGCCGTCCGCGTTCGGACCCCAGCAGGTGCATCGCGAACATCGCGATCAGGCGCACGATCTGCTCGCCGACGCGCTCGGCCTGCGAGTACTCCGCCCGGCTCGTCCCCTGCTGGGGTCCGGGCAGGTCGCGGATCGGCAGGTAGGTCACCTGGCTCTGCCCGACCGGCGGCAACTTGACCGCGGGGTCGGCGAAGCCGAGCTGGGTCAAGCCGGAGCGGGCGTAGACCTCGAGCGTCTTCCCCACCTGCGCATCGGTCTCGTCGCCTTGCTCGAGCGCGCGCACCACCTCCAGGCAGGTCGGCTCGCGCGAGCGCCGCAGCACGCGGTCGACGGCGCCCACGACCGCGGTCTCCCAGGCCGGCTCCGCGCGCCCCGGCAGTAGGTCGCGAAGGAACGAGACGGCCGCGTCCTGGCGCAGGTGCTCGGGCGCCACGCGGAGCGGGTCGAGCACGCCGCGCAGCGCCGGATCGGGCTTCAACGTGACGCACTCCGTATGCGGCGCGACCTCCTCGAGCAGGTGGAAGCGGTGGTCGCCCTTCGGGTCGCAGTCGATGATCCGCGCGCCCTGCAGGAAGCCCTCGTACTTGAGCTTCTGGTCGAGCGTCGTCTTGCCCGAGCCGAGCGCGCCGACGCTGAGGATCGTCGTGTTGCGATCGCTCTCCGAACCCTCGCTGAGGTTGAAGCGGACCGGCTGGCGCGATCCGGTGAGCGTGTGCCCGAGGTAGAAGCCCGCACGCGAGCCCGCCTCGTGGGAGCCGGTCGGCATCATCGCCGCGATCTGCTCGGGCGTGAGCGTGTCGTCGTAGCCGGCGACCTTCGTGCGCTGGCCCGGCAGGTGCTGCAGGAACAGCGGCAGCTGATCGCCGAGCGGCCGGTGCAGGCGGATCTCGCCGTAGGCGCGCCGCGTCATCTCCACGCGCTCCTCGAGCTGCTCCTCGTCCTCGGCTCCGATCGCGACCACGAGCGTCGCGCGCAAGAGCGGCGGGCGGCTCGAGGACTGCAGATAGCCGAGCAGGTCGCGCGCCTCCTGCGTGCGCTGGTAACCGAGGTCTGAGACCCCCTGCTCGCCGTCTGACTCCGCGCGCACGATCTGGTCGGCGTCCTGGATCCGCCGCCGCGCGATCCGCAGCGCCAGGCCGTTCGGCAGGAAGCGCGCGTTCAGAGATAAGTCGACGCCGAACGGCAGCGACTCCGGCGGGGCGAACATCAGCTCCACGCGCGCGCCCGGGAACTGCGCCTGCTCGGGCAGCGCCCCCAGCACGAGCTGCGCCTGCCAGCTCGTGCCGGTCTCCGACTCGATTCGCAGCGCGCGACCGCGATGCTCGACGTAGCCGTCCAGCCAGCGCATCACGTCGCCCTCCAGCGGCGCCAGCGTCGCCTCGCCGTTGCGCTCGAACACGAGCGCGCGCGGCTCGTGCAGCCCGTCGATCTCCGGTTCGCCGAGGCCCCGGCAGAAGGCTCTTCGCACGAGCCACTGCAACTCGACCCCGCGCGCCTGGCGGACCGGCAGGTAGTCGGCCAGGCGCGCGTGGGCCTGGTCGGCGCGCACCCGCGCGCGCTCGAGCTCGGCGACCTTCATCACGCGCCGGTCCCGCACCGAGAGGGCGCGCCTGATCTCCTGGAGCCACTCGCGCGGATGGCGCTCGGCGGCACGCGAGACGTACGTGGCGACGTCGCGCTCGGGCTCGCGCAGGCTGACGATCAGGAACACCTCCGGCCGCGCCGCGCCGATTTCGCCCAGGTACTCCTCGTGCTCTTCGGCGTAGCGTCGTCGCGCGCGGGCGTGAGGCGTGCCGTACCCGTCCTCTTCCAGCTCGCGCGCGTAGCGCCCCAGGTCCCAGCGCCGTCCGACGCGCAGGATCTGCACGTCGGCCTCGATCGCCTCGAGCGCACCGAGCAGCGCGAGAAACCGCGCGCGCTTGCCGTCCTGGGACAGCCATTCGTAGGACTCGGTCTGGACCGCGAACGCGGCCCAGCCGTCGTCGAGCGCGTCGGCGAACACGCAGTTCCCGTACACGAAGCCGATCGGCGGCTTCACCGCCCTGCACCGACCCGCAGCTCGACGTTGCGCGCGAGCTCCAGCACCTGCCCCTGCGCGGGGGCCGGCCGGCCGGGCAGTTCGCGCAGCGTCAGCCGGGCGGGCCCGAGGAGACCGAGCGCGCCGTGGCGCTCGCTTCGCTCGTGCGCAGTGGTGACGAGCACCGCGCCCGGCCCGGTGTAGCGCAATCGCCGCATCTCACAGTCGGAGCCGTCCGGCAGCAGCAGGATCTCCTCCGGACGCCAGCGCGCGCCGGGCGCATCGCAGGGACGTACGCCGGCGAAGCTTCGCGGCCCCGCCCGGTAGCGCAGCAGCGCATACGCCGCCAGGTGAAACGGCCGGCCCTCGATTCGGATCACGCTCAGCACGGTCGCGCTCGCGACCGGCAGCGCGAGATCGCGCAGATACCAGGGCAGCGCCCCGACCGCCGCCCCCACCAAAGGCAGGCTGCCGGCGATCAGCATCGCCAGCAGGATCGCGAGGAAGTAGACGACGCCCCGCACCGGGATCCCACCCGGGTTCAACCGCAGCTGGTCGATGCGGTAGATGCGCCGCTCGAGGTCGAACACGGCGCGGTAGGAGCGGATCTCGATCACGATCGCGGTTTCATGCCCGACGCTCGCATCGTTCTCTTCGACCCGCGCATCGTTTTCTTCGGTGGTCGCATCGCCATGCTCGTCTCAGGATCCGAACAGCCGCGTGACCGTGTCCTGCAGCAGGCTCAAGCCGGCCGGGGTCGCGAGCAGCACGGCGACGATCCCCACCGCGAACACGCCCGCCGCCTCCTTGAAGTCGCGGCGGAAGGCGAGCACGATCGAGGCGATCGCCAGCGCGAGCCCGATCAGGCTCATCGCGACGGTACGCGCCGTGTCGCCGGCTTTCGCGGCGGCCGATTCGAGCGAGGTGCCGGTTTTTTCGGCCGTCACCCCCTGCGGCGTGGCGCGGCCGACGCCGGTCTGCGGGGAGCTGCCCCGCTGGATCGACCGCGCGGGAGCTTCAACCGCGGCCTGCGCGACGGGCGCTCCCGCGAGGAAGCACACGCCGGCGAGCAGCAGCACCGCGCGGGCGCGCGCGAGAGGGGTATCGGTCTCTGGCAAGTGGAGGGGGTTGGTGAGTCTCATGGGGGCTCCTCTTTCGGTTTGGGGTTGGGGTTGGGGTTGGGGTTGGGTTG
>DATCFG010000106.1:0-5418 GCA_036509655.1 Solirubrobacteraceae bacterium | reverse complement strand
GAGGCAAACCATGCGGGGATCGCGGTCAGCGCGAGCACGCACGCGATCACGGCCACGAAGATCTCCAGCGGCCGGGCGCCGGTGGCGAAGCCGGCGACCGGAAAGCCGGTCACGTGCTTCAGATAGCTGTCGATCACGAGCTGACCGTAGACCCCGAGGACGGCGCCGGTCAGGCAGCCGGCGCTCAGCATCAGCGCGACTTCGATCGCCAGCATCCGGCGCAGCCGCGCGGGCGTCGTGCCTTCCAGGCGCAGCCCCGCCAGGGCGGCGCGGCGCTGCCAGATGCTCGAGCCCATCGCCGCGGTCAGCGCGAGGATCGCGGCCGCCACGAGCAGCGTGGCGATGTCTCCGAGTTGACCGAGCCCTTCGCTGGCGGAGGAGTCGATCTGCTGTTCGCGCTGCGCCGCGGACTGCACTTCGAGGCCGTTTTGAGTCCCCGCCCGTCCGCCCCCGGCCACCGTCAGCGCGCGCACGATCTCGCCCCGTACCGTCGCGGAGGAGGCGCCGCCGTCGAGCTCGACGCCGAGCGCGCTCGGCGCGCTCGTGCCCCAGGCGCGGCTGTAGTCGGCGGTGTTCATCACGATCGCTCCGGGGGTCCAGCCGAAGTTGCTGGTCGTGGCCGCGACCCTGTAAGGAATGTAGCCCGTGGGGGTCGCGAGCGTGAGCGTGCCTCCGACTCCGACGTGGTGTTCCGCGGCCACCTGCGCCGAGACCGCGATCCAGCCGCCCCGTTCGATCCGCGACCGCGCCGCGGCCGCCTGACCTGAGACGAGCTGCCCGCTCAACAGCGTCAGCGGCGTGCCCCGCGGCCACGCGATCACCCACAGGCGCCGCTCGCCGAGGTTCACGAAGCTGCCCTGGAAGACGCGTACGCCGCTCACGCCCGGCAGTGCCGCGATCGCGGCCGCGTGGTCGGCGGCGGTGAAATCGTCGATCGCCTGGTTGTCGTGCGGGTCCACGACCCAGATGTCCGCGCCGGCAACGTAGTGGGAGGTGTAGCTGTCGATCCCGCGCAGCAGGTCCGCGCGCGAGCCGCCCAGTGCCACGCTGCCGAACAGCGCCACCGCTCCGGTGGCGGCCAGCGCCAGCGAGCTGAGCGTGGTGGCGCGCAGGGACGTGAGCGCCGCGGAGGTGAGCGCGAGCCCGCGATAGCGCGCGGCAGCGGCGCCGGCCAGGCGCAGCACGCCCGCGAGCGCCGGCGGCACCGCCAGCATCGTCGCGAGCGCCAGCAGCACGCACACCTCGATCGCGGCGGAGGGCACGAGCACGAACAGCGCGCTGGCCAGCGCCAGCAGCAGCGCCGCGCCGAGCGCGGCGCGCCGTCGCACCGTCTGGCCGAGGGCGTTGCCCGGAGCGCCGTCCTCGCCGTAGGCGGCGTCGAGCGCCCGTCCCGCGCGCAGGTCGAGCAACGGCACGATCGACGCCAAGCAGGCCGCCAACAGGCCGCAGGCGAGCGCCAGCAGCACCGGGGCGAGCCCGATCACGGTGCTCGAGCCGAGCGTGAACGAGCGCGACAGGTAGCCGGGGGACTGGTGAAACGCGCCGGACAGCGCCCAACCGCCGAGCAGGCCGGCGAGCGACGCGGCGATCCCCAGCAAGAGTCCCTGCGAGATGACCATCTGGACGATCGCCCCCCGCCCGGTGCCGTCCACGCGCAGGTCGGCGATCGCCTGGCGTCGATCGGGCACGGTCAAGAGCAGCGCGTTGAACGCGAACAGGAACCCCAGCAGCGCGCTGATCGCCGCGAACAGGTCGCTCGCCTGCCCGCTTGGGCGCAGCGCCGCTCTCAGCAGCGCGAGATCGCGGTCGGCCGCCGTCACGTCCAGTCGGCTGCCCGCCAGCCGATCGAGGCCCTTGCGGACTTCTGTTTCGTGTCCGCGGTCGACCTCCACGAGCACGCGCGAGACGCGATCGGGCAGGCCCGCCAGCCGTTGCAGGTCGCCCAGCGGCATCACCGCCACCGTGGCGCGCGCGAGCGCGCCGAACGTTTCCGGGCCGAGCACGTCCGACACGTTCAGCCCGCTCGCGACGCCGCGCAGCATCACCGTCACCCGCTGCCCCGCGCCCAGGCCGATCGCCCGCGCGGTCGTGGCGCTGAGGCCGATGCCGCCCGGCGCGAGCGTCGCGAGCGGGAGCGTGCGCGCGAGGCCGTCGATCGTGGCGAGGCCGACCGTCGTGCCGATGATCGTGACGGTCGCGCCGCGGCCGTTCTGCGCCGTCATCGTCGCCGTCTGTTCCAAGAGCGGCGCGGCGCGCTTGACGCCGGGGAGTTCCTCGACCGCTTCGAAGAGCTGCCCCGGCACGCCGTCGGGGCCGCGGGCTTCCAGTTGCAGCGTCGCCTTGCCGGCCGCCGCGCGCACCACTTCGGTTGCGGAGCCGGCGATGCTCTCGTTGGCGACGAGCGTGGCGAGCACGAGCGCGACCGCGACCGCCACCCCCACGCCGGCCAAGAGCTCCTGCGCGGTGTGCACGCGCAGCCGGTTGCGGTAGAGGTAGATCAGGACGTGGGGGCGCATCAGCAGAGCTTGCCGTCGCGCAACGTCAGGCTGCGGTCGGCGAGCGCCGCGGCGTCGAGGTCGTGCGTGACGAGCAGCACCGCCGCCCGGCGCTCGCGCGCGATCGATCCCAGCAGCTCCACGATCTCGCGGCTGCGGGCGCTGTCGAGGTTGCCGGTGGGCTCGTCGGCGAGGATCAGCGTGGGCTCGGCGGCGAGCACGCGCGCGATCGCCACGCGCTGGCGCTCGCCGCCTGAGAGTCGCTCGGGCGGACGGTCCAGGCGGTCGCCGAGCCCCACCCGCTGTAGCCAGGGCGTGGCGCGCGCACGGGCCTCGCGCATCGGAACGCCGCTCATCAAGAGCTTCCGGGAGGCGTTCTCCAGGGCCGAGACGCGGGGCATCAGGCGGAAGTGCTGGTAGACGAAGCCGACGTCGCGCAGCAGGTACTCGCTGCTCTCTCCTTGAGAGAACGAGGCGAGGTCGCGTCCCCGAAAGCGGATCGTGCCCCGCTCGGGGGCGAGCAGCGCGGCCGCGAGCAGCAGCAGCGTGGTCTTGCCCGAGCCGCTGGGTCCGTGCAGCGCGACCATCTCGCCGGCCCGCAGGTGCAGGCTGATGCGGTCGACGGCGCGCACGTCCTCGCCGCCGGCGCGATAGCTCTTGACGACGTCCTCGAGCTCAAGCATGCACGCGACCATCGACCGCCGGCCGGGGCACGGTCCGGCTCACGCGCCGGCGGAGGCGGCCGCGACGCGGTGCAGCGGAACCACCGGTGCCAGCTCGGGGGCGCTCAGCTCGCCGCCGAGGCTGCCCTGCGCGAGCGCCAGCGCGCGGTCTGAGCCGGTCAGGGCGGAGGTGTCGGTGGCGCTGTAGAGGACGGCGATGCCTTCGTCGGCGAGACCGCGCAGCAGCGCGAGGATCTCGTCGCGCACGGACAGGTCGAGGCCGAGCGTGGGCTCGTCGATCACGAGCAGCTTCGGCGCGCCCACGATCGCGCGGGCGATCGCCACGCGGGTGGCTTCCGCGCCGTCCATCTCGCCGGGCCGCAGCGGCGCCGAGTGCTGGGCGCCGACGCGCGCCAGCGCGCCCCGCGCTTGCGCGCGCGCCCGATCCAGCGACGCGCCGCGTGTGAGCTGGCCGGTCATCAGCTGCTCGAGCACCGTGGCGCCTTCCGCCGAGCGGAAGGTTCTGCGGCAGAAGCGGGCCTGGGCGCGCAGCCGCGTCGAGCGAGCGTCGCTCAGATCGCGCCCTTCGATCCGCACGACACCCTCGTCGGGGCGCTCGATCCCGGCCGCCACGCGCAGCAGCGTCGAGCGCCCGGAGCGCCGCCGGCCCCACACGCTCACGAGTTCGCCCGCCTCCAGCTCGAGCGTCACGTCGTGCAGCGCGATCCGCTCCCCCGCTCCGCGGCCGAAGCGCTTACCGACGTGGTCAAGCTCGAGCAGGGCCATCTTCGGACTCTTCCGCCAGGGCGCTGAACAGGCCGCGCGCGTACTCCACCCACGGCAGCCTCGACTCCATCGCCAGGCGGCTCTCGACCGCGAGCAGCCGGTCGAGCAACTGCTCAGAGCCGGCGGGCTTGCGCCGAGCCTCCGCCAGACATGCCTGCTCGTAGCGCGCGAGGATCTCGAGCGCCACCCGCGGCTCGTGCTCCATCGCGGCGAGCTGGCGCACGAACAGCCGCGACTGGCGCCGGTCGGCGCCGGCCTGTTCGAACATGCGCTCGCGGTAGGCCTCCGCCCCCGCGGCGGTGGCCCGGTAGCGGACCTTGGGCTGGCGGTTGGTGCCCGTCTGCGCGGCGGGCGCGTCGGTGACCTCCTCGATCAGGCCGCGGCGGCTGAGCTCGTTCAGGGCGGTGTAGACATGCGACTCGCTGCCCAGCTGGAGCACGTCGCCGTAGGCCGCTTCGAAGCGCTTCATCAGCTGGTAGCCGTAGCCGGGCCGCGCCAGCAGTAGGCCGAGCAGCGCCCAGTTGACCTGTGAGGTCATCGGCTTCAAGACCGCCCCGCCCCCGACGCCGCTCGTGATCCCCTGCCCTCTCATTACATGTCGGACACTACACCATCCCCCCGAGCCGGCAGCGACAGCCAGGGGTATCCAATCAGGCCAAAACTACTACAAGCCTTGGGCCATCTTTACTACAAGCCTTGAATGCTCAAGCCATGCCTTACCGTGAACGGGGATTGGCTGCATAGTGTGATTCGCCACCGGACAATCGGTGGATTGATCTGTTTGGAGAGGGGAGTGGGAGTGCCGCAATTCGGGATCGAGGGTCGGGGAATCGTCGCCGCACGGTTGGATGAGTTCGCCGTCGGCGCCCGCGGGGCTTGTCCGAGCGCCACCACACCCTCTCCGGTGACGCTCGCAGAGGTCCCGTCGCGTGTCCCCTCACGCGTGGGGCCTGGCAGTGCCGGGCGCCGTGGCCCTTTCCCGGGGCCGCGGCGTCCACTGCTTTTCAAGTTTTCAGCCAAGCCGGCCGGAATGTTTTCAGGCGGCGACGTGATCCGGGTCGCTGACCCGGTTTGCGCAGGCTTCTTCGTAGAGCGGCTCGGGCGCCATGTCGTAGCCGTTGGGCCAGACGACGGTGCCGCCCTCCGGGTCGACGCGGACCTGGGCGAAGAAGCTGGGATCGGCGAGCGGCTCAGACATGTTGAACCACTCTTCGTCGGCGAAGCTGACATCGCCGACGATCCCGTCCTTGAACGTGAGGCGCAGCTTGTGGTCGCCGATGACCTCGACCCCGGTGACGTCAACGAGCTTGCCGGGAAAGATATTGTCAATGGGTTGAGTCATGGGCGCATTCTAGAGCAATGGCGCGATCGGCTCCAGGGGTTCTCTGTTGACGACGCGCTCCCAGTCAGCAAGCAGCTCGTCGGCATGCAGCTTGGCCCAGGCGCGCACAAGCCGCAGCGCTCGCGGGGGCAGC
>DATCFG010000105.1:0-8443 GCA_036509655.1 Solirubrobacteraceae bacterium | reverse complement strand
CGTTCGGGCCGTTCCTCGCTTTTGGCGCGCTCGTGGCCGTGTTTGTCGGCGAAGACATCGTTCAGTTGTACGTCAACAACTTTCTCCACTAAAGCGCCGCCTCCCTGCCGCCGATACCCCCCGTGCGGGCGGTCCGGCCCGCTTCATCTGAAGCGTCCAACTTCTCTCAGCATCACCACTCCAGATGCAAGCCCCCAACCTCAACTTCAACATCAAGCTCGGCCGCCGCGGCGGCGCGGACGTCGTCGGCCTGGACATCCAGCCCGGCCACGTCGCCGCCGTGCAGGCGCACGTCAACGGCGCGATCGTGGTCAAGCACGCCGCCGAGGCGGCGCTGCCGGCGGACATCGTCCGCGAGGGCGAGGTGCTCGACGAGGGCGTGCTCGCCCAGACGCTGCGTGACCTCTTCAGGGACGCCGGCCTCGACCGGCGCGTGCGCCTCGGCGTCGCCAACCAGCGCACGGTGCTGCGCACGCTCGACCTGCCTCCCGTCGACGACCGCAAGGAGATCGAGGCTGCCGTGCGCTTCCAGGCGCAGGAGGAGGTGCCGATGCCGCTCTCAAACGCGGTGCTCGACTTCCACGCGCTCGGGATCCTCGAGACGCCCGCGGGCCCGCGCCAGCGCGTCGTGCTCGTGGCGGCCCAGCGCGACATGATCCAGCGGCTGCTCGCGGCGGTGCGCGACGCCGGCCTGCGCCCGGAGGGCATCGATTTGTCGGCGTTCGCGCTGATCCGCTCGCTGTACCGGCCCGATCCCGAGCACGACGGTCGCGTGCTGTACCTGAACGTCGACGGGCTGACGAACATGGCGATCGCCGAAGGGACGCTGTGCCGCTTCACGCGCGTCGTCGGCGGCGGCATCGAGGCGATGGCGAGCCAGCTCGCCGAGCGACGCTCGATCCCGATCGTCGAAGCCCGCGCGCTGCTCGCCGCGGCCGACCTGACTCTGTCCCCCGCGCCCGAGCCGGTCGCGCAGTCCGTCGTCGCCGAAGCCGAAGCAGAGCTCGAGCCGGACCCGGAGCCGCACAGCCTGGTCGAGCCCGAGGCGCCCACCGCGATCGTCGAGGAGGCTCACGACGTCGAGGTGCGCGCGGTGCTCGAGAGCGGCATCCGTGAAATCGCCGGCGAGGTGCGCAACTCGCTCGACTTCCACCGCTCCCAGGAGGGCGGCGGCGAGGTCGCGCGCGTCGTGCTGAGCGGCGCCGCGCTCGATCTTCCCGGCTTTGCCGAGGCGCTCCAGGAGCAGCTCGGCATCGAGGTCGAGCGCGAGTCGGTGTACTCGGACGAGCAGCAGCTCGGCGGGATCTCCGCGCATCGCCTCGCGATCGCCGCCGGCCTCGCCGTCGAGGAGGCGCCCCGATGAGGGCCTTCAACCTGATCCCGGCCGACGAGCGCGGCGGCGGCGGTGTTGGCGCCGGCAAGTCCGGCGGCAGCGCGTTCGTCGTGCTCGGGCTGCTCGGCGTGCTCGCGATCTTCGCGCTGCTCTACGGCCAGGCGAGCCGCCAGATCTCCAGTGAAACAAGCAAGGTCGCGACCTTGAACGCGCAGGCGCAGGTCGCCCAGGCGCAGGCCGCCAAGCTGGCGCCGTACGTCAGCTTCAAGACGTTGCACGAACAGCGCGTGCAGGCGGTCGACCAGCTCGTCGGCTCGCGCTTCGACTGGGCTCACGCCTTCCACGAACTCGGCCGCGTGCTGCCCCCCGGGCAGGTCGCGCTGACCTCGCTGACGGGCACGATCGGCGCGAGCACGGGCTCGACCTCCGCCGGCGCCGCCACGGCCGCGGGCGCGAGCGGCAAAGCCGCCGCGACCGGCGCGGCGACACCGGCCGCGGGCAGCTCAGGCGCCGCGACGGCGTCGAGCGCGAGCGTGTCCTCGGCGACGCCGGCCGGCAGCGTCCCCACATTTACCCTCGCCGGCTGCGCGACGAGCCAGTCGATGGTCGCGCTGACGCTCGACCGGCTGCGGCTGATCGACGGGGTCAAGGAAGTGACGCTGCAGAGCTCGACGCAGGCTGCCAAGGGCACCGGTAGTAGCAGCAGCGGTGGCAGCGGCGGCTGCGCGGGGGCGACGTTCGCGATGCAGATCACGTTCGACCCGCTGCCGGCCGCATCCGCGACTAGCTCTTCGAGCGCGACGCCGACCGCGCTGACACCTACAACGGGTACACCCACGACATCGACAGGAGCGCCACGATGACCGGTAGAGATCGCATCGTGATCGTCGTGCTCACCGCGCTGGTCGTGGTCGCCGCCGCCTGGCTGCTCGTCGTCGCGCCCGAGCGCGAAAAGGCGTCGAAGATCGGCGCCGAAGTCAGCACCGCGCAGTCGCAGCTGACGAGCGCCGAAAGCGAAGTCAACGCGGCCCGCAGCGCGGAGGCCGGCTACCCGACGGAGTACGCCTCGCTCGTCAACCTCGGCAAAGCCGTCCCGACCGGCCAGGAAGTGCCCTCGCTGATCGTCCAGCTGGCCCAGGCGACGAACGAGAAGCAGGTCGAATTCACCTCGATCGCCTCCGGCGGCAGCGCCGGCGGCTCCAGCTCGAGTTCGAGCGCGGCGCCCGCGGCGGCCTCAGCCGGCTTCACCGCGATGCCGTTCACGTTCGTGTTCAACGGCAGCTTCTTCAACCTCTACGACCTCTTCCAGCAGCTCAACCATTTCACCCTGCGCACGAGCGCCGGCGCCCTGCGGGTCAGCGGCCGTCTGCTGACGATCCAGGGCGTCCAGCTGGCCCCCGGCGCCGCCTCCGGCTCCGGTAAGTCCAGCGGTCAGCTGACGGGGACGATCACCGCGACCGCGTACGTGCTCCCCGCGAGCCAGGCCGCGAGCACGGCGACGGCGACGTCGCCGACCGGCGCGCAGACGACCTCCGGCTCGGCCTCGTCGAGCCCGGCCACCCCCGCTGTGATCGGAGCGACACGGTGAGCGCCGTCAGCGACTTCTTCTCCGGGTTGAAGGAGGACCTGTTCGGCAAGCGCCTGCTGCCGTTCCTGATCGTGCTCGGCGTCCTCCTGGTGGCCGCGGTGGCTTACGCCGTGCTCGGCGGCGGCTCCTCGTCCGCGCCGGGGCGGGGGGGACCGGTATCGGCGTCCGCTCCCACCGGCGCGTCTGCCGCGGTCGGAGACATAGCGGTGAGCCAAGCGCCCGCGAACCCCAACCAGCCGGTCTCGGAGACCACGGAAGGCACGTCCAAGCAGCATCACGGTGTCGCCCACAACCCGTTCACGCCGCTGCCGGAAGCGAAGAAAGCGTCATCCGCGAGCACGAAGTCGAGCACAACTTCATCTGCCTCCAGCCCCTCGACCACGCCTTCGGCTGGGTCGACTCCCTCCGCCCCGAGCTCCGGCGGCACGACTCCCACGACGCCGAAGGAAACGACGCCCGCGAAGCCCAAGGTGTACGTCCACTACCACGTGACCGCACAGCTCGGCGTCGTGCCGGTCGTGGTCGAAGGCACGCCTGCGCAGCCCGCCCTGCTGAAGACCTACAAGGACATGGCGCTCGACGAACCACTCCCCGGCAAGACCAACCCGCGGCTCGTGTTCCTCGGCGTCGTGCTGCGCACCGGCAAAGAAGCGCTGTTCGGGCTCGCCGGTGCGGCGATCCTGCACGGCAGCGCCAGCTGCCGGCCGAGCGCGACGCAGTGCCAGGCGATCGACCTGCAGGTCGGGCAGGCGGAGACGCTCGAATTCGTCGAAGCAGACGGCAGCACGGTCACCTACGAACTGAAGCTCGTGAGCATCGACAAGACCACGAGCACCGCCTCGACCGCCCGCGTCCGCGACGCCTTCCGCGCCCAGGCCAAGGCCGCGCGCGAACTCGCGCGCCGGGCGCCGAAGCTGTCGGAGCTGCGCTACTCCCCCTGGGGCGGCGGCTTCGTGTTCGCCGCGCACCCGGCGTTCGCCGCGCGCGCCCATGCAGCGCTCCACCACGGACGCTGAGCCGCCAGCAAATAAGCTAGGGCGCAGATGGCGCTCCGCTTGATAACCGCCGGCGAGTCGCACGGCCCCGGCCTGACCTGCATCGTCGAGGGCCTGCCCGCGGGCCTGGCGCTGCGTCCCGAGGACCTCAACGGGGACATGGCGCGCCGCCAGCTCGGTCACGGCCGCGGCGGCCGCATGAAGATCGAGCGCGACGCGGCCGAGGTCACGGCCGGCGTCCGCCACGGGCGCACGCTCGGCGGCCCGATCGCGTTGCAGGTCGCCAACCGCGACTACGCCAATTGGGAGGAGCGGATGAGCCCCTGGCCGGTACCGGATCCGGATCCCGGCCACCCGATCGCGGAGGTCCACCTGCCGCGGCCCGGCCATGCCGACCTCGTCGGCACGCAGAAGTACAAGCAGACCGACGTGCGCAACATCCTCGAGCGAGCCTCCGCCCGCGAGACCGCCGCGCGCGTGGCGGGCGGGGCGCTCTGCAAGGCGTTTCTGCGCGCGCTCGGCGTCGAGGTCTACTCGCACGTGATCCAGATCGCCTCCGTCCACGCCCCGGCCTGGGAGCGTCCGCTCGCGGCCGAGGACTTCGCGGCGGTCGACAGCTCGCCCGTGCGCTGCCTCGACGCGGAGGCGAGCAAGGCGATGGTGCGCGAGATCGACGCGCTGCGCAAGGCCAACGAGTCGCTCGGCGGCGTGTTCGAGGTGCAGGCCTTCGGGTTGCTCCCCGGGCTCGGCTCGCACATCTCCTGGGAGCAGCGCCTCGACGGGCGCCTGGCGATGGCGATCTGCTCGATCCAGGCGATCAAGGGCGCCGCGATCGGCGACGGCTTCGCGGTCGCCGGCGTGCCGGGCTCCCGTGCCCACGACGAGATCTTCTACTCCGAGACGCGCGGTTACTACCGCGAGACCAACCGCTCCGGCGGCTTGGAGGGGGGAATGACGACGGGAGAGCCGCTGATCGTGCGCGGCGCGATGAAGCCGCTGCCGACGCTCACCAAGCCGCTGCGCTCGGTCGACACCGCCACGCACGAGCCGGCGCAGGCGCTGCGCGAGCGCACCGACTCCTGCACCGTTCCCGCCGCCGGTGTCGTCGGGGAGGCGATGGTCGCGCTCGTGCTCGCCGACGCCTACCGGGAGAAGTTCGGCGGCGACCACATCGACGACGTGTTGCAGGCCGTCGGCTCCTATAGCGAGAGGATCGGGTGGCGTTAGTCCTGATCGGCTTCATGGGCGCCGGCAAGTCGACGCTCGCCGGCCGGTTGGCGAAGGGGCGCGGACGCACGCCGATCGACGGCGACGCGCTGCTGGTGGAGCGCTTCGGGCACTCCGTAGCTCATGAGTTCGAGCTTCACGGGGAGCAGGCGTTTCGCGCGGTGGAGGAGGAGGTCATGTGCGGGCTGCTGGAGAGCGCCGACGCCCGCGACGTGATCGCGCTCGGCGGCGGCAGTGTGCTCTCCGCGCGCGTGCGCGCGGCGCTTACAGGACACACGACCGCGCTGATCGAGGTCGCGCCGGAGGTTGCGTGGGAGCGCGTACATCGCGGCGACGGCGCCGACCGCCCGCTGGCGCGCGACCGCGGTGCCTTCGAGGCGTTGTACTCGCGGCGGCGCGGGATGTACGACGAGGTGGCCGATGCACACCTGCTGTGGGCCGAGTCGGCCTCCGGTCAGTATCCGGTGCTGGTCGGGCGCGGCCTGCTGTCGGCCGACAGTGCGGGGGTGCTGGATCACATCTGGCCGATGGACCGAAGCTCCTCACGTCCGTTCTGCGTCAGCGACGAGACGGTCGCCGCGCTCTACGCCACGCGGCTCGGCGAGCTGGGCGCGGTCGTGAGCATCTCGCCCGGCGAGCGGCACAAGACGCTCGCGAGCGCCGAGCGGGTCTGGACGCAGCTCGTGGACGCGGGCATGACCCGCGCCGACCACGTGGTCGCGCTCGGCGGCGGCGTCGTCGGCGACCTCGCCGGTTTCTGCGCCGCCACCTACCAGCGCGGCGTGCCGGTCGTCCAGGTCCCCACGACGCTCGTCGCGCAGGTCGACTCCGCCTATGGCGGCAAGACCGGCGTCGACCTGCCCGCGGCGAAGAACTACGTCGGCGCCTACCACCAGCCGGCCGGGGTGCTCGTCGATCCCGACCTGCTCCAGACGCTGCCCGCCGAGGAGCTCGCCGCCGGCTGGGTCGAGGTGCTGAAGACCGCGCTGATCGCCGGCGGGGATCTCTGGGAGCGGGTGGCGGCGGGCGGCGAGGTGGACGAGCGCACGATCCTCGACTGCGCGCGCACGAAGCTCGCGCTCGTCGCCGCCGACGAGCGCGACGCCGGCCGCCGGCAGGTCCTGAACCTCGGCCACACCATCGGCCACGCGATCGAGACCGCGACCGGTTATTCCCAATACCGCCACGGCGAGGCCGTCGGCCTCGGACTGCTCGCCGTGCTGCGCCTCTCCGGGCGCGACGACCTGCGCACGCAGGTACGCGAGCTGCTGCGCGCGCACGGGCTGCCCGTCACGCTCGACGGCGCCGGTGTCGGCGTCGAGGAGATCGTCGCGGCGACCGCGCACGACAAGAAGCGCGTGGCGGCTAACGTCCCGTTTGTGCTCGTCCGCACGCCCGGTGACGTGGTGACAGGCCAAGAGGTCGCCGACGCGGAGTTGCGCGCCGCCGTGCGAGAGTTGTTCATATGAATGAGTGGCGCCTCGAGGTGATGCACGGCGTCAACCTCGATCAGCTGGGCCACCGCGACCCATTGCTCTACGGCACGCTGACACTGCCCGAGCTCGAGCGACAGATCGGCCAGGCAGCGAGCGTGTTGGGTCTACGTGTGGGTTTCTTCCACACAAACCACGAAGGCGAGTTCATCGAGCATCTGCACTCCCTGCGCGGCAACACCGACGCAATCCTGCTCAATCCCGGCTCTTGGACGCACTACGCCTGGGCGATCCGCGACGCGCTCGAGATAGTCGGCGTGCCGGCGCTGGAGATCCATCTATCCGACATCCAGAACCGTGAGGAGTGGCGACGGTTCTCGGTGATCGGAGACCTGTGCTTCTCGACGATCTCTGGACGCGGACCGGACGGCTACCTCGAGGCTCTCTCACAGCTCCGCCGGCACCTCGACAAGGGCGACGCCTGATGGCAGCAGCCGACGGCGAGCGCGCGGAGCGTCTCGCGGACGAGCTGCGCGAGCACGAGGTCGACGTGCTGCTCGTCGCCACCCCTGTCAACGTGCGTTACCTGACGGGCTTCACGGGCACGAACGGGCTGGCCCTGATCTACGCCGACAGAGCCAACACGCACCGATTTCTCACCGACTTTCGCTACGCCACCCAGTCGGCCGCGCAGGTGCCGGAGGCGTTCGAGCGCGAGATCGTCGCGGGCGACATGTTCGAGGGTTTGGTCGAGGTGCTCAGCTCGTCCGGGGAGGCCACGAAAAAGCGCCTGGGGTTCGACGACGCGAGCCTCACCGTCAAGCAGCACGAGCGCCTGGTCGAGCTGCTCGGCGAGCAGGGGTGGGAGCTCGTCCCCTGTGCGGGTCTCGTCGAGGGGCTGCGCGCGGTCAAGGACGCGAATGAGATAGACCGCATCCGCGCCGCGAGCCGGCTGGCCGACGAGGCGTTGCGGGAAACGCTCGCAGCCGGCGTCGTCGGCCGCTCAGAGCGCGACGTGGCGATCGAGCTGGAGCTGCGCATGCGCCGCCTCGGCGCCGAGGGTCCGAGCTTTCCCTCGATCGTCGCCGCCGGCGCGCACGGCGCGTTGCCGCACGCCGAGGCGCGCGCGCGAGAGATCCGCAAGGACGCGCTGGTGACGATCGACTGGGGCGCGCTGCACGAGGGCTATTGCTCGGACTGCACGCGCACGTATGCGACCGGCGAGCGGATCTCCGAGCGAGCTCGCGAGATCTACGCGCTCGTGCTCGCGGCCCAAGAGCAGGCGCTCGCCGCGGTCCGCGCGGGCCCAAACGGCAAAGAGGTCGATGCGGTCGCGCGCGATCTGATCGAGGCGGCGGGGGAGGGCGATCGCTTCGGCCACGGTCTCGGCCACGGCGTCGGGCTCGAGGTCCACGAGGGGCCGCGTCTCTCGCGCCTGGCGAGCGAGGATCCGCTGCTTGTCGGCAACGTCGTGACGGTCGAGCCCGGCGTCTACCTGCCCGGGCGGCTGGGCGTGCGGATCGAGGACCTCGTCGTCGTGACCGCGGACGGTCAGGAGGTGCTGACGCGGCTCTCCAAGGAGCTGACCGTGATCTCCTGAGGGGGGAGTAGTCGCGCGGATCTGGCTCCGCGGGTAAGCCGGCTCATCAGCTCCGGCGCGTACAGGCGCAGGGCAAGCCCGACGATGAGCGGCACGGTCCAGGCGAGGAAGCAGGCCGCCTGGGCGTCGGCCGAGACGTGGTTGGGCAGCCACGCGAAGCTCACCCACCCGAGCGCGGTGCACGACAGCGCGAGCGCCGCGGGACGCCGGCGCTCGCCGAGGCTCTCCCAGGTGAGCAGGGCCAGCACGAACGGGATCATGTAGTAG
>DATCFG010000104.1:0-3593 GCA_036509655.1 Solirubrobacteraceae bacterium | reverse complement strand
GGCGGATTCAGGCGGTCATCGCAACAGTAGTGGTCCGATCTCCTCGATCGGCTTAGCGAAGCCTAGGCGTTTTCGGGGTCGGTCGTTGAGTTCGGTGGCGACCCAGTCGAGGTCGACAGCACTGTGCACTGAGAGGTCGGTGCCCTTGGGGAAGTACTGGCGCAGCAGTCCGTTGGTGTTCTCACTGGTGCCGCGTTGCCAGGGTGAGTGGGGGTCACAGAAGTAGATGGCGATGTCGGCGGCGACACTCACTTCTTTCCAGGCGCCCATCTCGGGGCCTTGGTCCCAGGTCAGTGATGCTCTGAGGATCTCGGGGATCGTCTGGATCTTCTTCGTCAGCGCGTCGCGGACCTGCTCGGTCTTATAGCCGTCGGGGAGGTGCACCAGCATCGTGTAGCCAGTGGTCCGCTCCACGAGGGTCCCGATCGCTGAGAGGTTGTTCTTGCCGAGGATCAGATCGCCCTCCCAGTGGCCGGGGACCGCGCGGTCCTCGGCCTCGGCGGGCCGCTCGGTGATGTTGATCATGTCCGGGATCCGATTCTTGCGCTGATGAGGCTGGCGACGAGAGCGCCGCAGCGCCCGGCCGGTCCGCAGGCACCTCGTCAGATCGCGCCGCAAAGCGCCACGGGACTGGACATACAGCGATTGATAGATCGTCTCGGGCGACACCCGCATCTCCGGATCGTCAGGGAATTGGCGGCGTAACCGGCCGACGATCTGCTCGGGCGAGTAGCGCCTGCGGAGATCTTCCTCCACCTTGCGGCGCAGCTCGACATTGGTCACGAGCTTGGACGGCTTGGGGCGGCTCGCGCGCACATACGCTTGCGCGTGCGCCGTCGTCGCTCGATACCCACCACCCCGATCGCCGTTGCGGCCCAGCTCGCGACTGATGGTTGACGGGCAGCGGCCCATCCGCCTGGCGATCGAGCGCATCGACTCACCGCCGGCACGCCCCAACGCGATCTCCTCCCGCTCAGCGAACGTCAAACATCGACCCTTCAGATTTCGGCCACGGCGCGGACGAACCCCGCCCTCGGCTCGCAGCCACCGAGCTCCTCTCACTCGATAGGTACCCACCTCAGCCGCCGCGTCGGTAATGAACTCCCCCCGCGCGATCGCGGACCAGAACACCTGCACAACCTCAGGGACCATCCGCTCAGAGAACCGCACCATGACACGCCTCCGTTCACCGTCTCCCAGCAAGGGACATCCCGGGCCCCGGGGCTCCGGACCGGGCAGCGCGCCGATCGCCGCCGCGCCTCGCCCTCGGGCTCGGCTTCGCGACGACCGGCGCGCTACTCAACCACCAAGCTCAGACGACCTACAAAGTCCCTCCAACGAGGCGGGTGTTGCGATCACCGCGAGAACCCAAGAACGCTGAGCGGACAGGTTCGGACGGGCTGCAGGTTTCAGCTGCCTTTGCGGGAGCCCTGGACGAGCTGGTGGACATGACGCGGACCCGGCGGCAGGGGTGATGTCGACCTTTTTGCTGGCTCGTCCGCGTAGCTACGGTTGACGGGTGGCGAGAGCGAGGGATACGCGACGGTTCGGGCCAGGCCCATACGTACTCGGACTCGAGCGCTTGAAGTGGGATGTCGGGTTCCCGTTCAGCGTGCCGGCCGTCGCGACGATCGAGCGGCTCGAGCTCGGCCAGTCGGTGACGTTGCTCGCTGGCGATAACGGGAGCGGCAAGTCGACGATTCTGGAGGCGATCGCGGCGGCGATCGGGTTCGGCGTGCAGGGCGGTGAGTTTGAACGCCTCGGTGAACTGCCAGCGGTGCCTCGCAACGTGCTCGATGATGTGGGTACACCGTTGCTGGCGCCAGTGCTGAGCGCTACCAAGCCGCGAAACGGCTACTTCCTGCGAGCCGAGAGCTTCTTCAACGTTGCGCAGTTCGTCGACAGCGGTGACCGGTTCGCGCCTGATCTGTCGCTATATGGCGACGTCCCGCTCCACGCGCAATCGCACGGCGAGTCGTTCCTAGCGCTCGCCGCCAATCGATTCGGCGCTGACGGCCTCTTCCTGCTCGACGAGCCAGAGGCAGCACTCTCGGTCACTGGGGCCCTCGCGCTTCTCGCAGTCGTCGCACGGGCCGCCGAGTCCGGTGCGCAGTTCGTCATCGCCACCCACTCGCCGATCCTGCTGGCCGCACCGGCCGCCCGGATCTATGAGCTTGACGAGCACGGCATCAGCGTTGCCGACTATGACGATCTGCAGGGCGTGCGACAGATGCGAGGGTTCCTCGACGCCCCCGACCGGTATCTCCGACAGATCCTGACCAACTTGGAAGGCGATGAGGGTTGAGGGAGAGTACCGCTCGTTAGGCAGACGAGAACCGGACAGCCGGGGACACGGGGGATCGTGGCCGAGACTGCGACTCCGGCGCGTGACGACTGACGTCCTCACACACCAACGCTAACTGCGAGGAGCCATGCAGCGGTCGGCGCGACGGTCTGCGCTCTGATCGGGCTGCCTCCCGGGTCGGAGCTCGCGACCTGATTCGGCTGGAGATGGAGGAGGCGTCGCAGAGTCGGCCGCCGTGGGTGTCTACGCCGGAGCGATCAGCCCGAGTGCCCGGATGGCGAAGGCCTCCATGTTCGCCAGACGGTCGCTGTCGCCGGTGAGCACGTGCGCGGACACGATCCCGTCGGGCCCCGCTGCTGCGACCCAACTATGGCCCGCGGGATCCCCGTAGCGGTTGGGTCTTGGCCCGGCCGCCCCGGTCTCTCCGACGCCCCAGTCCGCTGCGAGCCGGGCTCGCGCGGAGTCGGCAACCCATCGCGCGCGCTGCTCGGTCGCGCTGCGCTCGCCAAACTCGACGTCGGACGCGTCGGCGAGTTGCGTCGCCATCGATTCAAGCGTGTAGAAGACGAAGCCGCCACGGAAGTAACGCGACGCCCCGTCCTGCGCGACCAGCGCCGCCGCGATCAGCCCACCCGTGGAGGACTCGGCAACGGCGACGCTCTCGCCGCGTTCTCGCAGACGTGCAGCAGCGCTGGTCGCGGCGATGAGAACGGCGCCCGTCAACATAGTCCGATCCTAGTCTCGGCCAGAGTCGAGAACCGGCGCCTACGGACACTCGAGGCGCCGCGCGCGCTGCCAGCGATGCGACAGCGCTTTCACGCGAACGCGATCGTCCATCAGTCCCTGCGGGGAGTCAGATGCAGAAAAGCCTGCACCGGGCCGCGCGCGTCATTCGCTTCGCATCGACCATGCCTGTGTGACAGCTCGACCGCGGACGGTCAGGCGCGCGGCACGCGCTTTCCGCGTCGCTACCGCCGCGCCCGCCGAACGGTCACCTGCAGCTTGTAGGTCTCGAGGCATCCTGACTGTGACGCAGTCGACTCGCAGAACTTCACCGTCGTGCGGCCCGTTCCCACGGCTTTGTAAAGGAAATACTGCGTGGTAGTGCCGTTGGCGTTATTCGAGTTCTCGTAGCCGCCGCGGACGAACCTCAGGACCTTCGGAGCTGGCCGGTTGGACACGTCCCAGGTGGGAAAGATTTCGCCTTGCGTTCCGATCTGGAAGCCGACGTTGATTCGCTCGCACGGCGCTATGGCGATTTTCGACTGTCTTGAGGTCGAGACGCGGA
>DATCFG010000103.1:0-8255 GCA_036509655.1 Solirubrobacteraceae bacterium | reverse complement strand
GATGGCTCCCACCCGCCCGCATCCAGCATCCCTGGCCCGACGCGCGGTTCAACGCCAAAACCCAAGGGAGGAGCCCAGTGCGGTAATCCCGCACGCTGGGATCTGCGCGGGGGGCGCCCGGCAACGGGCGTCCCTACCGCGATCCGTGGGGTGGTGTTTGCAAAAGAGAGATAACGTGTAACTATGGTATCCCGCAGTGTTAAAACGAAGACAACGCTCCCAAGCCCGCCGCGTGCGCGGGTGGAGCCTCCGGCACGACGGTTTCGGCGCCGGGCAGGCGCACCCGCATCAGCGTCCCGTCGCCCGGGGCGCGCTCGGCGGTGACGGTCCCGCCGTGCTGGCGGACAACCTGGCGCACGATCGCCAGGCCGAGGCCCGAGCCGGGGCGCCCGCGCGACTCGGCGCCGCGATAGAAGCGGTCGAACACGTGCGCGAGGTCCTCCGCGGAGATGCCGGGGCCGTGGTCGCGCACGGTCAGCTCTTCGCCGGCCAGCACGATCTCGACCGGCTCGCCCGACGGGCTGTACTTGACCGCGTTGTCGATGAGGTTCGCCACGGCGCGCTCCAGGCGCGCGGGGACGCCGGCGAGGAGCGTCGGCGCGAGCTCGAGCAGCAGCGGGGTCTCGGGCGAGTGGCGACGGGTCCGGTCGGCGACGTCGCCGACGAGCACGTCGAAGCGGATGTCCTCGGTATCGGTGCTGGGCTCCTCGCCGCGGGCGAGTTCGATCAGATCGTTCATCAAGAGCGTCAGCTCGCCGATCTGCTCGACCACGTCGGCGAGCAGGCGCCGGCGTTCATCGGGCTCCATGTCCTGCGCCTGCTGGAGGATCTCGATGTTCGTACGCAGGCTGGTGACGGGCGTGCGCAGCTCGTGCGAGGCGTCGGCCACGAGCTGGCGCTGCGCGTGGACGGACGCGTCGAGCGCGCTCATCGAGTGCTCGAGCGCGTCGAGCATCGCGTTGAAGCTCATCGCCAGGCGCCCGATCTCATCGACGCCTACGGACTTGATCCGCCCGCTGAGATCCTGCGTGAGCGCGACGTGCTCGGTCGCCTGGGTGAGGCGCTTCAGCGGCAGCACAGCGGCGCCCGCGACCAGCCTTCCGAGCAGCGCCGCCAGCGCGATGCCGCCGATGTCGAGCAGCGCCAGGATCAGGCGCAGGCGGCGCAGCAGCGTGTCGACTTCCGTGAGCTGCTGGGCGACCTGAACGGCGCGTCCGGGTGCGATGTGCTCGGCGAGGATGCGCACGTGCAGGCCGTTCACGCGGGCATCCCTGAAGAAACGGTGACCCGGATGAGCCGCCACTTCCCGAGTGAGGGCGTCGACCGGCAACGTGACGTTGGCGGAGGAGCGGAACAGGACGTGGCCGCCGGCATCGACAAGCTGCTGATAGCCGCGCACCTGGCCCGGTCGTGGCGGCAGGTTGCCGAGCGGCGTCCCGCCCTGCCTCGCCGTGTCCTGCCCCGCCGTGGAGCTCTGCGCTTGCCCTTGCTCTGAGTCCTGGCCTTTGATCAGAGCCAGCAGCGAGCCGTGAGCGCGAGGCGACGGATCGCGCGCGGTGAACTTCAGGCTGTCGGCGCGGCTGCTCAACTGCGCGTCGATCTGCCTGTGCAGCTGGTTGGAGGTGAGCAGGTAGGTGAGCGCCGACGCGAGCACCACCGCGATCGCGACCGCGGCGGCCGAGACGAGCGTGATGCGCCGGCGGAAGCTCACGACGAAGACCCACGCAATACGTAGCCGACGCCGCGGACGGTGTGCAGCAGGCGAGGCTCCTCGCCGGCCTCGGTCTTGCGACGCAGGTAGCCCATGTAGACGCCCAGCGAGTTCGAGGTCGCGCCGAAGTCATAGCCCCACACGTGCTCGAAGATCGCCGAGCGGGTGAGCACCTGGCGCGGGTGGCGCAGGAACATCTCCAGCAACAGGAACTCGGTGCGGGTCAGTGGCAGCAGCCGCTCGCCTCGCCAGGCTTCGTGGGCGAGGCGGTCCAGGCGCAGGTCCTCGAAGGCGAGCGTGCCGTCCTGGTCGTCATCGTCGTCGCCGGCGCGGCGCAGGAGCGCGCGTACGCGCGCGAGCAGCTCGCGCAGCGCGAACGGCTTCACGAGGTAGTCGTCGGCGCCGGCGTCGAGGCCGGCGACGCGGTCGTCGACCCCTTCGCGGGCGGTGAGCATCAGCACCGGCGTTCTGTCGCCGCCGTCGCGCAGACGCCGGCAGACCTCCAGACCGTCGACGTGGGGCATCGACACGTCGAGGATCACGACCTCGTAGGTGTTCGCGCCCAAGCGCTCGAGCGCCTCGCGCCCGTCGGCCGCCTGTGTGACCTCGTAGCGCTCGAGCTTCAGCGCCCGTGACAGCGCTGTCTGGACGGCGGGCTCGTCGTCGACGACCAGGATGCGGGTAGGCAAGTCGGCAATGATGTGATTAAAGCCGACGGGAGCGGAGAAATCGCCGGACAGCAAAAACCCATGCAGGAAACCACCGCGGAACTGGCGGCGCATTCGCGCACGCTACGCAACAGCGTGATCAGCCTCGCGGTCTTCTTCGCGCTCGTAGTCGCGCTGCTGCTGTCGGTGCCGGGCCTGCACTCGGTGGCCGAGGAGATCTCCGACGCGAGCTCGTGGTGGGTGGCGGCGGGGGTCGGCCTGGAGCTGCTCTCGTGCGGCGGCTACGTGGTGCTGTTCGGGCTCGTCTTCGGGATGCTCGGCAGACGCCTGGTCTCGCGCCTGTCGCTGTCTGAGCTGGCGGTCAACTCGGTCGTCTCGGTGAGTGGCCTCGCCGGTCTCGCGCTGGGAGCGTGGGTGCTGCGCACGAAGGGCATCTCGGTGGCGCGGATCGCGAAGCGATCCGTCCTGCTGTTCGTGCTCACCAGCGCGGTGAACGTAGGGGCCGTGGTATTGATTGGCGTGCTGATGTGGCTGGGCCTGCTCCCCGGCTCGACCGACCCGCTGCTCACGTTGCTGCCGGCGGCCGCGGCGCTGGCGACGATCCTCGGCACGCTCGCGCTCGCCTCGTGGGCGCGCCGCGCGGCCGCGCGCAGACCACTCGAGCAGGGACGCTGGGCGGTCACGCTCGTCGCCCTGGGCGGCGGCGTCGAAGACGCGCTGCGTCTGATCCGCGAGCACGACTGGCGAGTGCTCGGCGCGGTCGGCTACTGGCTGTTCGACAACCTCGCGCTGTACGCGTGCCTCGCGGCCTTCGGCGCCAGGCCCGGCGTGTGGGTGGTGGCGATGGCCTATCTGGTGGGGATGCTCGCCAACTCACTGCCGATCCCCGGCGGCTTCGTCGCGGTCGAAGGGGGCCTCGTGGGGATGCTCGTCCTGTTCGGCGTCCGTCCGGCTGCCGTCGCGGTCGCCGCGGTGCTCGTCTACCGGGCGATCTCGCTGTGGGTCCCGGCGCTGATCGGCTCGCTCGCGTTCCTCGGCCTGCGCCGCGAGATCGGCAAGCCGCTCAAGCCGGGGGCCGTGAGCGCCGCGGGATCCTGACGGCACGGTCGTGTCCGGCCGCCTCCGCCGGTTGGTCTGACAGGGCGAGGAGCTTGGGCCGATCGTCCCGCTCAGGACGTGCCCAGCAGGCGCTCCTTCTGTGCTTCGGCGGCGGCCGCGCGCTGGCAGGCGTGGCCCGGCAGGTTCGCCATCACGCGGCTCACCTCCGCGTCAACGGGGCCGGAGAGCCCGGGGCAGAAGACGGGCGCGGGCAGGTTTCCGGCGGCCGAGCCGGGTGCGTTGAGCGGACGCAGCTGGAGCGCCGCGCGGTAGGTGTGGGCGAAGGTGTCGGAGAAGACGTCGATCGCCAAACGCCCGCTGTAGAGCTCGATCGAGCGACCTTCGTCGTAGACGACGGCGGGGACCCCGCGGATCACCGTGTTGCGCTGCGGGCCGAGCGCCGAGTTCGAGTGAAGCCCGTAGATCACGGTCGTGACCTGGAGCGGCAGCAGGCAGCTGCCGCCGCCGAAGATGCCCTTTCGCTGGACGCAGTCGCCGTAGTAGACGCTGTCGCCGACGCCACTGTCATAGCCCGTCTGGCCGTCGGTCGCGGCGAGCGGCTGCCCGGCGAACGTCGGTCCCGCCCAGTAGACGCGGAAGTAGGGGAACGTCTCGGCTTCGGCGAGCGTCCCCGCGGCGAGCGGACGCGGATGGCCGGTCGCGCAGCCGGCCGCGAGCAAGACGGCGCCGAGCGTCGCCAGCCCAATGCCCGCGCGTCTCGCCGTCAAGACCCTCGTCATCATCTTCACGTGCCAATTATCAACGGTCTGCGATCGAGGGCCACGCCGCTGCCCATCGCTGCCGCGCTGGTGGTCGTGTGGCTGCTCGTCGATCCGCGCACCCCCGACCTCGCGGCGCAGGTCTACCGCGCCGGCCTGTTCGAACGCGCGGGGTTCGCCGTCTGGGACGAGCACTGGTACGCCGGCCACGCGCTCCCCGGCTACAGCCTGCTGTTCCCGCCGCTCGCCGCGCTGCTCGGCCTGCGCACGCTGGCGGCGCTGTCGGTGCTCGCCTCCGCCGCGCTGTTCGAGCGGCTGGTGCTCGGCGTCTACGGCCCGCGCGCGCGCTGGGGCGCCGCGTGGTTCGCGGTCGCGGCCGTCGGAGATATCTGGCTCGGGCGGCTGACGTTCGCGCTGGGCGTCACCTGCGCCGTCGCCGCGGTGCTCGCGCTCGTGCGCGGTCATCCTCGCTGGGCGGCGCCGCTGGCGGCGCTCTGCGCGGTGGCGAGTCCCGTCGCGGGCGTCCTGCTGGGGCTCGCCGCGCTCACTCACGCGCTCGCCCGGCGCTCGCCCCGCGCGCTGCTGGCGCTGGCGCTGCCGGCGGCCGTGGTCGCCGTGCCGCTCGCGCTGCTGTTCGAAGAAGGCGGCTTCGAGCCGTTCCCGATCCGCTCGTTCGCGGCGACCGCCGCCGTGACGCTCCTGTTCCTCTGGGCGCTCCCGCCGAGCGAGCGTCTGCTGCGGACCGGGAGTCTGCTCTACCTGCTGGCGTGCGTGCTTATGCTTGTCGTGCACACGCCGATGGGCAGCAACATCGAGCGCTACGCGGTGCTGCTCGCGGGGCCGCTGCTGCTGTGCGCCCGCACCCGCAGCCCGGGCACGGCGACTTCCCGCGCGGCGCTCTCGATCGCGGCGCTCGGTATCGCGGTCTTCACCCTCTGGGGTCCGGTGCGCGAAACGAAAGCGGTGGCGGGGAACGAATCGACGAGCGCCGCCTACTACGCGCCGGTCCTGCGCTTCCTCGCACGCGCCCAGACCCCGCCCGCCCAGCTCGCGAGGGTCGAGGTGCCGCTCACGCGCTCGCACTGGGAGGCCGCGCTGATGGCCCCGTCGGTGTCGCTGGCGCGCGGCTGGGAGAAGCAGATGGAAGAGAAGTACGACGGCGTGCTGCTCGCCCCCGGCCTGACCGCGGCGGGCTACGAGCGCTGGCTGCACGAGCAGGCTGTGAGCTACGTCGCGCTCCCCGACACGCCGCTCGATCCCTCCAGCGCCCAGGAGGGAGGTCTGATCCGCGACGGGCTCCCCTATCTGCGCGAGGTGTTCAGGAGCAGGCACTGGACCGTCTACGCGGTGCGCGACCCGACACCGTTGCTGGAAGGTCCGGGGCGGCTGACCGCGGTTGGGAACGACGCGTTCGCGCTGCGCGCGACCGGGCCGGGGAGGCTGCTGGTGCGCGTGCGCTGGACCCCTTTCTGGACAGTAACCGCCGGCGGTGGACACGTCGCGCGGGCACCCGCAGGGTGGACCTATGTCTTCGCAGAGGAGCCCGGAGCGCTGCGGGTCACAGCCCGCTTTTCCTTGGCCCGAGCGCTGGGGTGAATTGCACAAACCTGTAGGGAGGGCCGTGGACCAAGCGGCGCTAGGACGCAGTGAGCGACGTGTGCTTTGCCCGCGTGCTGGCCGATCGGAGATCCCGTCGATCTACGATCGGTAAGGGCAACGCGACGCGCCGTGTCCACGGTTCTCCCTACCTTGGCGCGAACGCGTAGAGGCCGGAGTAGCCCGTGAGGTAGAGGTTCTTGCCGTCGCTGATCGCCGGGTCGAAGGCGCCCGTTCCGAGCGTGAAGAGCACACGGCCGGTGGAGATGCCGAGACCGTAGGTGCGGTGTTCGCCGAGGTCGGAGAAGTAGACGATCCGCCCGACGATCGTCGCCGAGCCGGAGATCCGCCCGTGCGTGTCGAACTTCCAGGAGATCTGGCCCGAGCGGGCGTTGAGCGCGTAGAAGGTGCCGGAGTAGGAGCCGAGGTAGATCGTCGGGCCGAGGCCGGGCGCGTTGGTGACGGCGGGCGAGGAGTAGACGTAGGCGCCGGTCTGCACGGCCCAGTCGAGCCGGCCGGTCGCGGCGTCGTAGGCGTAGATGCGCCCGTCGGTGTTGCCGAGGTAGACGCGGCCGTAGATCACGGCCGGGGTCGAGTAGAACGTGCCGCTGCCGAGCAGCGCGCCTTCGGAGCTAGAGACCCACAGCGGCCGGCCTGTGCGCTCGGAGATCGCCTGGACGTGGCCGGAGTAGTCGCCGAAGTAGAGCACCCCGCCGGAGAGCGTCGGGCTGGCCTTGACCGAGCCCGCGGCGTGGTAGGTCCAGATCGGGTTGCCGTTGGCGGCGTCGAGCGCGTAGACGGTCCCGTTCTGGGAGCCGAAGAAGACCTTCCCGTGGTCAATCAGTGGCGAGGACTCGCTTGGGCTGGGGAGCGCGCGCGACCAGCGCACGGCGCCGGTGGAGGCGTCGAGCGCGTAGACCGTGCCCTTCTTGACGCCGTCCGTGCGCGCGAGCAGGGTCGCGTAGAGGGTGCCGCCGACGACCGCGGGGGTGGAGGCCGAGAGCGAGCCGAGGCGGCGCTTCCAGAAGGTGTGCCCGGTGGTCTTGTCGATCGCCTCGAGCACCCCGTTGTCGGCGAGCTGGAAGAGGTGGCCGCCCGAAATCACGGGCGGGAGCTCGAGCAGCGCGCCGCCGTTGTGGACCCACAGCCGCCGGAACGGCGGGTGCAGGTCGGCGGGGGCGGGGAAGAAGCGCGTGTGATCCTTGGAATAGCCGTAGAACGGCCAGGCGAAGCGTTCCGGGCCGCGCGCGGGCAGGCGCGGCGTCGGCTCCGGTACGAAGCGCGCGTGCGGGCGGTAGATGCTGCCCGTGCGGTGGCGCTCGTACTCATAGGCGCCGACGATGACGGCGAGCAGCAGCACGAGCAGCGCCGCCAAGCCGAGCAGGACTCGTTTGGAGCGAAGAGAGGGGCGTCCGATGCGGTGAGACCCTAGTCAGATCTCTAGACGGATGGCGCGATCGCGGGCGGCGGCGGCCATATGATCGTGCCCGTGAGCAGCGACCCCATCCAGTTTGGAGGTCCCGGCGCGGGATCGGAGATCTTCGCGCCCGGCCTCCTGCGCGGCAAGGTCGTGCTCGTGACCGGCGGCGGCACCGGCCTGGGGAAGGCGACCGCGCTCGAGCTGGCGCGCTGCGGTGCGAGCGTCGTGATCGCCGGGCGCCGCGCGGAGGTGCTGGAGGGAGCGGCGGCGGAGATCGGTGCGAGCGCCGCCTGGATCGCCGGCGACGTGCGCGAGCGCGAGGAGGCGGAGCGGATCGTGACGACGGCGCTGGAGCGAGCGGGCCGGCTCGACGTGCTCGTGAACAACGCCGGCGGCCAGTACTTCACGCCGGCTGAGGGGATCGCGGCGAAGGGCTGGCGGGCGGTGTGGCGGCTGAACGTCGAGGGCACGCTGAACATGGCCGAGGCGGCCTTCGCGCGGGCGATGGAGCCGGCGGGGAGGGGGACGATCGTGAACGTGACGCTGTCCCCCCACCACGGCATGCCGGGCATGGCCCACTCCGGCGCCGCGCGCGCCGCGGTGGAGGCGCTCACGCGCGAACTGGCGAGCAAGTGGGCGTCGCGCGGCGTCGCGGTGAGCGCCCTGGCGGCGGGGCACTTCGACACGGAGGCGCTCGAGAAGTACCCGGCGAGCCTGCGCGCGGGGATGGCGAGGACGGTGCCGCTGCAGCGTCTCGGCGCGGTGGAGGAGCACGCATGGCTCGTGGCGCTGCTCGCATCGCCGCTGGGGAGGGCGTTCAGCGGATCGACCGTCACGCTCGACGGCGCCCGCGACAACTGGTTCGGCCCCTGGCCGCCGCCGGGGCTCGCGGACGAGGCGGGGGAGGTGCCGACGGAGGAGCGGCGGTAGCATGGGACGCGGGCGTGCGGGCGAAGTGTTGTGGTTGCACGAAAGCCTTCCAAGCTTTAAGGGCGGGTTCAATTCCCGTCGCCCGCTTGCAGTGCCACGGGGAGTGGCGCAGT
>DATCFG010000102.1:0-2399 GCA_036509655.1 Solirubrobacteraceae bacterium | reverse complement strand
AAGTTCGAGTGGCACTGTGTCTACCCGTGCGACCCGTGGTCGATGGCACACGTTGGCTACATGCGTGGGTTCATCAGTGCCACGGCGGCCTGAGGACCCCGCGGGGCCGCCGGCGAGTCACAACCTATCCCCGGACCGCGCCGGCCCTGCGGTCCAACCTCGCTGGACGTAACCGTTCAGGGCGTCGGGTGAGTAGGAGTCCTGCTCAACACCGCCGGCTGAACGACCACCTCACCGCGTCACGATCCGGCCCTGCCAACGCCGCAGCGCGCTATCGGATTCGCCCAGATCCGAGCGTGTGCGGCCTGGCTCGGCGCGAACTGCTGCGAAGTTCGGGGTGTGGCTCGTGATGAGTGGCTTGCATGGGTGAACTGCCGCGTCGGCGGCGTGGTTATGTCCGGATGTGCGCGGGTTGCCGGGCTGCTGGCATTATGCGATGTCCTGGATCCTCGATCGTCGTTGGGCGCTGGCTGCCGAGCGCGTGAAACCCGCCGGGATCGTGGCGGCGGTGTCCTCGTTTCCGATTCGTCGGTCGATCGAGCAGCGGCGGGTGGTGCTGGTGGCTGCTGTGGCGATGTTCGCGGCTGTGGCGCTGTTGCGCCAGACTAGCTCGGACGCTGCAGACGTGGTCGCGCTTCTCGCGGTCAATCCGATCGCGCTGGTGGCGCTTGAGTTCGGTCTGCGCGTTGGTGTCGGTGCTGCGCTCGTAGCGCTTGGGCTCGTTGGGGTGTTGGCGCTCGACGTGCATTCGGGCACGGTTGGCTTATCGACCGCGGCCGTCGCGTACCTTGCGATTGGCGCGATCGCGGGGCGCTTTGGCGATCGGATGCGAGACGCCCAGGCGCGACAGCATCTGCTACTGAAGTCAGGTTTGGCGTTGGCTCATCTGGATGGTGCGCAGGACATTGCGGCGACGCTCGCACAGCAGGCGCAAGAGGCGACCTACTCCCGGGGCGCTCGGGTCGAGCTGTCTGGCGCGCCGGCTGTCGAGTCTGGCGTCGTAGGCCAGGAAGGAGAGCAGGAGCACGTTGCGATCGAGCTGCATGGCGTCGGTTACGGAACGCTCGTGCTGAGCGGATCGCGAACTCTCACCGATGAGGATCGCGCGACCCTCGCGATCCTTGCATTGCAGGCGGGGGTGGCGGCGGAGAACCGGCGGCTGCTTGAGAGCGAGCGCGAGCGAGCGATGATTCGCGCCGAGCTCAAAGACGCCCGCCTTCACCTCGCCGAGCGGGGCGGTCAGCTGCGTGAGCTGATGGCTCGCGTGGAAGCCGAACGCGGCCAGGTAGCGCATGAACTCCACGAGGATGCCGCTCAGGTGCTCGCGGCGGTTCTGCTCGGACTGGGAGCGCTTGAGCGAGAGCTTGGCTCCGAGCTGTCGGCGCCCACGCTGGGGGAGCTGCGCTTGGATATCAATTCGACGCTGCAGTCGCTGCGCTCGCTGGCGGTCAGCCTGCGGCCGCCCGCACTCCAGCTGGGCCTGCGGGTGGCGCTCGAAGAACTCGGCGACCGGGCGCGTGCACGCGGCTTCGGGAAGGTCAGCGTCGCGCTGGAGGGCACAGAGAGACTCAGTCCCGAGATCGACACTATGGTCTACCGGGTCGTCGAGGAGACGCTAGAAGCGGTCGGAGCCGCGCGCGGGCTGTCGGTCCGGTGCGGGGCAGAGCGCGAACTCGTGATCGAGGTGCAAGGCGCCAGGCGCGAGATCGTTCCTGAGCGCCTGGCGATCCTCAGGGCACGGATCGAGCTAATCGGTGGAACCTTGGCGGCGACGGCTAGCGAGCTGCACGCGATCATCCCGCTGCCGGCCGGTCGCGGCGGGTTCGCAGCGGCGGCGTAGCCGGACGCGATCCTCGACGGTTCATGCCGGTTGCTATGTACGCGCGAAGTTGACGCTACGCGCGGATCCCGCACACCGCCGCAAGCAGCACCGAAACCGAGCCGGCTACGCGCGGCAGCGGGCCCGGGCGAGACGGACCAGTCTGCCCGAGGCACCCCCGGGCTGCAGCTTCTGCGGTGTCCACCGCGCGACTGGCGCTCCGTTTCGCCCTACAACCACGCGTCACGAATGCAGCCGCGGACGCTCGCAACCAACGCGGAAAGCATGCGCTGCCGCCGGTCGATCAGGCGCGTGCATGCGCCCGTGGCTGTCGGACAAACCCGAACCGACTGGATCGCCTCACAATGTCCAATTTGACCGACGCTGTCTAAGGCGATCTCCCGGCTACCGAGCGTGTCGCCGGACTGAATAGATCTCTGGAGAAATCCGGCTGTTGTGATCGGCACACAAGGAAAGACCACCCGTCGGGGTTTCCCCGACAGCCACGCCCAGTAGCGAGCGCCGGCGTGCGGCCGCTGCGCACGATTGCAATTGATCTCGTGCCGGCGCGAGATCAATT
>DATCFG010000101.1:0-12195 GCA_036509655.1 Solirubrobacteraceae bacterium | reverse complement strand
CGTAGTAAGCAAAGAAGAACGGGCTCAGCCCGGCGCCGAGACCGAGCACGATCAGGCACGCGAGCGCGGCCGGGGAGTGATCCGGCGAGGATCTCAGGCGACCGGTCAAGCCGGGGCGAGGATTCTTCGCGCCGGCCCCCTTCACGCCCACTGCCTTCTGCACGCCCACCGGGCCGAACTCCTCGACCTGCTGCGTCTCCAGTACCACGATCGCGATCGCCGCCGCGAGCAGGTAGAGGATCGCGCCGATCACGATGAACGACGAGCCTCCCTGGCTGGCGAGGATGGCCAACACAGACACGACCGCCTGAACGGCTCCCAGCGTCAACGCGACCGCGCGGGCGCTGGGTAGGAACCTGCGCGCGCGATGGGTGAGATGGTCCCGTCCACCTTTGAGGATCGACACGCCTCGACGCCGGCGGGAGACGATCACGAGGCTCGTGTCCAGTGCTGGAATACCCACGAGCAGGAGGGCCACCAGCAACGATTGCCAGGCGCTCACCGAGGTGGTGGCGGCGACCATCACCAGCACCGCTACGGCGAAACCCATGGGCATACTCCCGCCGTCCCCCAGGAAGATACGAGCGGGCGGGAACAGGTTGCGCGGGAGGAAGCCCAGGCAGGCGCCGCCCAGCGAGGCCGCGCCCACGGCCAGCCAGGCATCGCCACGGATAATCCCGATCAGCGCCGCCCCGGCGGAGACCACCAGCGCCATCGTGCTGGCGGCTCCATCCATGTTGTCGAAGAGGTTGAAGGCGTTGACGATCCCCAACACCCACAGGCAGGTCAGCGCCAGATCGACGCCTCCGCCCATGTGCAGGTGCCAGCCCAGTCCTGAGGCCCACACCATCCAGGCCAGGGCCAGCTCGACCAGCACCCGCCACTCCGGTCGGACGGTCCTGCGGTCGTCGATCGTCCCGACCGCCCACAGCAATGCGACGCCACCCACCAGCGGGATCGTCTTGCGCCAGTCGCCGGCGGTTGCGAGCAGCGCAATGATGAAGCCCCCCATCACCGCTGCCCCGCCCAGATACGGGGTGGGGCGCGCGTGGCCCTTGTAGCCGGCGGGCTTGTCGTAGAACTGCAGGCGGTCGGCGAGGCCGATCGCGAAGGGCGTCGTCGCATAGACGACCATCGCGGCCAGTGCCAGGCCGATCGGCAGGCGCTCAGCGAGAGACACGGAGCACTCTCCTCGCTGTCGCAGTGGTCATGTGGTCATGCGTTCATTCGCCGCGCGGGTCCTCGCCGCAGCCGAAGAATCTCACATATGCCGGCGAGAGGTACGACTACCGCGAGTCTCAGGGGAGGAGCATCTCCTACCTCGCGGTACCGTACATCGTGGGAGCGATCGGCTGGCGGCGCACGCGCGACCTCGATGGGATACTTACCGACGTGATCGCCGATGCGCAGACCGCGGTTGTCTAGGGTCCGCGGCGGAATGCCCTGCCGTCTGGACGCGTCCGTCCCGCGGCGCCCGCCGCCGCGGGCACAGCCGAGACCCACGCCATGAGCAACACCGTAATCGACGTCGAGTGTGTGATCGTGACCGCGCTTGGTGTGGCGTTCGCGCTGGCGCTGCTGCTGCGCGCGCTGGGCCGCAGCCGCCCGGAGCTGTCGATTACCACTCCGTTCGTCGTCGGCTTCGGCCTGCGCCTGCTGGTGATCGCCGGCGTGGCGGCGACGGGACTCGGCGCACAGATCAGGAATGCGCCCGACGAGCTGACGTGGCTCTTTCACGCCCACCAGATCGCCGCGCAGCCGTGGAGCTCGGGTGAATGGCTGCCATGGAACCACCAGTCCTACCTGCAGGCGATCGTGATGGCCGCCCAGCTGAAGACGCTCGGCGCGACGGTGGGGGCGCTGCGTATCACCCAGGTGGGGATCTCGCTGGCCGGAGCGCTGTTGATCGCCGCGGCCGTGTACGACCTCGCCGGGAAGCGGGAGGCGCGGCTGGCCGCGTGGCTGCTCGCGCTCGAGCCCGCCAGCCTGCTGTTCAACGACCTGCTGCTGAAGGAGTCGCTAATGGAGCTGGGGGGCGGCCTGGTCGTGTTCGGAGCGGCGCGCGTGTGGCGGCGCCTGGACGTCACGGGCATCGCGATCATGGGTGCGGGCAGCCTCGTGGCGATGGGCGCCCGCTGGTACGTGGGCCTGCTTTTGCTCTCGTGCGCAGTGGTCGTCGTCCTGCATGCCTCGCTGCGGGGGCTGGGAAGCGGCAAGCTGCGCTCGCTGCCGCTGCTCTACGGCATGGTGGCCGTGATCGTCGTGTCGACTCCGGCGATCCTTGCCGCAACGTCGCACAAGAGCCTTCAAGAAAACCTGCAGCCGCTGCACAACGCGGAGTCCACCGCGGCGCCCGGCGCCGGCGTGACGAGCGGCAACCACTTGGCGCTCGAATCGATCAACTACTCGAGCCGTGCAGCGATCGTCGAAAACCTGCCGCAGGGCGTCTATAACCTGCTGTTCAGGCCGTATCCGTGGCAGCTGGGCAGCCTGAGCCAGCTGCTGGGCGCGATCGGTTCGCTGTTTGCCCTCGCGGTGCTGTTCCTGCTGATCCGCTTTGCGATCGCAGCCCGCGGCGAGCTGATGAGCCGCGCGGGACCGCTGATCTACCCGTTTCTGTTCATCGCAATCGCCTATGCGCTGGCCGACGGCAACGCCGGCCAGGGCTTTCGCTACCGCACGCACCTCGTGACGCTCGCGATCGCGGCGATGGTCGTGCTGCGCGAGACGGTCCGCGAGCGGCGGGAAAGCTCGACGAATGATCTATCGCCCGAGGCGCAGGCACCCGGGCGATCCCTGTTAGCATCCGAGCGCGCCGGGGCCCGACGCGGTCGGCTGGTGCCCGGAACGCCGCCGCCCGCGATCTGAGCGGCGGCGCGAGAACTTGTCCACACCCACCGGTCAGGCGAAGCGCGAGTGAACATCGAGCAATCCGATCCCCGCACGTACATAAAGGCGCTGTGGCGCTGGAAGTACCTGTTCCTCGCCTTCCTGATCGTGGTCCCGCTGCTCGCCTACCTGGTCACCTCGCGCCAGCATCCCGTCTACCAGTCGAGCGTGCTCGTGCAGGAGGACGCGCTGCCGGTGGACACCTCGCTGTTCACGAGCGAAGGCGCTCCGGCGCCGAGCTCCTCGCCGGGCGGGGAGACGCTCAGCGGGCAGGCGCGCGTGATCGAAACGCCGGCGGTCGCGAGGTTGGCCGCCAAGCACATGAAGCCCCCCGGCCCTCTGGGCTCGATCACGGCCGCGGCCGACACGGAAACCGGGTTCATCACGATCACCGCCAGCGCCTCGACAGCGGCCGGCGCCGCCGGCACGGCGAACGCCTACGGCGCGGCGGTCGTGCGGTTGCGAACCGAACAGGCGAAGGGCCTGCTGACGAACGCGATCAACCAGGTCGGCGCTCAGCTCGCCCAGATGCACGGTGCAGGCAAGGTTGAACGCGACCAGCTCTCCCAGCAGCTGCAGCGGCTGCGAGCGCTGCGCGCCGCGCAGGGCACCAACGCCCAGATCCTGCAGCCAGCCGTGGCGAGCGGCGCGCCTGTCTCGCCGAACGTGCGCAAAGCGGTCGAGCTGGGGGTGCTGGCGGGCCTGCTGCTCGGCATCGGCGCCATCGCCATAGCGCAGGCGGCCGACCGGCGCATCCGCCATCCCGAGGACCTCGAGGAGCTGACCGGCCTGCCGCTGCTGGCGGTGATCCCGCGCGGCGCCTTCTCAGACGACACGCCCTCCCAGCATCACGACGAGGCGTTTCACATGCTGCGCTCGGCGCTTCAGTACTTCAACGTCGACAGGCAGCTGTCGAGCATCATGGTCGCAAGTCCCACGACGGGCGACGGCAAGACTACGGTGGCCACGCGCTTGGCGGTGGCCGCCGCGCAGGCCGGCCGTGACGTGGTCCTGATCGACGCGGACCTGCGCCGCCCCGCGGCGGCGGCGCGCCTGCACGTGGGTGGCGAGGCGGTGGCGCACGGGCACGGGCTCGCGGGCGTGCTCACCGGCCAGCTCGCGCTGGACGAGGCCCTCGCCGACGTGGCGCCGGAGCACTCCGAGGATGAGGAGCGGTCCACAGCGCGGATCGGGGGCGGCCGGCTGCGCCTGCTGCCGGCCGGCGGCAAACCGCCGAACCCCTCGGAGCTGCTCGGCTCGCAGCGCATGCGCGAGCTGCTGGACCAGCTCGCGCGGACGGCCGACCTCGTGATCGTCGACACGAACCCGCTGCTGAGCGTCTCGGACTCGCTGCCGCTGCTCGACGCGGTCTCCGGCGTGGTCCTGATCGCCAAGTTGAACTCCACGAACCGCGACGCGGTGCTGCGGCTGCAGAAGACGATCTCCAACACGGGCGGTAACCTGCTCGGCGTCGTGGCCACGGGCGCCGTCAGCGGGGGGCTGTACGGGTACTACGGGTACGGGCGCTACGGGTATGGCGCCAATGACAGCAACGGCAACGGACGCGCCGGACTGCTCTCGCGCCTCGCGCGCTCGCGCTGGGTCAAGCAGAGAGGTTGAAGACTGGCCCGGCCGGGGACCGAGCGCCGATCTTCCTGATGCTGTGCGGCAGCGAGGTGGGCTTCTTCGAGCGCGAGGTGGTCAACCACTCGACGACCACCTACTCGATGGCTCAGCCCCGCGGCGGATTGGGCATTTCATATCCGGCAGAATGTGCGTTATGATTGCGGCAGAACATGCGCTCATCGTCATCCGCCGTGGATCACAGCTCGAAGGGCAGGCGCGGCGGCGATGGTTTCAGAGCTATCTGCGCACCATAGTCGGGCGTGATGTTCCCGAGATCGCCCGTGGCCGGCACCTCGGCGAGCTGCCCAAGCTCATCCGGGTGCTCGCGGGTCGCACAGGCCAGGAGCTGGTCGTCGAGAACGTGGCGCGCGAGACGGGGATCGAGCGCACGCTGCTGACACGCAACTACCTGCCGTTGCTCGAGACGGTCTACCTCACCGTCTCCCTGCCCGCGTGGTCGCGCAACTTCACCAGCCGGGCGATCAAGCATCCCAAGTCCTACGTTGCGGACTCGGGCCTCGCCGCGCACCTGCTCGGCGTGGACGCCGCGGCACTGTCGTCTCCCAGCTGCGCGGCGCGCGGCGCGCTGATCGAGACCTTCGTGGTCGGCGAGCTAGTCAGGCAGGCGTCACGGCAGCTGGACCCTCCCGTCACTCTTCACCACTATCGAACTCGAGACCGCGCGGAGGTGGACGTCATCGCCGAGGCCGCCGACGGTCGCATCGTCGCCATCGAGGTCAAGTCCGGACGAACGGCTGACAGGGGCGCGTTCCGCGCGCTGGCGAACCTGCGTGAGCGCGTCGATCGAGCCGGGGGCCGATTCGTTCGCGGTGTCGTGCTGTACCTGGGCGACGAGACGCTGCCCGCCGGCGATCGGCTTGCCGCGCTGCCGCTCTCGCATCTGTGGGCGCCACCCTCACGTTCGTGAGCGCTCGTTCGGCAAGGCTCTCGCTGCCGGGGCGCATTCGGAAGTCGGCCGGCCGGCTCGAAGTCGCCGTGCAGGACCTCTGGGGCGGCGGACTGTTCACTTCGCGAGGGTGTAGCGGACGCCGCGACCGCGAGCCGCGCCTACGGGCTTGATCAGGCCGTGCTTGTTGAACAAGTCGCTCAGGATTGCCGATGCGCGGGTTTCACCAACTCCGAGCAGGGAGGCTGCTTCCGCGCGGCCGATGTCCTCGTTGACATCGAGGTACGCGCGCACGAGCTCCGAGCGTTGGTCTCGGGCGCTCCGCTTCTTGTACTTGATACGCGAGTCAAGCGCTGCCCGCGCGGTGGTCGTCAGGCGGAACGAACGACTCCCGTTTAGGAGGCGTTCCAGAACCCCTGCCTCCGCGAGTCGCCGCAGCACCTCAAACGCCTCCTCCTCGCTGCACTGCGCTGCACTCCCCAAGCCCTCCGCGCGGAGTGGGGTTCTGTTCAGCAACTCCGTGATCGCGATGTGGGAACGCACATCCTCATCGAAACGCGCGTCGGTTTTCGCCAGAGCGTCGAAGAATCCTCGCACGTCCTCGTCCACGCGGCCACCGGGCAGACGGCAGATAACGTCGCCGCCCGAGGCGGTGATGTCGGGTGGGGAGTGGCCGTCTCTGAGCATGGTGCGGTACATCGCGCTGATGCCAATGCCCTCGCGCTCCGCCAGTCCGAGGACGCGCATCGCGTCCGCGAGGACACGGTTGCGGGGCCGGGAGCGGGTGGCGAGCAAGCGAGACCCGTCAACGCCCTCGGGGAAGCCCCCGGGCGAGACCACCTTGAAGGTGTCCGCGGGCCGACCTATCGCCAACGCGATGATAGATGCCTGAGGCATCCGGTAGTCGCGGTGCATGATCGCGTTGACCAACGCCTCACGCAGGGCGCGCTCGGGAATGGGTCGCTCAGAGCGACGTTGGGCACCAATTACGACCTGGCGGGCCGGGAAGTACTGGTCAACCATTCCCCAGGCAGCGTCGAACGCAGTGATCATCGGCGCCCCGAGGGTCTTACGATCAAAGGACGCTGCTCCGTCGACTTCGGTGACGCGGATGTCGATTCTCTCTACGGTCGGTTCGTGCTGGCAGAGGAGCACGGCACCCGCCTGGCTCAATTTCGGGTCGTCGTCATCGTCCATCGCGACGCCGAGGCGACGCACGAGCTCGAGATCACTGCTGGCGGAGCGTCCACGGGTTGCGCTGTAGTGGTCGTGCGCGGACTTGATCGCGGCCGGGTCGCAGGTTGACAGCCGTTCCGGCGAAGGCTCTGCGGACCAGTCGTAGTTGCGGCGCTTCTCCAGGAGCTCTCGTGCGCGGTCTCCGTCGAGCTCCACGCAGTCCGTGCCGAAGCGGGTCCGGAGCTTCCCCCCGCTGCGAATCTCGCCAAGCGCGGGGGCGACGTTGATCAGGTATAGCCGCTTTCCCTCGACGGTGAGCTCTTCCGGGATGTCGATGGAGAAGTTGGGCTGCGTGAGCGCGTAAACGCGCCGGCGCAGCCAGCCCCGGTCCAAACAGGAGCCGACGAACGCTTCGGGCCCTGCCGCCTTGTCGTTGACGCCGACCACGATCACGCCGCCGGACTCGCTCATGGCCATGCACGCAACCTCTGCGGCAAGCGCTTGTGCTGCGGGCTCGTGTTCCATCCCAACGGCGACTCGCTGTCCACCGCGCACGATCGTGCCCGCCTCCTCCTTGAAATCCACGACCTCCGTCTCAACATCTCCAGCCGTGGCGCCAACAACGACCTTGGCAATCGCATCCAAAGCAGCTTGGCGTCGCGAATGAGCATCCATAATAGTGATAAACGTAGCATAACGTCGGACCGACGTAAAGCGTCTTTTTAGGCCCACGCAAGGCGACATTTCCGCCTCGATGGCAGCTACTTGATCGTCGGCGCGGCGCGGTGCGCCGTGACGTCCAGGACAGAGAACTGGACGTGGAGCCGTTCGACGACGGCCGGCCGGTGACCGTGGGGCGGCTGCTGATCGATGACCTTCCCGAGCGGCCCGGGGCCGCGCTGCCGCTCTCGCATCTGTGGGCGCCACCCTCACGTTCGTGAGCGCTCGTTCGGCAAGGCTCTCGCTGCCGGAGCGCATTCGGAAGTCGGCCGGCCGGCTCGAAGTCGCCGTGCAGGACCTCTGGGGCGGCGTCCAAGCCGTTCGGCCACACGATCGTGCTCGGAGGCTCGGGTCGCTGCACGCGCGAAGACGCGCGGATTCGGGCGCCGGTAGACGGTAGACTTCTGCGGCGCCTCGGCTGCCGGCGTGAGCGCCCTGGAGGCACCGTCTGGCCGGCGCAGCGCGCAACTCACGATGACCGCGGACGGCACCCCATGAACCTCGACGACAAGACGATCCTCATCACGGGTGGAACCGGCTCGTTCGGCAAGGCGCTGATCGCGCGGATCCTCGACGAGCACGAGCCGCGGGCGATCAGGCTCTACAGCCGCGACGAGCTCGAGCGCTCCGCTACGGAAATTCAATGAGATCCGTTAGATCGCTATCGATTGCCCCGGCATCCGGCAAATCATTGTCCGGACTGTCCAGTTGGTCGCAAATCAGGCCGTTGCTCGGCTCGCGGCGCGGCACGGTCGCGGTGCTCGCAGCGGGATCGATCTTCTCCGGGCTGACCGAAGCGGCGATCCTCGGCGGCCTCGCGCAGGCCGCCGCCGCACTCGTCAACGGTCAGTCGCGCATCCACCTCGCCGTCGCCTCCGCGCACCTCTCCCTCTCACTCGGTGCTCTGCTCGGAGCCGTCGTGGTGCTCGCGCTCGTGCGCGTCGGCCTGCAGTGGGTTGTCTCCTACTACCCGGCACGGATTGCCGCCGACCTGCGCGCCGACCTTTCGAACGAGCTGTTCGCGGCGTTCACACGTGCCTCGTGGGATGTGCAGTCGCGCGACAGGGAGGGGCACTTCCAGGAGCTCGCGACCGACCAGGTGGCACAGGCGACGAGCGGCGCGCTGCAGGCCACCACTCTGCTCGTCGCGGCGCTCACCTTCGCCGTGCTGCTCGTCTCCGCGCTCGCCCTGAACCCGCTCGCGGCGCTGCTCGTGCTCGTGGCCGCAATAGCGCTGTCCGCGCTGCTGCGCCCGCTGAGCGGTCTGGGCAACCGGCAGGGCCACGCGGTCGCGCACGCGTCGCTTGGATATGCCGGCGGGATCAACGAGGCCGTGCGCCTCGCCGAGGAGACGCAGGTCTTCGGCACCGCCGCGGCGCAGCGCGATCGGATCGAGCGGCTCGTCGAGGAGGTGCGCCATCCCTTCTTCCAGACGCAGTTTCTGTATCGCTTCGTGTCCGGCCTCTACCAGAGCCTGATCTTCCTGCTCGTCGCCGTGGCGTTGATCGCGCTGTACTCGACGGGAGCGGGCCATGTCGCCTCGTTGGGGGCCGTCGTGCTGCTGCTGGTGCGCGCCGGCACCTACGGTCAGCAGGGGCAGGGCGCCTATCAAGCGGTGCGCCAGACGGTGCCATATCTCGATCGTGTGCGCGAGACCCAGACCCGCTACAGCGCAAGCACGCCGCCAGAGCGGGCCCAACCCCTCCCCCAGATCCGCACGCTCGCCTTCGAGAACGTCTCCTTCGCCTACGAGCCGGGGCGACCGGTGCTCGCGGAGATCGCCTTCGAGGTGCAGGCGGGGGAAACCATCGGCATCGTCGGCCCCTCCGGCGCGGGCAAGTCCACCCTCGTGCAGCTGCTGCTGCGACTGCGCACGCCCGACTCGGGCTCATATCTCGTCAACGGCATGCCCGCGCACGAGCTCAGCCGCAACGATTGGCACACACGCGTCGCCTACCTGCCCCAGGAACCCCGCCTGCTGCATGCGAGCGTCGCGGAGAACATCCGCTTCTTCCGCGAGATCCCCGACGACGCCGTCGAGCGCGCCGCCCGTCTCGCCGGTATCCACGAGGAGATCACGGCATGGGCGCGCGGCTACGAGACGATCGTCGGCCCCCGCGCCGACGCGGTCTCAGGCGGCCAGCAGCAGCGGCTCTGCCTGGCGCGCGCGCTGGCCGCGCAGCCCGACGTGCTCGTGCTCGACGAGCCCACGAGCGCACTCGACGGCCACTCCGAGTCGCTCATACAGGAGTCCCTCGAGCGCCTCAGAGGCAGCCTCACCGTGTTCATCGTCGCGCACCGGATCTCCACGCTCGATAGTTGCGAACGTGTGCTCGTTCTCCTCGAGGGCCGCGTCGACGCCTTCGACAGCAGCGACAGGCTCCACACCTCAAGCGACTACTATCGCACCACCCGCGCCATGGCCGGCATGGTGGCGCCCGCAGGCGCCGCGGCGCAGGCCGGCTCACCGGCGACTGACGTCTCGATCTGACGAACGAACGACGTCATGCCTGATCACGTATACGTCCACCCCTCGGCCATTCTGGAATCGAGCAGCGTTGGCGCCGCCACGCGCGTCTGGGCGTTTACGCATGTCCTGCCAGGAGCACGCATCGGCGCCGACGTGAACATCTGCGATCACGTCTTCATCGAGAACGACGTGATCGTCGGTGACCGTGTAACTATCAAGTGTGGGGTCCAGCTCTGGGATGGCGTACGTGTCGAGGACGACGTCTTCATCGGCCCTAACGTCAGCTTTACGAATGACTCCTTTCCGCGGAGCAAGCGACACCTTTCCGAGCACCCTCGCACCACACTTCGGCGGGGCTCATCGATCGGCGCCGGCGCGGTCCTGCTGCCCGGCCTGACGGTTGGAGCACAGGCGATGGTGGGCGCTGGCGCCGTGGTCACGCGAGATGTGCCGGCGTTTGCGATCGTCACCGGTAATCCGGCGCGCATCATGGGCTATGTCGACGCCGACCGCACGGACGACGTGCCCTCGCGTTCAGCCACTGCCTCACTGGATGGCCACGCGATCGAGCGGGTAAGGGGCGTGAAGCTCCTGAAGATGCCCACCGTCAGAGATCTCCGTGGCATGCTGAGCTTCGGCGAGATCGGCCGGCACCTTCCATTTACGCCAGCGCGGTATTTTCTCATTTACGACGTCCCCACGAAGGAGGCGCGCGGCGAACATGCTCACAAGAAGCTTGAGGAGGTCCTGTTGTGTGTTCGCGGAAGCATGTCCGTAGTGGTAGACGATGGCGAGCATCGTGGCGAGGTGGTGCTCGATGCACCCGAGCTTGCTCTCCATCTCCCCGCTGAGGTATGGAGCATCCAATATCGGTATACACAGGATGCACTCCTCCTGGTGCTCGCATCCGACGTCTACAGTGCCGAGGACTATATTCGCGACTACGAGGAGTTCAAGCGCCACATCGCGCGGGGGACGGCCGATGGTGCCCTTTCTTGACCTCCAAGCCGGATATCGCGAGTTACGCGATGAGCTTGATGCCGCGGCATCGCGAGTGCTCGAGTCGGGGCGGTACATCCTTGGCGCCGAGGTCGAGGCGTTTGAGGAGGAATGGGCACGGTATTGCGATGTAGAGCACTGCGTTGGAGTCGGCAGTGGCTTGAGCGCGCTGGAGCTCGTCTTGCGCTCCTGGGGCATCGGTCCCGGCGATGAGGTGATCGTCCCCTCGAACACCTACATCGCCAGCTGGCTGGCGGTCGACGCCGTGGGTGCTGTGCCCGTCCCGGTCGAGCCCGTGTTCGAGACCAGCAACCTGGATCCAGCGCGCGTCGAGACCGCGATCACCTCGCGTACGAAGGCGATCATGGCGGTTCACCTCTACGGCCAATGTGTCGACATGGACCCGGTGCTGGAGATCGCAGATCGCCGAGGTCTGCGGGTGATCGAGGACGCGGCTCAAGCGCACGGAGCGCAATACAAGGGCAGGCGCGCGGGCGCACTCGGCCACGCCGCGGCATGGAGCTTCTACCCAACCAAGAACCTGGGTGCCTACGGCGATGGCGGCGCGGTCACAACGAACGACAGCGCAACCGCGGAGCAGGTGCGGCTCTTGCGCAACTACGGATCGCGCAAGAAGTACTACAACGAGGTCAAGGGCACCAACTCGCGGCTGGATGAGATGCAGGCTGCGCTTCTTCGCACGCGGCTGCGCCACCTGGACGAATGGAACGCGCGCCGGGCGGCCACCGCCGCTCGCTACGCGCACCGACTGGCGGGAGCCGAGAACCTGCGCCTGCCTCTGCTCGCCAACGGATGCAAGCCTGCGTGGCACGTATACGCGGTCCACCACGCCGACAGGGATCGGCTTCAGGCTGCCTTGAGCGAGCACGGCATCGGAACGCTGATCTTCTACCCCGTGCCCCCGCACCTCTCCGACGCCTACCGGGACGCTGGCTTCCAGCACGGCGACCTTCCACTTGCCGAGAACCTGGCGAGGACGACGCTGTCGTTGCCGATCGGCCCACAACTGTCCACCGAACAGCAGGATCGGGTCGTTGACGCTGTTCAGAGTGCTTGTCGGGAAGCAACGTGAACCGCCCGGGAGATGTCTTTCGGGTCAGCGGGGTTCGCCGCACATGATCAAAGCGGGCATTCATCGCAGCGCAGTCGTCGAGTCAGGCAACATCGGGGAGAACGTGACGATCGGCGAGTTCGCCGTCGTTCGGGATGGTGCCCATCTCGGGCACGGCGTAATCATCCATCCTCATGTCGTCATAGAAGCCGGTGTCACCGTTGGTCACCAAGCCGAGGTGTTTGCGGGCGCTCTGCTGGGAAAGGAGCCCAAGGGAGCCGGCGCGCTCGCGCGCCAGCCTCACTTCGAGCGCATGCTGACCGTGGGGGCCGGCTC
>DATCFG010000100.1:0-24647 GCA_036509655.1 Solirubrobacteraceae bacterium | reverse complement strand
ATCGGCCGTGCTATCAACGTCACGATGACGGCGCTGCGCCTCCTCACGCAGCAGCTCATAAGTCTGAGCGCCTACAGAGACAGTCCGATCAGCCGTCGCCATAGAGCCATTTTAGCGTCTGGATGAAGCGGCGACTGCGGGTCCCTTCGAGCCGGTGTCGGCGTACCGGCGCCGGACGACTACAGGTCTTCCTCGGCGGCCTTCTCACGCTGTCCTGCGGGTCTGCTCTAAGGAACTTTCTGAACAGAAATCCTCCGCGGTCTTAGTTTGCGTGCCGCGCGAGGATGTATCGCGCGTCTTCTATATCTCCCTGCTCCCGGCCGCGCTCGTCAGAGCGCATCCCCGGCGCAAAGGCGCGCGCAGTCTATCGTGCCGGCCCCCGAAACGAGTTCTCAGGTGGGGCGCTCAGCGTCCCGGCACCCACAACCTGCCGCTCGACTCCGCCGGCCCGGCGCCGGGCTTGCCCTCCGCGGGTGGCGTACCGGGTCGATCCGCGGCCGGGGACGGGCCCGGCGCACCCTCCGTGACGGGGGCGCTGCGCTCTCCGGCCGGTGGCTGCGCGCCCTGCCCCGCACCCGACTGCTGGGCCGCTGCGCTCGCATCCGCGCCGCCGTCCTGGGCCGCGCGCGCGTAGGCCATCTGCAGCTGCGACAGCGCGTCGCGCAGGGGCCGCAGTTCCTGAGCCAGCGCGCTCCGTTCGAGGATCTCGAGCAGCGCCCGCACGCCGTCGACCGCGTCGCGCACCTGACCGAGATCGCGCTCGCCCTCCGAGCCGGAAGCCAGCCCCAGACGGCGGCCGCCCAGGTTCAGCAGCGACACCGCGCTCTGCAGGATCATGTCGGCGCTGGTGATGCGGCTCAGTTCCGCTTCGTAGGCCGCGCGCTGGTCGATCTCCGATCGGTCCTCCTCGCTTGGCTGCTCTGTCTGTGAGCTCATACCTTGACCTCCTCTGAGTAGGTTTGCCGGGTCTCCTCCACCGAGGCCGCGAAGACCTCCTCGCGCGTGGCGCCCGCCGCGATCCTCTCACGCTGGCGTTGCGCTCCGTTGCGCTCGGGGAAAGCCGGCTTGATGCCAAGCTCGGCGCGGACCGGCGCCGTCCAGGCAGCGAGGCGTTCGATCGCGGCGCGGGCCGGGTACTCCTCGCCGCGCGCCAGATCGATCAGGCTGCCGTCGAGCCCGAAGCGAATCGCCCGCCACATGTTCTCCTCGATCATCCGCGGCGGCGGATCGTCGAAGGGCACGCCCTCGTCCACGTCGCGCAATGCCTGGCCGATGCACGCGACCATCAGCGTGGCGAGCGCGTCGGACTCCCCGGCGGTGCTCTGCGCGTCGCAGATCCGCACCTCCACGGTGCCGAAGGCGAAGTGCGGCCTGACCGACCACCAGACCTGGGTGAACTCGACGATCGAGCGCGTACGTACGAGCCACTCGATGTACGCGCGGTACGCCGCCCAGCCGCCGAACGCGTCGGGCACCCCGCAGCGGGGGAAGCTCTTTGTGAAGCTCTGCGTCCGCGCCGAGTGCAGCCCGGTGTCGCGACCGTCCAGATATGGCGAGTTCGCTGAGACCGCCAGCAGCACCGGCAACAGCGGGCGCAGGCGGTCGCAGACGCGTACCGCGCGGTCGATCTCGCGCACGCCGACGTGGACGTGGAGGCTGAAGGTGTTGTTGCGCCAGGCCACGTACTTCAGCCCCTCCTCGACCCGGCGGTAGTGCTCGGTGTCGATGATCGGCTGCTCGCGGTAGTCGGCCCAGGGATGCGTCCCGGTGGCGCCGAGCGCGGCGTCGTGGGCGGCGGCGAACGCGCACAGGCCTTTGCGTCGCTCGCGCTGGCGGACGAGCGCGTCGTGCAGGTCGGCGCCGGCGCCGGAGATGATCTCGATCTCCGAGGAGATCAGCTCGCCGGTGATGTGCTCGTGCAGCAGCCGATCGCCCTCCGCGGCGGCGCGCAGCTCCTCGAAGCGCGGCTCCAGCTCGAGCGTGCGCGGGTCGAGGATCGAGAACTCCTCCTCGATGCCCACCGTCATGTCGGTCGCCGCGGCGAAGGTCTGCTCCACCCGGTCGAGGTCGAGGAGGTCAGTCATCGCTCTGGTTCTGGTTCTGCTCAGGTCACGTCAGGTAGAAGTACAGCGCGTACAGCAGATCGACGGCCGGGCTCGAGGTGTGGACAGTCACCTCGGGGGGCACGTCGAGCAGCGACTCGGTGTAGTTGAAGATGATCTTCACGCCCGCCTCCACCAGCTCGCCCGCGAGGCCCTGGGCGGCCTCCCCCGGCACCGCCAGCACGCCGACGACGATATCCTCGTCCTGGACCACCTGGCCCAGCTCGTCGGTGTGGCGCACGACCTGGCTGCCCACGCTGGTGCCGACCTTCGCCCCGTCCACGTCGAAGATCGCCACCACCCGAAAACCATGGTCGGCGAAGATGTCCGAGGAGGCGATCGCCTGGCCGAGATGGCCCGCGCCGAGCAGCGCGATGTTGTGCTGGCCGGCGGTGCGCAGGATCTTGCGGATCTGCGAGACGAGCGCCTCGACGTTGTAGCCGACGCCGCGCTTGCCGAACTTGCCGAAGCCCGAGAGGTCGCGGCGAATCTGGGTGGAGTTGACATGGGTGTAATCGGAGAGCTCCTGCGAGGAGATCGTTTCCTTGCCCATCTTCTTGGCCTGCGTGAGCACCTGCAGATAGCGCGACAGCCGCGCCGCGACGCCGAGCGAGAGCCGCTCGCTCGAGGCGAGGCCATTGCTCAGGCCATCGCTCGCCGCGCCCGTCGTCACTTCCTCATAGCTCATCGCACTGACTCTAAAGGATGCCCGGTCCGGGAGCTTGCGGTCGCTCGCCCGTGGCATAGGCGTCGAGCGCGAGGTACTCGGGGTAGGGCAGCGCCCGCGTGAAGCGCGCGGCGCTCGCGATCATCGCGGCGTTGTCGGTACAGAGCACGCGCGGCGGGATGTGCAGCTCCGCGTCGAGCTCTCCCAGGCGCCGGCGCAGCACGCCGTTTGCGGCCACTCCGCCCCCAACCGCCAGGCGGCCGATGCCGGTGCGCTGCAGGGCGCGGGAGGCGCGCAGGATCAGGCTGTCGACGATCGCCGCCTGATAGGAGGCCGCGAGGTCGGCGCGGCACGCCTGGGCCTCGGCCTCGCCGAGCTCGCGGAGCTTGTAGAGCAGCGCCGTCTTCAGCCCGGCGAAGGAAAAGTCGAGACCCTTCGCGAACGCTTCCCGGCCCCGCCCGCGCCCGCCGCGGGCGCGCTCCGAGCGCGAGCCCGGGAAGGAGAACGCCTCGGGGTCGCCCGCTACGGCGAGCCCTTCCAGCGCCGCGCCGCCGGGGTAGCCCAGCCCGAGCATCCTCGCCCCCTTGTCGAACGCCTCCCCCGCCGCGTCGTCGAGCGTGCGGCCGAGCACCTCGTAGCCCTCGTGCTCTGTGACGTTCACCAGCAGCGTGTGCCCACCGCTGGCGATCAGACAGAGGAACGGCGGTTCGAAGACGCCGGCCGGCTCCGACGAGGTCGGCCGGGTGAGCGAGGTGAGCGAGGTGGGCGAGGTGGGCTCCTCGACCTGCGTGGGAAGGAGGAAGTTCGCCGCCACGTGCCCCTGCAGATGATCGACCGGCGCAAACGGCAGCTCGCGGGCCGCGGCGAGAGCCTTCCCGGTGGACAACCCGACCAACAGCGCCCCCACGAGCCCGGGACCCTGAGTCGCGGCAATCAGATCGAGCTGCTCGAGCGTCACGCCCGCCTCGCCCAGCGCCTGCTCGACGACGAGGTTGACCAGCTCGAGGTGCTGGCGCGAGGCGATCTCCGGGACGACGCCGCCAAAGCGATCGTGCACTCCCTGCGAGGAGATCACGTTCGCGCGCAGGCGCCCGTCGGCGCCGAGCACCGCCGCACAGGTGTCATCGCAGCTGCTCTCCAGCGCGAGGATGTTGCCTTTAAAGGAGCCCCTCCCACCCCTCCCACCCCACGCACCCCACCCGTCCGGGCCGCGCCGTGGAGCGGAGCCGTCACCCTTCTCGGCGCCTGCGTCGATGGCGCGCCCGCCGGTCATACCGGCCCCGGGTTGGGGACGTCGTCGAGCGTGCCACGCAGCGTCGCCGGCGTGCGCCACATCACGAGCGCGTCTTCGCCGTTGTCCTGGTAGTAGCGGCGGCGGATCCCTGCGGCGCGGAAGCCCTCTCTTTCATATAGATGGATCGCGACGTGGTTTGACCGGCGTACCTCCAGGGTGAAGCGGGCATCTTCGTCCCCGACCTGTGAGTACAGCTCTACGAGCAGCGCCGATGCCACCCCCAGACGCTGGTAGGAGACGTCGACGGCCACGTTCATCACGTGCCAGGCATCCTCGTACCGAGAGCAGATCAGGTAGCCGGCGAGCCGCCGGCCATGCTCTGGGTCGAGCACCGCCGACAGGCAGATCCCCGACTGCTTGGAGCGCTCCAGCACGAACATCGCCAGCGACCAGGGCGTCGGGAACACGCGGCGCTCAATCGCGATCACCTGGGGCAGGTCGGGATAGACCATCCGCCGAATCTCCACCGAGGTAGGATCGCTGGTCGGGGGGTTGGCGGCGAATGACTCGCTCACAACCCGTCTACCTCCCGAGACCGCCCGGCCCCAGAGACCGCTTCGGCTGCGGGAGCCTCCTCACCCCTGGAGGCGCCTGCGGACTCCGACGCCCGGCGGCGCTCCAGGGCGATCTCCGCATCCGGCAGGCGCCCGTACTCCGGCAGGATCGCCTCCTCGGGCGCCACCGTCTGCGCCCGCGCTCCGAGCTCGCAGATCGCCTCAGCGCTCAGCAGGTGGGCCGGGGAGGCGTCCGCTGGAACCTCGGCCCCGGCCGCCTCGAGCTCGCCGCGGAAGCGCACCGCCCCGTCGCCGATCGCCAACCACCCACCGCCCTGCTCGTCCGCGAGGCGTGCCTTGGCTTGCGCGACGATGCTCCCGAGCTCCTCGGGGGCCAGTGCGCATGGCGATACGAGCTCCTCGAGCGACCCCTGCTCGTCGGGCAGATAGGCCGCGGCGAACGCCTCTCCACGACGGGCGTCGAGCACCGCCAGAATCGCCCTGTTGCGATCTACGAGCGCGGGCTCCTCCCCACCGCCCAGGCGGGCGCCTTCCGCGAGCGCCCGCAGGCTCGAGACGCCGACGAGCTCGACCCCGAGCGACTGCGCCAGCCCGCGCGCGGTCGCGACGCCGACGCGCAGGCCCGTGAAGGTACCCGGCCCGCGGCCGACCGCGATCCGCTCGAGCGCATTCCAGTCGATGCCAGCGCCCCCGAGCAGCTCGTCCGCCATGCCCAGCAGCCGGGTGGCGTGTCCGGGGCGCTCGTCCGGGGCTGGATCGTCGCGCGCCTGCAGCGTGCGGCCGTCGGCGAGGCGCAGGGCGACCGCGGTGGAGCGGGTCGCGGTGTCGAAGCCGAGCACGATCATCCCTCCTCCACCTCGATCCGCCGGCGGTCGGCGCCCAGATGGGCGAGGGTCACGCGTACGCGCGCGCTCGAAAGCTCGGCGCTGTCCTGCGCCGGCCACTCGACGAAGGCGATCCGGCCAGGGCCCAGATAGTCGTCGAGCAGGCCCGGATCCTCGGCCTGGAGACCGTCCGCCAGGCGGTAGAGGTCGAGGTGCGAGACGGTCCTCGTCTGGGTCGCCCGGTAACGGTGACCGATGCTGAACGTCGGGCTGGTGATCGGGTCGGTGACGCCGAGCGCACGCGCCGCGCCGCGCACGAACGTCGTCTTGCCGGAGCCGAGCTCGCCACGCACGAGCACGACATCGCCGTCCCGCAGGCTGACCGCCAGCTCGGCGCCCAGCGCCTCTGTCTCCAGGGGATCCTTCGTCTCGACCACACTCACGTTCACGTCGAGACCTTAGAGCGGATCCGTCCCCCGGCGCGGGGCCGGACGCCGAACGGCCTCTGGCTGATTCGGAGAGTTAAACGCGACCGGCCCGCGGGAGAGGGGAAGCGCGGGCCGGTCGTCACTGCTTGGGAGGATGGAGACAGGGCCTCTATCGGCAACCGTCGCAGCTTGCTTTAGCCCTTGCTCGAAATTTTCGACGATCCCAAGACTCCCTTTTCCGGGGAAAAATCGAGCCTTCACGGCACAACCCAGCCTGGACGGGGTCTGGATGGCTTCTAGAACAGCCCGAGCTGGTCAATCTCCTCAGCTTGGCCCCCGCCCGATGGGGCGTCGGCTGTGTGCCGGGGCGTCTCGGGCTCCGGCGCCACTCCGGGATCCTCGACCTCGGGCGCCTCCACCCGCGGAGGCTGGCCAAAACGGGGATGCTCGCCGGAGGCGAGCGTCTCCCGACTTTGGTGGGGGGGGCCGAGCGCGAGCAGCTCCGGCAGCCGCGTGAAGTCCTCGCGCAGCGTCTCGAGCATGCTCGGCGTGTAGAGCGCCGCCGCGGGATGGAAGATCGGGTAGAGCCGCACCGCGCGCCGGCCCAGCGTCAACACCTCGGGCTGCCCGTGCAGGCGCGTGATCCCGGTCGGATCGCCCCGCAGGAGCTTCGTCGAGAAGTTCCCGAGCGTGCAGATCACCGTCGGCTGGATCAGCTCGACCTTGCGCAGCAGGTACTCGTGACAGTGCTCGAGCTCGATCGGCTGCGGATCACGATTGCCGGGGGGCCTGCACATCAAGGTGTTCGCGATGAACACCTCCGAGCGGGCCAGCCCAATCTCCCCCAGCAGCTGCTCCAGCAATTTGCCCGCGCGACCGACGAACGGCACGCCCTGCTCGTCCTCGCTCGCGCCCGGCGCCTCCCCGACGAACATCAGGTCGGCGTTCGCGTTGCCGGCGCCAAACACGACCGTCTTGCGCGTCGCCGCCAGCTCCGGGCAGCGCACGCAGCCTCGCGCCTGCGCGAAGACCTCCTTCAGGGCCTCGCCCCGCTCGGCTGCCGAGCGCTCGCTCTCCTGAGCTGACATCGACTGCATCCTAGTTCCTGCAACTGCCCGGTATGCTTAAGTGAGTCGCGACCGGTATCCCCGAGGGAACTGGACCGAGCCCAGATGAGCAGAGCAGACCATTCTTCGTCCCTGAAGACGCTCCGCACCGTGGAGGAACTGCGTGCGGCGCTCGTGCCCGACCGCCGGGCGGAGTTCACGATCGGGCTCGTCCCGACGATGGGCGCCCTGCACGAGGGCCACCTCTCGCTGATCGAGAGAGCGCGCGAGCAGTGCGACCGGGTGGTGGTCTCGCTGTTCGTCAACCCCGTGCAGTTCAACGAGGGCTCCGACCTCGAGCGCTACCCCCGCGAAGAGGAGCGCGACGCGCGACGCGCGGCGCGGGCGGGCGCCGATCTGCTGTTCGCGCCAACGGTCGATGAGGTCTACCCGGACGGTTTCGCGACGAGCGTCGAGGTGCTCGGCGTGAGCGAGCGCCTGGAGGGCGCCGCGCGCGGCTCCGAGCACTTCCGCGGCGTCTGCACCGTCGTCACGAAGCTGCTCTGCATGGTCCTCCCCGACGCCGCCTACTTCGGCCAGAAGGACGCCCAGCAGGTCGTCGTCATCCGCCGGCTCGTCCGCGACCTCAACCTGCCGGTCCGGATCGAGGTCTGCCCGACCGTGCGCGAGCCCGACGGCCTGGCGATGTCGAGCCGCAACGCGCTGCTCGACGAGCGCGCGCGCGAGCAGGCGTTGGCGCTGTATGGCGCGTTGCGCTCGATCGAGGACTACGCCGCGTGCGGCGAGCGCCGCGCGGCGCGGCTGGTCGAGGCCGGCCACCAGCGGCTCGCCGCGCGCGGGGTCCACCCGGAGTACCTCGAGCTCGTCGATCCCGACACGCTCGAGCGCCTGGAGTGGCTCGACCGCCCCGCGCTGCTCGCGGTGGCCGCCAACGTCGGCGCTGCGCGGCTGATCGACAACTTGATTCTCCAACCGACTGCCGTGCCGACAACCGCTCCCGACACAGAAAAGGCGATGACCACATGCAGCGCGTGATGCTCAAGTCGAAGATCCACCGGGCGACCGTCACCGATTGCGACCTCCACTACGTCGGCTCGATCACGATCCCACCCGACCTGCTGGAGGCCGCCGACATCCTCGAGCACGAGCAGGTCCACGTTGTCGACGTCGACAACGGGGCGCGCTTTGAGACCTACACGATCCCGGGCGTGCGCGGCTCGGGCGAGATCAAGGTCAACGGCGCCGCCGCCCGTCTCGTGCACCACGGCGACACGATCATCGTGATCTCCTACGGCCAGTACGACGAGGCCGAGCTGTCTCGCTACGAGCCTCGCGTCGTGCACGTCGAGGCCAACACCAACCGCATCATCACGATCGACGACGAGGTGGCGACCCTGCTCGCGTAGGGCGTCAACCCCGTCAGAGAGGAATCACCAACCATGTCAAGTCACGCAGCCCCCGTCCACGCCCCGTCCGACCCCGGCCGTCTGCCGATGACCCTGCCGCTGCTCGCCGAGAAGAAGCGCCTGCGGGAACCGATCGTGATGGTCACCGCCTACGACTACCCCTCCGCCCGCGCCGCCGAGGCGGCGGGCGTCGACCTCGTGCTTGTCGGAGACTCGGCCGCGACGACCGTGCTCGGCTACAACTCGACGACCCCCATCGAGCTTGGCGACATGCTCGTGCTCGCGCGCGCCGCGCGCCGCGGGCTGCGCACGCCGCTGTTGATCGGCGACATGCCGTTCGGCTCCTACGAGGTCTCCGACGAGCAGGCGATCTCCAACGCGATGCGCCTCGTCAAGGAGGCCGGCTGCGAGGCCGTCAAGCTCGAGGGAGGCGGCCCATCCTCGGTTGCCCGCGCGCGCGCGATCGTCAACGCCGGCATCCCCGTGATGGGCCACGTCGGACTCACCCCCCAGACCGCGACCGCGCTCGGCGGCTGGAAGGCCCAGGGCCGCACCGCGTCCGCGGCCGCGCAGATCGGCGCGCAGGCGCTCGCACTGCAGGAGGCGGGCTGCTTCGCGCTCGTGTTCGAGGCGATCCCCGCCGCGGTCACCGACGAGCTGATGGGAACGATCGAGATCCCCGTGATCGGGATCGGCGCCGGCCCAGCGACCGACGGGCAGGTGCTCGTGTTCCACGACCTGCTCGGCATCCGCGACGGGCTCGGCGCGCGCTTTGTCAAGCGCTACGCCAACCTCCAGGAGGAGATGAACGCGGGCGTCGCGGCCTACACCGAGGACGTACGCTCCCGGCGCTATCCGGCCCCAGAGCACACCTATTCGATTGATCCCTCCGAGCTAGCGGACCTGCACGCTCAGCTGTCGTAGACGATCTTCCTCAGCACCTTCGCCGGCGCGCCGGCGGCGACTGAGAAGGCTGGGATGTCGCGCGTGACGACGCTGTTGGCGCCGATCACGCAGCGCTCGCCGATCGTTACGCCGCTCGTCACGACGACGTTCGCGCCGAGCCAGCAGTTGTCGCCGATCTTCGTCGGGCCCTTCGTCGTGAAGCCCTGCCAGGGCACAGGGCGCTCGGGGTCGTCGTAGCGGTGGCTGGAGTCGGTCACGAAACAGCCGTTCGCGAGCATGCAGTGATCGCCGATCTCCACCAGTTGCTCGGCGGCGATCATCACACCGAGGTTCAGGAATGTGCCTGCGCCGATCTTCACGCGTGCGCCCCCGGGCGCCGTGATCCACACGTTCGGCTCCAGCAGCGCGCCCCTGCCCAGCTCCAGCCTGCCCTCGCGTAGCGCCTCCAGCACGTTCCCGTGCACAGGCCAGCGGATGAACGCCTCGCGGCGCAGCGCCTCCCAGTGGATCCTTGCGCGGTTCCACGGCAGCGAGCTGCGCTCGTACCAGCGCCACTTCGCCACCCACAATCTGGCCTTCCGGGCGAGATCGCCGTCGTCGCTCAAGCGGCGACCTTCACGCGTGATGACGGTTTGCGTTTGGGCGCGGCTTTGGCCCGCGGTTTCTTCGCGCTCGCGGACTTCGCCGGCGTCACAAGCTCCGCGAGGAACTCACCCGTGTGCGAGATCGGCTCGGCCGCGACCTGCTCGGGGGTGCCCTGGGCGATCACCACGCCGCCTTCCTCGCCCCCCTCGGGACCCATGTCGATCAGCCGGTCCGCGCTCTTGATCACGTCGAGGTTGTGCTCGATCACCACCACGCTGTTCCCCGCGTCGACGAGCCTTTGCAGTACCTCCAGCAATCGCTCCACGTCGGCGAAGTGCAACCCCGTCGTCGGCTCGTCGAGGATGTACAGCGTCCTGCCGGTCGCAACCTTCGAGAGCTCGGTCGCGAGCTTCACGCGCTGCGCCTCGCCGCCCGACAGCGTCGTCGCGGGCTGGCCGAGGCGCACGTAGCCGAGCCCGACGGCGTTCAGCGTCTCCAGCCGGCGGCGCACCTTGGGGATGTGCTCGAAGAAGGGCAGCGCGTCCTCGATCGCCATGTCGAGCACGTCGGCGATGCTCCTGCCCTTGAACTTCACCTCCAGCGTCTCGCGGTTGTAGCGCTTGCCGTGGCACTGCTCGCAGGGGACGTACACGTCCGGCAGGAAGTGCATCTCGATCTTGATCTGCCCGTCGCCCTTGCAGACCTCACAGCGCCCGCCCTTCACGTTGAAGGAGAACCTGCCGGCCTTGTACCCGCGCGCGCGGGCCTCCTGCGTCTTCGAGAACATGTCCCTGATTACGTCGAACAGACCCGTGTACGTCGCCGGGTTCGAGCGCGGCGTGCGCCCGATCGGGGACTGGTCGACGGCGATGATCTTGTCGAGCTGGTCGAGGCCGTGGATCGCGCGGTGCGCGCCCGGCCGGCGGCGGGCGCGGTGCAGGCGGCTGGCGACACTCTTGTAGAGCACTTCGTTCACCAGCGTCGACTTGCCCGAGCCCGAGACCCCCGTCACGCACGTCAAGACGCCGAGCGGGACCTTCACGTCGACGTCTCTCAGGTTGTGTTGCGTCGCGCCCTCGATCTCCACGTAGCCCTTCGGGGTGCGCCGCTTCTTCGGCGCCGCGATCGTGCGCGTGCCCGCCAAGAACTGCCCAGTGGCCGAGTCCTTCACCCGTTCCACCTGCTTCGCGGTGCCCTCCGCGACCACCCTGCCGCCGTGCACGCCCGCGCCCGGGCCCATGTCGACGAGGTGGTCGGCGGCGCGCATCGTCTGCTCGTCGTGCTCGACCACGATCACCGTGTTGCCGAGGTCGCGCAGCCGCTCCAATGTCCCGATCAGCTTCGAGTTATCGCGCTGGTGCAAGCCGATCGAGGGCTCGTCGAGGATGTACAGCACGCCCACCAGCGAGCTGCCGATCTGGGTCGCCAGCCTGATCCGCTGCGCCTCGCCCCCGGACAGCGTCGCCGCGGCCCGGTCCATCGACAGGTAGCCGATCCCGACGTTCTCCAGAAACCGCAGCCGTTCGTCGATCTCGCGCACGATCAGCCGCGCGATGTGCCGGTCGGTCTCCGACAGCTCAACCTCGTGCAGCCACTCGAGCGCCCTGCGCGCCGACAGCGCGCAGAACTCGTCGATCGCCGTCCCTCCCACGAGCACCGCCCGCGACTCCGCCCGCAGCCGCGCGCCCCCGCACACCGGGCAGGGCCGCAGCGACATGAACTGCTCGATCTTCTCTTTCGTCCCCTCGCTCTCTGACTCGCGGTAGCGGCGTTCGAGGCCCTTCACGATCCCCTCGAACCTGGTCGCATAGGAGCGTTTGCGCCCATATCTGTTGCGGTAGGTGATCGGGAGCCGCTCGTCGGTCCCGGTCAGGAACAGCTCCCTCATGTCCTCCGGTAGGTCCTCCCAGGGCACGTCGAGGTCGACTCCGTAGCGCTCGGCGATCGCAACGGTCACCTGCTCGTAGTAGTTCGAGGAGCTCCCCGCCCACGGCGCGAGCGCGCCCTCGGCGATCGACAGGCCCGGATCGGGCACGATCAGCTCGGGGTCGATCTCCATCTGCGCGCCCAACCCCGTGCAGCGCGGGCAGGCGCCGTGCGGCGAGTTGAACGAGAAGATCCGCGGCTCCAGCTCGACCAGCGAGGGGCCGTGCACGGGGCAGGCGAAGCGCTCGGAGAAGGTGAAGATCGTGCCCTCCGCCGGCACCTCGCCGGGGACGATCTGCGCGGCGGCCTTCCGCGTGCCCTTCGCGCCGGTCGCGTGCCCCACCTCCGCCGGCTGTCCACCGGAGGAGCCCTGGCCGGTGCCGTCGCCGGCCACTGCCGATCCGGATCCCATGATCTCAATCTCCACGAGCCCTTCGGCCAGCCCGACCGCAGTCTCGATCGAGTCGGCCAGCCGCTGGCGCAGGTCGTGGCGCATCACGAGGCGGTCGACGACGACCGAGATGTCGTGCTTGTAGCGCTTGTCGAGCACGATCGACTCCTCGAGCATCCGCAGCCGGTCGTCGATCTTCACGCGCGCGAAGCCGTCGGCGCGCAGCTCGTCGAGCAGCTTCCCGTACTCGCCCTTGCGCCCACGTACGACCGGCGCCATCACCATGAAGCGCGTCCCGTCGCCGAGCTCCATCACCTGGTCGATGATCTGCTCCGCGGACTGTCCCACGATCGGCCGGCCGCAGATCGGGCAGTGCGGCTTGCCCACGCGCGACCACAGCAGCCGCAAGTAGTCGTAGATCTCCGTCACCGTCCCGACCGTCGAGCGGGGGTTGCGCGACGTCGTCTTCTGATCGATCGAGATCGCCGGCGAGAGCCCCTCGATCGAGTCGACGTCGGGCTTGTCCATCTGCCCGAGGAACTGTCTTGCGTAGGCCGACAGCGACTCGACGTAGCGCCTCTGCCCCTCCGCGTAGATCGTGTCGAACGCGAGGCTCGACTTGCCCGACCCGGACAAGCCAGTGATCACCACGAGCGCGTCGCGTGGCAAGGACAGGGAGACGTCTTTCAGGTTGTGCTCGCGCGCCCCCGTGACGACGATCTGGTTGCCGTTGGGCATTGGGTTGTGATTGTAGGCGGGCGAACGGGTGTTCGGGTTGCGGGGGGCACCGAGATGGGGGCGATGTCCGCGCGTTGGACCGTGTCACCGGGGGCACGACATGTATGGTGGGTGCCATGCACGAACGGTCCGGTTCCACGACCAAGGCCGACAGGGTGCGGGCGCTGCGGGCGAGCGCCGGCTCCTGGAACGGACGGAGCTTCACCGGCGCCGAGTACGTCGAGGCTACGCGCGGCGATCGAGGCGAGCGTTTAGGCCAGCACGGCCCGGGGCGCATGGACAAGGACGACGTCGTCACTAGCCTCGATGCGGATGAGTTTGAAGAGGCTCGTAACGACCCACGCGTCAGGGCGTTCTTGAGCGAAGCCGTGCTTACCTCGCCGATCTCGAACGGCAGGGGCGCAACGGCTAGTCAGCTGAATACCGGATCACCCCAACGGAAAACGGCCACCATATTGTTCAATGGCACGGCACGAGCCCGGTAGACCGCATCAATACCTCGCTCCGTGAGATAGTGGCGATCGAGCTTCTCCTCGTGAATCGCACCTAAGGACAGCAACGTTCTCAGAGAGCGCAGGCCCACCGGGATGCGCCAGCGCGGCCAGGTGAGCACGTCGGGTGCCGTCACCAGTGGCCCGCCAACCGCCCGTCTCGATCCCCGCAAGACCGGCACCGGCGGCAACGCCATGATCCCTCGCCACAGCAACAGGTACAACAGGGTCGAGTACGCACCGACAGTCGACGCGTTAGGGCCTGTGGTGCCCCCGAACGTCTGAACCTCGGGCACCAAGCCGAGACCAAGGCCCGACTCACCACTGCGGAAGTCGGGGCCGTCGCGCAGCTCGAGCGCGAGGCCATCTGCGGTGACACGCTTCGGCGGCTTGGCGATGCTCGACAGGTCAGACTTGACACCTCGCAGCAGCCGACTGCGCGCGGGGATGCCGTCGCCATCGAGCACGCCATCGGTGAGGATCGAGCGCAGAAGCCTCGCCTCGAGCGGAGGAGCGCTCTTGACGAGGTCGCGGAAGGCTTGCGCGGGTTCGCCGGTTCCCTTGAGAGTTGGCTTGAGTCCCTGTGACCACTTGCCGCCGGGCCATGTGAGCAGCCCGAGCTGCGGCCACGGCGCGTCAGCGATCAACTGTGCCACCTCCGGCACATCGAGTGAGACCTCGATGACCAGCGTTGACACTCCCGAAGGTCCGTCCGACCAGTATGCCGTGGCTTCGTGACCATGCTCCGTCAACAGTGCCAGGAGCCCGACGGTAGCGATCGGCATGTACGGCGCCCGCGCTGGCATCCAATGCAACTCCAAAGCCATCTCATTCCCCCCTTGACGACACGAGATGATCCGACGTCACGAGCAGCGCCTCCAGATAAGCGGCCCCCCAAGCGCCGTAGCGCCCAAGGACCAGCCCGAAGCGCTCCAGCCACGCGCCATCCGCCCAGCCGTCACGTCCATCGCCTAGCGCAGTGCCCTTGATCCCGGCGGCGTCGATCTCGAACGGTCGTGCCGGGTTACCGCCCCGGGGCACGCCTGGGATCGGTCGACCCAAACCGTGATGCACGCCGACCACGTGAAGCGCGAGATCTATATCCAATCCGTCGGTTTTCACGCGGCCCGACTCGGTTGCCCCGCTGAGCACCTTCACCGATGCGATCTCGTGCCGCTGGCGCGTGGGCAAGCCGGCGAGCTGTTTGGCAGTCCTCGACATTTGCGGATCACTCGTGCCGAACTCGCTCTTGGCGATCGGCTCTGCCGCGAACACGCGAACACCACGACGATAGAAAGCCTGCGTGCGCGGATCGGCCTTGCCGTGATCGTGGGCGCGGGCCGCCAGGATCAGCGATTCCGACAACTCGGCCGCCAACTTCAACCGTTGCGTGCAGGTTCGCACCTCATCGCTCACCGCACGCGCGTGCCGGTCGATCGTGGGAGGAGACGAATCTGCGTCGAGACGATCTTTGCGATCGAGGCGATCTCTTGGAATGGGCAGCAGCACCCACGCACATTCGAGCGGTTCCCCTCCGACATGCGCGTCCTCACCGGTATCCCGCTCGGCTTCCGCCTCGGCGGTGTCGGCCGCCTGCTCAGCGGTTTCACGATCGGCGTCGGCTATCTCCTCGTCGGACTCGTCATCGGCCTCGACATCCGAGTCATCCAGGTTGATTGGAACGATCGAGCGAAGCACGATGTCCAGGTCGATACGCTCCGACGGGTTCTCAACAAGCAGGGCGATCCCTGGGTGCTCGGGGACCAGCTGGTGGAGCTCGACGATCAAGCGGCCCAACGCCGCTTGATGCTCCTGGGCCTTCGACGCTCGCCTGAGCTGACTTTCGGTTAGCCGGCACAGTTTGACGACTTTCTGCCAGCGCCCCTTCTGCAGTGGCTTCCCAACCGCCTGACCCAGCGCCTCGAAAGTGATCCTCACTGCTACGGGGGCACCATTTGAGCGCAGGTCGGCGGCTATATCAGTCGCATCGCCACGCGGCTGGAGCGGCGCGAGTCCATGCTCGTCAACACCGCCAGCGTCCGTAGGCAGGACGATGACATCGCCCGGCTGCAGCGCGTCCGGCCAGATCGGGGCAGTCTCGTCACCTCCGTCGTCCATATCCGAGATTGCCTCCTCGCGCTTGAGCGCTCCACGGTACGTCACGCCACGACGCAAGACGAGAAAGGGCAGGTTATGTTCATCCTGCCGCAGTTTCAGCCGGGAGGGCTCGGGCATCGCATCCTCAACATCCGCCTCGAGCAGCGCCGCCCGTCCCGCAGCCGCAGGACTGCCGTCCGCAAAGCGCGCCGCGAGCAGTCCCCGTGCACCTGTCAGGCTGAGCGTGATCAGCTCCTGTCTCTGAGGAGGCGCGAGCTCGAGCAGCATCGAGCGGTATGCGTCGGCGTCGTCCCCTACCTCGTCCCCTACCAAGTCCGGCCGCAGGTCCGATCGCCAGCAGACCGCCACGTCGGCGGCCGGTTTAGCCGCGACGCCGCGCAGGAAAACGTCGGGGTCGGGTTCGCGCCAGGATCCCGGTCGTGGCGATGTTTGGGCGAACATCTCGGTCACCTCTGGCGTCAGCATCGCCGCGTGGTGCGTATATAGAGGCCGCGGCGCAGCGTTCTCCTCGAGCGCGGCGACGGAGACGTCGACGGTGCCATCGTCCCGCACGAGCCCGCGCAGCCACTCCCACGCGGCTGGCTCGTCGTCTTCATACAGCCAATGCCCCTCGTCGCGCACGATCGTCGCGTGCCCTCTTGTTTCACCACGTCGGTTGAGCCGGCCGAGCCGCTGTACGAGTGCCGTCGCGGAGGCGGACTCCGTGACCATCGCAGCGACGTCGGCGTCCAGCCCAACCTCGAACGTCTGTGTCGCAACGCAGACGAGCGGTTTCTCGCCCGGCTCTCCGTCGAACAACGCGCCACGATGTTGCTCGAGCATTCGCTCGCGATCTCCGGGGCGCTGCGGACCGATGAGCAACGCTACATCTGCCTCCCCGCCCAGCTCCTTGCGCAGCACATCGAACACGGCGCGGGCCCGCCGTACGGTGTTCACGACACAGGCGACGGTCGGCTTCCCGTTCCGTACGTAGCCCGCTGCCGCATCGGCAAGAAGCCCGACATGGCCTTTTTCATCGAGCGCCGTCTCGGGCTCGACCAGCTCGGCGTGCTTCTCGCCGGTGAACCGCTGGCCGAGCGCAACCCGGTCGGCGTCGTCCAGACCGAGCACGTCATCCAGCTCTCGTGGAGGCGTGGCGGTGAGCGTGACGGCACGCAGACCCGGGAGCGCCACTGCACGCTCACTGACCTTGCGCTGCTCGCGGATCGCGTCGATCGTCTCCCTGAACGGCTCGGCCAGATGTGCCTCGTCCAGGCAGATCGTCGTATCGCATGCCGCGAGCCCCGCCTCGATGGCGAGGGACCGTTCACCGACGCCGTAGCCTCGGAAGAGCAAGCGCGAGCCGATTTGCGCGACGGTGCTGGAGATGATCTGGGGCTGCAGCGGTCCGCAGCGCTCAGGAGCGTCTTGGAGTCCTCCACGCCACCGCGTCGCCACAAGCGGCACGTCTCCTGAGAGATCCGCAAGCCGTGTGGCGAGCTCGCACAGAGGGTCGCTGGGACTGCCAACCGCGGCGGCGAGCAAGCTCGCCAACCTCTCAGCGTGCGCGTGTGTTTCGTCGACGAGTATCCGGCGGTCAATCGCCCACACGATCCGCACTCCGATGGTGCGTTCCGCTGCAGGACGGTCGGCCTGATGGGCGAGAGCCCACACCAGCGCGTCGATCGTCGTCGTCTTGCCGGCTCCGGTCGGAATCGCAATCGCCGATGGCGGCTCGCCGTCCACGCAGCGCTCCGCGAGCCGCTCCTGCCACGGGTAGGGGCGGATATTCTCGTCTCCGCGCACGATCCGCAGGAAGTCCGCAAACGCGATCATGCGTCGCCCTCATCGCCAGCGCTCGTGCTGTCCGGTACGCACAGACCGAGCCCGAAGTGGCGTGCGCGACCGAGCAGCACCGGACCCCGCACCGGCTGGGCAAAGGTGATGCGCAGATGCGAGGTGGGGCCCGCCAGCAGCCCGCGCCAGGATGCGGGCGTCTCCCTGGCGGGGACAAACCGGTCGGCGCCGCCGTGTCGGCCGGCGCTCCGCAACGTTTCGATCTCCGCGGGCACCGGCAGACCGACATGCGCGCAGTCAGCGCTCACCTGGCGCAGCAGCGCATCAATACCTCCCTTGCGCCAGCGCGAGTGCACGATCGGTGTGACGCTCACCCATGTCTTGGCGGGACCGCGATAGAACTCCTCACGCAGACTGCTCAGCCTCGACTCGTCCGTCGTGGGCGGCTTCAACCAGACCCGGCCCGCGCCGGGAATGCTCACATATCGCGTGGGCGGCTGCGATCCCGAACCAACCAGCTGGCTCAGGCCATATTCGAGTCTGGACAGCTGGGTGTAGACGCCCGGTTCGCGCGCCACATGGGGAAGTAGCAATGCGACACCGCGCAACAGCCCATCCGGGTGCTTCCCCCACACGTGCGGCAGCGGCAGGATTGCGCAGTGCGGGTCTGCATCACGTCCACGCAGGATCGGTGGCGCCTCCCCCAGCGTGCCGGCTTCGTCAAACGCGCCGAGCAATGCCACCCGAACGGCCCGGGCGAAAAGATATGCGGCCGGAGCCCTGGGCACCAGATCGCTGCGCTCGCGATCGACCTCGAGCACCATCATCTCACCCCACCAGCTTGGGTCAAATGTGAAATCGGCAGGAGCGCGGCGACGACGTGGCGACACGTAGGACGCCAGTGTTCCGATCGATATCTCCGGCACCATGCCCGTCTTCTGGACGCGAGCGCCATTCCCGCGCCGTGCGTCGTGGCGACGATCGAACGCCGCGATCGTCTGCGTATCCGGCACGCGCACGGCCGCATCCGGCTCTGCGTAGCCGGCGAGGCCCGCCGGCGTCCAAACATGCTCCGAGGCTCCGTCGTCAGACGCGGCTTCGTGCGTCTCAGCATCTACCTTCAGGATCGCCGGCGAGCGGCTGGTGCCAAGAAATGTCACGTCACCCGCTAGAGCAGCCAGACGCTGCATCTCCATATGGTCGAGGTCGAGCGCGGACCAGACGAAGGCCACCGGCCGATCGCCGATCGCCACGCCCGCCTTGTTCACAGGCGCCCGCTCGCGGCCAACGTTGCGTGGTGACACCGGTCCGGTGAGGTAGTTGCGCGGAGCCCACCTCGTGGCACCGCGCAGACGTACCGCCTCGCGGGCTTCAACCGGCTCTCCGACCGCAACGCTGTCCGGCGCCACCACCAACGGGGCCGGCGCTTTGCACAGCTTCTGAATCAGGGCAAGGTCGTCGGCCGGATCCGATGAGTGACGACCGTGAGCTGCCGCCAGCAGCGCACCAATGAGGCGCAGCGGGCTCGGTGGCCACTCGGCGTCATCCGACGTGGAGCGGGCATGATAGACCCCGAGTGGGAAGCGAATTGCGATGCGCAGCATCGTGTCGGACGGATCTAAGCCGCGCTCTTGGTAGTGGCAATCGCCTGGTCCACGAGACCGTTGAGCGTCTTTCCGGCATCGAGCTGAACGCTTCGATCAGCTATGCTGATGTGCTTGATCGCCTCGCGCAGGAGTCGGTCCGCCTCCTCGACAGATAGCGCAAACGTCTCATGGCGATCCTGCGGCCCAACCAGCACGAACTGTGGGTCGTCGCGCTGTACGAGCGCACACTGCGCGCGCAGATCCCAGCCGGCGGCGCAGCGCAGCACCAGCGCGTATAGACCGAGCAGCGTCAGCAGGACACGCACCTCAACCGGGTTGTAGCGCTCGAAGCCGAGCCGACGCAGCGCGGCAAATGACAGGAAGCCGAGGTAGCGGGCCTCGGTGATCGCCACTCCGCCACGCATGCGCTGTGGCGGAATCGAGCTCAGCCCCTGCTCGGAGAGCTTCTTGGCGCCTTTTGGCAGGTCACTGGCCTCTCCTAGATTCAGCGGATCGCGCCGCGCGGCGATCCGCGTTTGGGAAATCGGGTCAATGCCGATCAGGCTGGTCGTGAGGCTCCGCCCGATGCGCACCTGGCCGTGCGGCCCCTTCCGATGCGAATCCCAGACCCCGAACAGAAGGTCGTGTGCTGACGTCTCCAGCAGCGCGTCGAGCGCGCCGACATGCGCCAGTGAGAGCTCCTGGCCCTGTTCGCTGTCCTCGAACGTCCCACCGGCACCGTCGGTGGCAGCGGAGAGGCGCAGCCAAGCGTCGAACACCCGGTGAGGCATCTCCAGCGTCGTGATCGTGATCGGGTCACCGACGGCCGGCGTGACCGTTGTGCTCGACACAGGCAGGGGATAGCGGCCGGCGCGGTGGAGGTCGAGCAGCGGCTCCTCCAGACGGTTGGCGGCCGAGCCGACGCTGTCGAGTTCGATCACATCGCGCGGCGCGCCGTCGATGTAGCGCTTGTGGATCTCAAGCTCGCCCTCGTACGACGGCGGCTGTACCGGCATCCCGCCGGCTGGAGCGAGATCCTGACGAATCTCGATGCCGGACGGACGGTTCGGAGACGGCTCGCTGACAAGCCCCTCACGAAGTGCGGATAGGAGGTCAAGGGCCATGTGCATGTGCTCCTCTTGGCGTTGGACGAGGTCGCTGATTGCTCGTCGCGGGGGATCTAGGGAAGTGACAAGACGACAGAACGTTGCATGGTTTAGCTAGTCCATCGGACGACTTCTTCGAGTCAATGGGATTGGCGTCTTTGCATGATGCTTATGATTCGAACGGAGCCGGAGTTCTCAGACCCCAGTGAGGCGTACGGCGCTTTGGGTGGCCTTGCCCCTCGGCATGCTTCAACAGAGCCGGACATGTCCTCGGTGCCCGGTGAGGAGGTTCTTCTATCGCGAGGTTGATGTATGGTTCCATATGTGCTTCAACAGTTATCCCCCTTTCTGACTTTCCCCCTGGCATGAAACATATCACGGATGCCGAGCAGACCGCTCGACCCTGCTGGGACCGCCCGGGCGAACACTTCTTGTTCCACTACACCCAGGCCGACCTCGCAGACGCAATCTTCGAAGAGCAGTGTTTCCTGGTGCCCAATCGGCCCGGATCGCAAGGTTACGGGCTCTACGTGACGAACATCAAGCCAGGCTCACGGCCGGATGACTTCATTCTCAAGACGCTGTTCGCGTTCGGCCGAGACGCACTGGCCATTGAAGGGGTCGTGGTGCTGACCCGCGATTCCCTTCCCTTTAGACGCGTCGCCGCGCGCAGCTTCTTCCACGCAGCCCAAGGAGGAACGACACTCGATCTGAGTGGCCTGCTGGTGGGAAGCGGCCGGCGAGATCGCGGCACGTGGCGGTGGACCGCAGGAATCTTCAGCTAAGAGTTGTTGACTTCTAGAAGTAAGCCTGCTACGCTTGGCAGTATGGCGAAGCAAGACACCCTCCCCACCGTGCGCGGCGATCGGGCTGGGTATGTGCTGGGGGGTCGGTCAATCGACGGGTTCGAGGACCGGCCGGACCTCGAACCCCGTGCCCGTCTGATTCTCGCGCGTATGGCGCAGCTCTATGCACCTAAGACGCTTTCCATGACTCAGCTTGACCTGCTCAAGAAGACTGAGCCGGAGACTCCGCAGCCTTCAGCGCAACTAAGCGCGCTCACCCAGAATCTCGAAGACCTCGACGCGGCCTACCAAGCAGGCCTGTTCGATGACCTCAGTATCGACGAGATCGCTCTCATCCGCGATCCCTCCAACCACCCGAACCTGCCAGACGCACGCTATCCGCTGACGATTGGCCAGACCGCAGAAATTTCCGGAGCGTCGAAGGTCCAGTTGCGACGCTGGGCCGAAGCACGACTCATCCCATCGAGGCGTATCCGTGGGCGCCTGCACTTCCTCGGCGCCGGCGTCTTGCGTGCGATGCTCTTGGCCAAAGCAGAGATGTATGAGGTTTCGGCCCTGATGCGAATCCTGCGCGGTGAAGAGGGCGGCGAGCGACTGGTGCGGCTGCTTGGCATCACCCTTGCGTCGATCTCGACGGAAGTGGATGAGCGCAGCGAGGCCGGGGGTGAACTTGCGTTAGCTAGCGCAACCCTTGTGCGACGCAGCGAGACTATCCGCAAGGCAGCGGAGGCGTACAGCGCACGAACAGGGGAATCCCCCCACCCCATCACGGCATAACCGGAACGCAGACTGTCTGCAAAAGTGCTCGAGCGAATTGAGCCCTGAGTCGCAGATCATCCGTTCCGTCCCATCGTTCTGCAAGCATGGCCGCGCGTAGACGCGTTTGACCAATGCGCGCCGCGCAGGCGAGACGCTGACATGCCCGCAACTCTCCCCGACCTGATCCCCGCGCGCATCCTCAACGAGCACGTCTACTGCCCGCGCCTTGCCTATCTGGAGTGGGTCGATCGGCAGTTCACCGACAACGCGGATACGGCCGACGGCACGTTCGTGCACCGTGTCGTCGACCGCGAGCGCGCGAAGCCACCAGACCTCCCTGACTCACCGGGTGCCGCGGGCGAGGGCGGGATCGAGGACGGCGAGCCTCCCCCGTCGAGCACCTCCGTCACCGTCTCCTCCGAGCGCCTTGGCCTGATCGCCAAGGTTGACCTGCTCGAGGCCCGCGACGGCGTGGTCGTGCCCGTCGAGTACAAGCGCGGCAGCCCACGCGCGCCCGACTCCCCGCTGTGGGACCCCGAGCTCGTGCAGCTATGCGCGCAGGTTCTAATCCTGCGCGACAACGGCTACCGCGTACCCCACGCGGAGGCTCACTTCGCACAGACACGGACACGCCACAGGATCGAGATCACCGAGGAGCTCGTCGAGCAGACCACGGCCGCGATCGAGCAGTTGCGCGCAGACGCCGCCGGCGACGAGCCGCCACCCCCGCTCGTCGACAGCCCGAAGTGCCCGCGCTGCTCGCTCGTCGGGATATGCCTGCCCGACGAGGTCAACGCGCTGCGCGGCGAGCGGGCAGAGCGCCCAACGCGGCGCCTCGTGGCGGGCGACCCGCCCGCCACGCCGCTCTACGCGAGCAGCCCGGGCAGCCGGCTGTCCAAGCGCGGCGGCCGCGTTGTCCTGCTCGAGGACGGTGCCGAGACGGCCTCACGTCGCCTGATCGACGTCTCGCACATCGCCGTGTTCGGCAACGTGACCGTCAGCAGCGCCCTGCTGCGCATGTGCTTCGACAGCGGCCTGCCGATCCTGTGGTTCACCGCCGGCGGCTGGTTCAGTGGCTTCGCGACCGGCATGCCCGCGAAGAACGTCGCCGTTCGTATACGCCAGCACCGCGCCGCCGCGCTCGGCAGCCCTGAGTTCGCCGCCGCGTTCGTAGCCGGCAAGCCCCGCAACGCGCGCACGCTGCTGCGCCGTCACGGCGGCGAGGACTCGAGTCGTGTCCTCGCTCAGCTTGCGGATCTGGCGAAGGCGGCGGAGAAAGAGCGCAGCCTCGACTCGCTGCTCGGCATCGAGGGAACCGCGGCACGGTTGTACTTCTCGCGTTACGGCTCGCTGTTGAGGCCACTCGACGGCAATCGCGACTTCGCCTTCAATGAACGCAACCGCCGCCCACCGCGCGACCCCGTCAACGCCCTGCTCTCGTTCGTCTACGCCATGCTCATCAAGGACGTCACAGCCGCCGCGCTGGCGACCGGGCTCGACCCCTACGTCGGTGTCTATCACCGCCCGGGCTTCGGTCGCCCGGCGCTCGCGCTCGATCTCGCCGAGGAGTTCCGTCCGCTCGTCGGCGACTCCACGGTCATGACCGTGATCAACAACGGCGAGGTCAGTGCGACGGACTTCGTCACACGCGCCGGCGGCGTCGCCTTGACCGACCGGGGCCGGCGCAAGGTGATCGCCGCCTACGAGCGTCGCATGAAGACCGACCTTCGCCATCCCCTCTTCCATTATCGGGCGAGCTACCGCCGCTGCCTAGAGATCCAGGCGCGACTGCTCGCCGCCGTGCTTGTAGGCGACGTCCCCGCCTACCGTCCCTTGACAACTCGATAGACGCGACCCCGCCGTGGCCGATCGGATCCGGTATCTCCTGGCATACGACATCCGCCATCCCCGACGGCTGCGGCGGGTCCATCGCGTCGCCAAGGACCACGGCGATCCGCTGCAATACTCGATCTTCGTCTGCGACCTCACCGCGGTCGAGCTGATCGCGCTCAAGCGCGCCCTCCTCGCCGAGATCAAGGCAACCGAGGACAGCATCGGTATCTTCGATCTCGGCGCCCCAACCGGGCGTGGAGTCAAGTGCATCGACTTCATCGGCGTCCGCCGCGCCCTCCCCAGCGACGATCCAGCGATCTGGTGATCGCGCGAGCGCTCGGGTCCGCTCGGAAACGCCGTGAGCGCTCGATGCGTGGATTCCCCTGTGCCCGTATACGATCCTGGTCGATTCGTGATGCTCGCTCCATGCAAACCACCGCCGATGCCGCCGACCCCTCGCAACCGGCTCCAAAACCCCTGCAAAATCGCGCTAGAATCCGCGAGCCGTCACCGGGGTGTCATTACCCCGGCTCCGTTGAAGCCTCACCTGCCAGCCGAAGCGGCACGTCAGCAACAGCGGTCACCGGGGTGTCATTACCCCGGCTCCGTTGAAGCGTAGTGGGCTCGCGGACGTGGAGCCTCAGCCTCGAACGTCACCGGGGTGTCATTACCCCGGCTCCGTTGAAGCTCCCAGAAAGCGCCGTTCCTGCCGTTCCGCAGCACGTCGTCACCGGGGTGTCATTACCCCGGCTCCGTTGAAGCCAGAGATCAACAATCTCCGATCGATCGATCAACTCACGTCACCGGGGTGTCATTACCCCGGCTCCGTTGAAGCTCGAAGACGAGGCGCTCGGGCAGTGCAGCCGCGATGTCACCGGGGTGTCATTACCCCGGCTCCGTTGAAGCACGAACTCGTACTGCGCCATCATCGCATCCTCGGGCAGCGTCACCGGGGTGTCATTACCCCGGCTCCGTTGAAGCGAGCCCTGCGCATCCAACGCTTCCCCAGTCGCGGTGTCACCGGGGTGTCATTACCCCGGCTCCGTTGAAGCGAGTCGAGGCCACCGGGGAGGACTGGTGGCGTTCGAGGGCAACCATTACAGCGTCCCCGCCGCGCTGGCTGGGGCGCCACAGGTCACGGTTCGTGCGCGCCTGGGCGAGCAGACACTGCGGATCGTCAGCGCCGCGGGCACGCTGATCGCCAAGCATCGTCGTGCACCCTCGGGCACCGGGCAGCGGATCCGCTGCGCTGAGCACGCGGCGGGCCTTGAACAGGCTGTGCTCTCAGCGTTCACGACACACAAGCCTTGCCGGCGAAAGCAG
>DATCFG010000099.1:0-2410 GCA_036509655.1 Solirubrobacteraceae bacterium | reverse complement strand
CGTGCGCTACGAGTTGCGCCTGTCCGGACCGGCGACGCCTGTGCGGGTTGCTGCGGACGCTCCCACTAGCCGCGACAGCCCGGCGTCGCCTTGACGGCGATCATAGGCGGCAGCCGGGGCGCGTCAGGGAGGCCGAAGAGCCTGGTGTTGACGGCATTGGCCATGGCGGTCTGACCCGCGGCGTTGGGGTGCAGATGGTCACCGGAGTCATAAGGTTCGAACATCGCCGACGGCTCGCACCGGCCGTCGTCGACATCGGCGACTGCGCGCGCCAGATTCAGCACCCCGTCGAACGCGCGCGCGGTCCGAATCCAGCGATCGACCGCTTCTAGGCCGAAGTTCCCCCTGTAGTCAGCGGTTGTAGAGGCCGGGATCCCTGTAGTTGTGGGGATTCCGGCCTTTTTGTTGCCATCATGTGTACCCACTACTAATCGGCGGGTCGATGCGGTATTGTGTTGATATGGGGCGTCCAGCTCGGCAAAGTGGTGCGATGCATGTGAGCACGACTACGCGGCGGTCAGGGGATCGCGAATACACGGCGACGCTGCTGCGGCGTTCCTACCGCCAGGACGGGAAGGTCAAGAAGGAAACGCTGGCGAACCTCTCGCATCTCCCGGCGGAGGCGATCGACGCGATCCGGCGGGTGCTGGCCGGCGAGACGCTGATGAGCGTCGATGACGCGTTCGTGATCGAGCGATCCCTCCCCGCGGGGCACGTCAACGCGGCGGTGGCGATGGCCCGTCGGCTGGAACTCTCCAAGCTGTTGGACCGCTCACCGTGCCGGGAGCGGGATCTGTGTCTGGCGATGATCCTCGGACGGGTGATCGCCCCGGGCTCAAAGCTCGGGATAGTTCGCACGCTCGGGCAGTCGACGCTCGCCAGCGAACTGGGCGTGCAGGGCGCAGACGAGGACGACCTATACCTCGCGATGGATTGGCTGCTCGAGCGCCAGGAACAGATCGAGGATCGTCTTGGCGCCCGTCACCTCGCCGATGGGGAGATGGTGCTCTACGACGTGTCCTCCAGCTACTTTGAGGGACGCACCTGCCCGCTGGCGAAACGGGGGTACTCGCGCGACGGCAAGAGCGGCCTGGCGCAGATCATCTACGGGCTGCTGTGTGACACCGATGGCCGGCCGGTCGCAGTCGAGGTGTTCACTGGCGAGGTGCATGACGACAAGACACTCCCGGCGCAGGTCACGAAGCTCAAGGACCGGTTCGGGCTCTCGCAGGTGATCGTGGTCGCGGACCGCGGGATGGTCACCAAGGCGAACATCGAGCTGCTCGCTGAGGCTGACGGGGTTGATTGGATCACTGCGCTGAAAGCCCCGACGATCAAGAAACTCGCCCGTTCCGGCGTGTTCCAACCCTCGCTGTTTGACGAGCAGAACCTCGGAGAGATCACCAACGTCGAGGAATTCCCCGGTGAGCGGCTGGTCGTGTGCCGCAACCCGTTAGTCGGCTCCCAGCGCGCCCGCAAGCGCGAGGAACTGCTCGCCGCGACCGAGACCGATCTCGCCGCGATCGCTTACCGCGTGGAGCACGGCACGCTGCTGGGTGCCGATCAGATCGGACTCGCGGTCGGGCCGGCGCTCAAGCGCTTCCGGATGAAAAAGCACTTTCAGATCGCGATCACTGACACCACGTTCACCTACACGCGTGACACAGCGGGCATCGCCGCGGAAGCCGCGTTAGACGGGTTCTACATCCTGCGGACCAGCCTCACCGAAACCGACCTGCCGGCCGGGGATGTCGTGCGTGCCTACAAGAACCTCGAACAGGCCGAGCGGGCGTTCGGGTCACTGAAAGGCCCCGAGTTGCAGATCCGCCCGATCCATCACCACCTCGAGGACCGCGTCCGTGCGCACGTGCTGATCTGCATGCTCGCCTACTACCTCACCTGGCATCTGAAAGCCGCGTGGAAACCCCTGCTGTTCACCGACGAGCACCGGCCCGTGAGCCCCGATCCCGTCGCCAAAGCTGTCCGCTCACCCGCCGCACAGCACAAAGCGCAGACGAAACGGACCAGCAGCAATCAGCCCGCGCACAGCTACCGCACCCTGCTCGCCGAGCTCGCGACCCAGACCCAGAACACCACCCGCCTGCACCGGTCAACCAGCACCTTCCAGAAGCTCACCCAGCCGACCGCCCTCCAAGCCGAAGCGCTCGATCTCGCCCAACACGCCCCAGTCGTGGTCGTTCGGTAGACACGACCCGAACGCCCCAAACAGCCCCAAAAGCCAGGGAGTGAACCGGATTTGGCTATTTCATCAGGGGGAACTTCGGTCTAGAGGCGACGAACCGCGCTCTCGAGTCGCCCCTGCAAGCTTCCCAGAGTTTCGTGCAGTGCAATTTGGAAGCGCGCGTCTCGGGAGTCTCGGAAAGACTCCGTCTCCCCCATCGCTGCGTCT
>DATCFG010000098.1:0-9101 GCA_036509655.1 Solirubrobacteraceae bacterium | reverse complement strand
GGGCTGAGCGTGGGCCTGCAGAAGTTCGACCCCTACATCAACGTCGACCCGGGCACGATGTCGCCCTATCAGCACGGCGAGGTGTTCGTGACCGAGGACGGCGCCGAGACCGACCTCGACCTCGGCCACTACGAGCGCTTCACCGACGCGAACACGAGCCGCGCCTCGAACGTCACCGCCGGGGGGATCTACGACACCGTGATCAGGCGCGAGCGCCGGGGCGACTACCTGGGCGGGACGGTCCAGGTCGTGCCGCACATCACCGACGAGATCAAGCAGCGTGTCGCGCTGATCGCCGAGTCCTCCGACGTGGACTTCGTCGTCACCGAGATCGGCGGTACGGTCGGCGACATCGAGTCGCTGCCGTTTCTGGAGGCGATCCGCCAGTTCCCCGTCGACGTGGGACGTCGGCGCTGCATGTTCATCCACCTGACTCTCGTCCCCTACATCGGCCATGCCGGCGAGCTGAAGACCAAGCCGACCCAGCACTCGGTCAACGAGCTGCGGCGCATCGGGATCGCCCCCGACATGCTCATGTGCCGCTCTGAGGGCTCGCTCTCGATGGAGATCCGCAAGAAGATCGCGCTGTTCGCGAGCCTGCCCGCGGAAGCGATCGTCTCGGCCTGCGACGTGGACAACATCTACAAGGTGCCACTCACCTTCCACGAGCAGGGCGTCGACGACTTCATCCTCGAGCACTTCGGGCTGGAGGCGCCCGCGCCCGAGCTGTCCAGCTGGCAGGAGCCGATCGAGCGCGCCGGGCGCAGCAGCCGCACGGTGCGGATCGCGCTGGTCGGCAAGTACATCCAGCTCGAGGACGCTTATTTATCCGTCTGCGAAGCGCTGCGCCACGCCGCCTCGCTGCAGGACGGGAGGGTCGAGATCGACTGGATCGACTCCGGGCATCTGGAGGGAGCGGACGCGAGCGCCGGCGGCGAGGGCGAGGAGGACGGCTCCGAATGCGAGGATGCCGACGGGTCGGCGATCGAGCGGCTGGCCCGCGCCGACGGCATCCTGATCCCCGGCGGCTTCGGCGGACGCGGGATCGAGGGCAAGATCGCCGCGGCGCGCGTGGCGCGCGAGCAGGAGATCCCCTACCTGGGAATCTGCCTGGGAATGCAGATCGCCGTGGCCGAGTTCGCGCGCAACGTGGCGGGCATGGAGGGAGCGAACTCGACCGAGTTCGACCTCGAGACGCCGTTCCCCGTGATCGACCTGCTGCCCGAGCAGAAGGAGGTCGCCGACCTGGGCGGCACGATGCGCCTGGGCGCCGATCCGATCAAGCTGCACACCGGCACGCGCGCACGGGAGATCTACGGCGAGGCGGTCATCTACGAGCGCCACCGTCACCGCTACGAGGTCAACAACCTGCTGCGCAAGCGCCTGCAGAGTGCCGGCCTGTGCATCTCCGGCACCTCTCCCGACGAGCGCCTGGTCGAGGTCGTAGAGCTGGAGCAACACCCGTTCTTCGTGGCCTCCCAGTTCCATCCAGAGTTCAAGTCTCGTCCCGAGCGTCCGGCGCCGTTGTTCCGGGATTTCATCGCCGCCGCCCTGGAGCGAGCGGATGGGCGGTCCGGCGAATCACAGGACGCGCCGGCAACGCTTGCCGACAGATCGTGAGCGAGGACCTCTCGCGCAGCGAGACCCTGCACAGGGTGGAGCTCGGTGCGGATCGGATGCTGCGCGTGGAGACCGTCTTTCGCGTCGCTGACGAACTTCAGGGGCAGACGGTCGCGGCCAAGTTGATCGATCGCGCACACGAGATCGCCAACTTGCCGGAGTGCGAGTGCGACGTGGACGTGAGCGTGGAGTGGGTACAGCCGGAGCGCCCCGCGGATGCCAGCGAGCATCCCGCCGCGCGATAGCGTTTCGGTCGGAATGCTGAAGCTGCGCCGCGCCATCGTCCTCGACGCCGGTTCCCCCGGGAGCGGCCCCGAGCAGCAGCTCGTGATCGAGTTGGACGGCCACTCTCGCCCGGCGCTCGCCGATGTCGCGCTCGTCGGCGTGGCACAGACGGGCGACGAGGTGATCGTCAACACCCAGGCGCTCGACCTCGGCCTCGGCTCGGGCGGCTTTGACGTCGTCCACGTCAACCTCTCCAGCGGCCTGGAGGGAGCGGAAGATCGGGATCCCGCTCGCTCGCATGTGATGAAGCTCAACTACACGAGCCTCCAGCACGCGGTCGCGCCGGTCGAGGAGCTCTCGTTGCCGGAGCAGGAGCTTCCCGCCGGTCCGCAGCAACGGCCGGTCGCCGTGCTCGCCCTCCACGGCCAGCTCGCGGCGGTCGCCTGGGCGTTCGCGCAGGCCTTCCCGGACGGCCGCCTCGGGTACGTCCAGACCATGGGCGGCGCGCTGCCCGGCGGGCACTCGCGCGCGGTGCGCACCCTGCGCGAGCGCGGCCTGCTGGCCGGGCATCTGACCGCGGGCGCCGCGTTCGGCGGAGAGGGTGAGGCGATCACGACGATCGGCGCTCTCGACCACGGGCTGAGGGTGCTCGGTTGGGACACGGCGATCTGCGGCCCCGGTCCCGGGATCGTGGGCTCGAGCTCGCCGCTCGGGCACGGCGGCATGGCCGCGCTGGACTCGGCGCACGCCGCGCTTGCGCTCGGCGCGCCGACGCTGCTGGTCGCGCGGATGTCCTCCGGTGACCCCCGCGCGCGTCACCGCGGGATCTCACACCACACGCTCACGGTTCTGGATCTACTGCTGGCGCCGGTGACGGTCGCGCTGCCCGCGGGGATGCGCTCGCCCGCCGGGGCCGACCTGCGCGCCGGTCTTCGATCGGTCGGCCTGGGCGCTGTCTTCGGCGGGGTGCTCCCTCCTCGCCAGGCGCTGGAGCTCGATGTCAAGCGCCCGACCGATCGAAGACCGGCTAGCATCACCCGCCACGACTGGCGGCGGGCGATCATCGATCTACCGGCCTACGCCGCCGCCGGCCTACCCGCCGAGACGATGGGTCGTGGGTTGACCGAGGATCCGCTGTTCTTCGGGGCCGCGCTCGCCGCCGGCGCGACGCTGGCCGAGCTCGCGCGAGACGCCGAGCACGGCGAGGATCGGGCGGAGGAGGCTGAACGGTCGGTTGCACCGCCAGGGACTCGCTGATGAATAGGCGAAGCTCCAGGGGTGAGCTGTCCCGGAATCGCACCATCGGTTGAGGAGCAGCTGCAGTCGTCTGTGGACCGGCCGTCCTCGGCCGGGTCGCCGCCGGCAGGCGCGAACCGCGCTCCCAGGCCGAGCGCCGAGCTGACGCGACTGACGCTCGACTTCCTCGCCTATCTCGAGCTCGAGCGCGGCCTTTCGAGGAACACCCTCGGCGCATACCGCTCGGACCTGCTCCAGTTCGGGGTGTTCCTCGATCGCCGCGGACTCGGCGTGATCGACGCCCGCCACGGCGACATCGCGGCGTTCCTGTCCGAGCTCGCCACGGGCGGGGGCGAGCGCCCCGCGGTCGCGGCGGCGACGTTGCAGCGCAAGGCCGCGTGCCTGCGCTCGTTCTACCGCCACCTGCGCCGCGAGGGCCTGATCGCGCACGATCCAACCGCCGACCTGCGCGGTCCCCGCAAGACCGGGCGCCTGCCGAAGGTGCTCTCGCGCGAGGAGGTCGCGCTGCTGATGAGCCGGCCGCGGGGGACCGAGCCGCTCGCGCTGCGCGACCGCGCGCTGCTCGAGGTCATGTACGCGTGCGGTCTGCGCGCCTCGGAGACGATTGGGTTGCAGGCGAGCGACGTCGACCTCGGGGCGGGCATGCTGCGCGCCCGCGGCAAGGGTTCCAAGGAGCGCCTCGTGCCGATCGGACGCCAGGCGGTCGCTGCGCTGCGCGTCTACGAGCAGCGTGGCCGTCCCGCGCTCGTCGGCCACGCGGTGCAGACAGCGCTCCTCGTCAACCACCGCGGTGGCGCGCTGACGCGTCAGGGTCTCTACAAGATCGTCCAGGGCCACGCCCGCGCCGCGGGCCTGGAGCAGAAGATGAGCCCGCACACGCTCCGCCACAGCTTCGCCACCCATCTGCTCGCCGGCGGCTGCGACCTGCGCTCCCTGCAGGAGATGCTAGGTCACGCCGACCTGGCGACCACCCAGGTCTACACGCACCTCTCGGCGGAGCGGCTGAAGGACGTCTACTTTCGCGCGCACCCGCGGGCCAAACACTGACAGCGGGCCTCGCAGGGGAGCGGGCCGCATAAGCTAGGGCTGATGCCCGAGTTGCCCGAGGTGGAGACGATCCGACGCCAGCTCGCACCGCTGGTTGAGGGCCGCCGGCTGCAGCACGTGGAGATCTTGGACTGGCGCTGGTCACGGCCGCTCGCCCCACGGGAACTGGCCGAAGCGCTGCAGGGGCGACGCGTCGAGCGGCTCTCCAGGCGGGGCAAGTACCTCGTGTGGGAGCTCGAAGACGAGGTCTACCTCGTCCAACACCTGCGCATGACGGGCGCCGTCCTGTGCAACCCAGACCCTGAGCCGCCGCACACCCGCGTGCGGATCGACCTGGGCCGGGGCCGGCGGCTGGCGATCGTCGACCCGCGCCGCTTCGGCACGGGCGAGCTGCTGGTCGGTTCGGGGATGGGAGCGAAGCGAGTGTCTCCCGGTTCGGCCGGAGACGATGCGCTGGAGGCGTTCTTCGCCGCGCGCCTCGGGCTCGAGCCGCTGGACGAGCTGTTCACCGCCGAGCACCTGCGCGCGCAGGCGCGGGGGCGGACGGCGCCGGTGAAGGCGTTCCTGCTGGACCAGCGGCGCGTCGCCGGGGTGGGGAACATCTACGCCGACGAGGCGCTGTTCCGCGCCGGCATCCATCCCCTGCGCCCCGCCGGGAAGCTGTCAGCCGAGCAGTACGAGCGCTTGCGCGAGACGACGGTCGCCGCGCTGCAGGCCGGGATCGATGCGCGCGGGGCCACAATCGACGACTTCCGTCATGTCGACGGCGTGCGCGGCTCTTTCCAGAACCAGTTCCTCGTGCATCGGCGCGAGGGGGAGCCGTGCGGGATCTGCGGCACGACGATCGTGAAGATGGTCGTCGCGGGGCGGGGGACCTACGTGTGTGAGACCTGCCAGCCGCGGCCGCGGCTCAGGCGGCTAGCATCTCCTCCAGGCGCCCGGACTCGGCGGCCGCCTGCACCTCGGTGAAACCACCCACGAGCTCACCATCGATGATCACCTGGGGGAAGGTCATCATGCCGGTCTTGCCGGCCAGCTCGACACGGCCCTCGGGGTCCTTTGACAGGTTGACCTCGGTGAACTCGACGCCACGGCCGGCCAAGAGGCCCTTGACGCGGGTGCAGTACGGGCATCGATCGGTGCTGTAAACGGTTACCTCGCTCATTACTTCATAAAGTATAGAAACGGGTTTGGAGCCGCCGCCCGCGACCATAGACTCGCCTGACCGATGGCGGGGCCGATCAAGACCGAGGCCGTGGTGCTGCGCTCGATGCGCTACGGGGAGGCCGACCGCATCCTGCACGTGTACACGCCCCATCGCGGGCGGGTCAGCGCGATCGCCAAGGGCGTGCGGCGCACGCGCAGCCGCTTTGGCGGGCGTCTGGAGCCGTTCTTCCGCTTGCGGTTGGACCTGCACGAGGGGCGCGGCGAACTGCTGACGGTCACCGGCGCGCAGACGGTTGACGCTTACGCCAGCCTGCGCGGAGATGCACGCGCGCTCGATGGGGCCGCGCGCGCGTGCGACGCCGTGGGACGGCTGTTCGAGACCTCCGAGCCGCACCCGGGGGTGTTCAACCTGCTCTGCCGTCAGCTGGCGCTGCTCGACGAGCAGGCCGCCGGCGCGAGTCGCCCCAGCCCGTCGCTCGTCGGCCCCTCACCGTCCGCGCCGCCGCCGCCGATCGGTGGCCGCGCGGGCGCGCTGGCGTTCCGCTTGAAGCTGCTGCTCGCGGCGGGCCTGGCGCCCCAGCTCGGCGCGTGCGCCGGCTGCGGGGAGCGTGAGCACCTGGTCGGGTTCTCCGGGGCGGCGGGGGGAGTCGTGTGTGGAGCCTGCGAGGCGGGGTCGTTTCCGCTCGACGAGGAGGCGCACGGCTTCATGACAGAGGCGCTCGGCCGCTCCCTCGCGGAGACCCCCGACGCCCTCGACTCGGCGCTCGGCCAGGTCGAGCGGGCGATCTCCGCGACGCTCGAGCACCACGCGCATCTGCGGCTGATGCCGGCGACGGCTCGCGCTTGAAGAACGCTCTGTATCGTGACCGCCATGGACGAGGGTCTGCCGATCGCGTATGGGCTGCTCGACAAGGACGTGCCGGTGCTGTCCTGCGACGGTGAGCAGGTGGGCACGGTCCACCACGTCGTCGCGGCGCCCGAGAAGGACATTTTCCACGGGCTCGTGATCTCGACCCCGGGACACGGTCTGCGGTTCGTGGAAGCCGCGGACGTGGCGTCGCTGCACGAACACGGCGCCGACCTGCGGATCGACACGGCCGCGGCGCAGAGCCTGCCCCAGCCGGGCGGCGGCGCGCCCGTGTATGACGAGGCCCCGAGCGCGATGCAGAAGGGCTGGCACCACTGGCTGCACGAGGCGGGCATGCGCGGCGACTGGAAGCGCGAGCGCTGAGCCTCGCCAAGCCGACAGATACGGTCGCGAACGCGTTCGCCGAGCGCCGGCGCGAGCTGGAGGAGCGCACGCTGTCCCCGCTGGCGGCGCGCTCCTATCCGGCACGCCGAGCCCGCGCGGAGGACGACTGCGCGCTGCGCACCCCGTTCCAGCGCGACCGCGACCGGATCGTGCACTGCAAGGCGTTCAGACGGCTGAAGCACAAGACGCAGGTGTTCGTGGCGCCGCGGGGCGATCACTACAGAACGCGGCTGACGCATACGCTCGAGGTGACGACGATCTCGCGCACGGTGGCGCGCGCGCTGCGCTTGAACGAGGACCTCACGGAGGCGATCGGCCTCGGCCACGACCTCGGGCACCCGCCGTTCGGGCACATCGGCGAGGAGGTGATCGACAGCTGCCTGAAAGAGCGCTTCGGGGTGGACTTCCGCCACTACGAGCACTCGCTGCGGGTGGTCGAGAGCCTCGAGCGCGACGGCGCGGGGCTGAACCTGACCGAGCAGGTGCGCGACGGGATCGTCGGCCACTCCAGCCGCGCCCCGCTGCCGGAGACGCTCGAGGGAAGGATCGTGCGGGTGATGGACCGCGTGGCCTACATCAACCACGACATCGACGACGCGGTGCGCGCTGGGCTGCTGCGCGAGGACGAGCTTCCGGCGCAGCCGATCGCCGTGCTGGGGAGCAGTGGCTCGGCAAGAATCGACGCGCTCGTGCACGACATGGTCGAGCGTTCGGAGCACGCCGGGGACATCGTCCAAGGCGAGCAGGCCGGCGCGGCGATGCGCGAGCTGCGGCACTTCATGTTCGAGCACGTCTACCTCGGTCCCGCCGTCCGCGCCGAGCACGCGAGGATCGCCGGAGTGCTGAGAACCCTGTTCGAGCACTACGTCGACCAACCTGAGCAGCTGCCGCCCGCCGACGCCGGGCACGGGGAGGACGATCTGGCGCGGCGCGTGACGGACTATCTCGCGGGGATGACGGATCGGTACTGCATCAACGCATACACCGAGCTAGAGGTCCCCAAAGCCTTTGCGCTGTAGCGTAGGACGCAGTGGCCCTCTACACCCGTGAGTCAAAGGATCGCGTGCGCGACGCGGTCGACTTCGTCGAGCTGGTCTCGGCGCGCACGGAGCTGCGACGGGCCGGGCCGGCGCGGTACGAGGGCCTGTGCCCGTTCCACGAGGAGCGCAGCCCGTCGTTCGGGATCGACCCGACGCAGAAGGTCTACTACTGCTTCGGCTGCCAGGCATCGGGCGACGTGTTCACGTTCGTGCAGGAGACCGAGGGGGTCGACTTCAAAGGCGCGCTCGAGCTGCTGGCGGACCGCTTCGCGGTCGAGCTGGAGCTCGAGGAGGAGGATCCGAAGCAGGCCGAGCGCCGCCGGCGCAAAGAGCGACTGCTCGAGCTGCTCGCGCGCACGGCGGCCTACTACGAACGGTGCCTGTGGGAGGCGAAGGAGGCGAGCGGAGCGCGGGAGTACCTGGAGAGCCGTGGCCTCGGAGAGGAGATCCTGAGAGAGTTCCACGTCGGCTACTCCCCGAGCGCCTGGGACCGCGTGCTGCTCGCTTCGCGCAGGGGCGGATTCACCGAGCAGGAGCTGTACGCCACCGGGCTGGCGCAGCGCTCGAAGGAGAACGGGCGGCCCTACGACCGCTTTCGCGGGCGGATCATGTTCCCGCTCGCGGACGTCCGCGGTCGCGTGCTCGGCTTCGGCGCGCGCGCGATGCGCGACGAGCAAAAACCGAAGTACCTGAACACATCAGACAACGACGTCTACCACAAGGGCCTGCACCTGTATGGCGCCGACCGTGCGCGCGCGCACGCGGCGCGCGCCGGACAGGCGATCCTCTGCGAGGGCTACACCGACGTGATCGCGCTGCACCAGGCGGGTCTGCGCAACACGGTCGGGTCGATGGGCACCGCCCTGACCGCCGAGCAGGTCGGCGAGCTGGCTCGGATGGCCCAGACGGTGCTGCTGGCCTTGGACGCCGACAGCGCCGGGCAGGAGGCGATGCTGAAGGCCGCGGGGCTCGCGGCGAAGCGCAAGCTCGAGCTGCGCGTGGTCGCGCTCCCGCCGGGCACCGACCCGGCCGATCTCGTGCAGCGGGACGGAGGGCAGGCGATCAGCGCAGCAGTCGAGCGCGCAGTTCCATTCGTGCGCTTCCGCGTCGAGCGGGTGCTCGCGACCGGCGACCACGGCAGCCCCGAGGGCCGCGACCGGATGGTCGAGGAGCTGCGCCCCATATTCGCGATGTTGCCGCCAAGCGCGATGCGGCTGGAGCTGACGAAGCTGGTCTCCGGGCGTCTGGCGCTGCCCGAGAGCCTGATGGAGACGCTGCTGGCGCCCCAGGCGCGACCGACGCCGACGGGGAGACCGCGGCAGAGCGGCGGTCCCGAGGGCGGACGGCAGGCAGCGCTCCGCGAAGCATCGTCCCCGCCGGCGTCCGCGCGAGCGACCGCCAACGGCCTGTCGCGCCGGGAAGAGACCGAGCGGACGTTCCTGGCGCTGTGCATCGCCTCCCCGGAGGAGGGCGAGCAGGCGCTGGGGAGCCTC
>DATCFG010000097.1:0-9685 GCA_036509655.1 Solirubrobacteraceae bacterium | reverse complement strand
GTCTTGGAGCGGATCCTCGCGAGCACGCGCGAGGATCTCGAGCGCCGCAAGCGCGAGCGCTCGCCCCAGGAGCTCGAGTGCCAGGCGTTTGCGATCGGCGGCACCGGGGAGGCCGCTTCGCGGCGTTTCACGACCGCGCTGAGGGGGCCCGGGATCGCGGTGATCGCCGAGTTCAAGCGACGCTCGCCCTCGGCGGGGACGCTGCACGAGGGGCAGGACCTGCACGAGCTCGTGGCCGCCTACGAGCGCGGCGGCGCGAGCGCGCTGTCGGTATTGACCGAGGAAAGGTACTTCGACGGGAGCCTGGACGATCTGCGGACGGCGCGCGCGGCCTGCGGGTTGCCGGTCCTGCGCAAGGATTTCGTCATCGACGAGTACCAGCTCTACGAGGCGCGGGTGGCGCGCGCGGATGCGGTGCTGCTGATCGTGGCGGCGCTCGAGCCGGAGCGGCTGCGGGCGCTGTACGAGCGCGCGGGGACGTTGGGGCTGGATGTGCTGGTGGAGGTGCACGACCGCGAGGAGCTGGCGGTCGCGCTGGCGTTGGGGGTCGAGCTGATCGGGATCAACAACCGCGACCTGCGAGACTTCAGCGTGGACGTGGAGCGCACCGAGCGGCTGATGGGTGAGATCCCGGCGGGGGTGACGGTGGTCTCGGAGTCGGGAATCGCTCGCTCCGAGCAGCTGGGCCGGCTCGAGCGGGCCGGTGTGGCGGCGGTGCTCGTCGGCGAGACGCTGATGCGCTCCGCCGACCCCGAGGCCGCGCTGCGGGCGTTGCGGGGGGATTGCGCTGAGCGGAGTCCCGCGGAGCAGGCCGAACGGCGCCCGGAGCACTGATTCGAATAGCTTTAGGAAAGAGGGGGCTTCGCTTTAGATCGCCTTGAGCGCGGCCGGTCACCATCCTTGCATCAGATGAAACGCACCTTCTTCATACCCTTCGTCTCCGCCCTGCTCGGCGGCGCCGTCGTCGTCGCGGTGGTCGCCGCGTTCGGCGGGCTGAGCAGCTCGAGCAGTACGGTCACGACGGTCCAGGCGGCTCCGATCGCGCCCTCGAACGCCTCGCAGAAGTCGTCGTCGGGGCTGACGCCGCACGACATCTATGTGCGCGACGCTCCGGGGGTGGCGTTCGTGACCTCGACCGTCGTGCAGAAATCGGAATCGTCGCTGAACCTGTTCGGCGGCGGCGGCGAAGAAGCGACGCGCCAGGGCCAGGACACCGGCTCCGGCATCGTGATCGACTCCAACGGCACGATCCTGACCAACTACCACGTCGTGGAGAACGCGATCAAGGTCACGGTGAGCTTCGAAAAAGGCAAGTCGGTCGAAGCGAAGGTCGTCGGCAAGGACCCCTCGAACGATCTCGCGGTCCTGCGGATCTCGCCCGACGGGCTGACGCTGCACCCGCTGACGCTCGGCGACTCGAGCACCGCCCAGGTGGGCGACCCGGTGCTGGCGATCGGCAACCCGTTCGATCTGGAACGGACGCTCACGACCGGCGTGATCTCGGCGCTCCAGCGCCAGATCACGGCTCCGAACGGCTTCGCGATCGACAACGTGCTGCAGACCGACGCGCCGATCAACCCCGGCAACTCCGGCGGTCCGCTGCTGAACGAGGCCGGCGAAGTGATCGGCATCAACTCGCAGATCGAGACCGGCGGCTCGGGCTCTGACGGCAGTGTCGGGATCGGCTTCGCCGTCCCGATCAACACCGCCAAGAGCGAGATCTCCAGGCTCGAGAAAGGCGGCACGATCCGCGGCGCCTACCTCGGTCTGACGTCGCTGACGGTCGACGGCTCGCTGTCGGCGCTCAACCTGCCGGTGAAACAGGGCGCGCTGGTGGAGAGCGTGCAGAAGGGTACCCCCGCCGAAAAGGCAGGGATCCGCGGCGGCAACATCAACGGCACCGTCGAAGGCAGCCCGGTCGCGGTCGGCGGCGACATTGTCGTCTCGATCAACGGCAAGGCCGTGACGAGCTCGGAAGACCTCGCGAACGACATCGAGGCCGGGAAACCGGGCGACACGGTCAGCATCGGCCTGCTGCGCGCCACGGGCAAAGGCACCTACGAACACAAGACGGTGAGCGTGAAGCTCGGCGAACGCCCCAACTCCGTGCCGAACCCGCAGACGCCCGCAGGCTAGACCGCGCCGCCGCCCAACTGCGAGGCGAGCGCCCCGCTACCGTTGGGGCATGTCCATCTCCGAGACAGCCCCGAAGGTGAAGATCTGTGGCGTCACCAACCTGGCCGACGCTGAGTTGGCGCTCGAGCTCGGCGCGTGGGCGATCGGGATGATCTTCTACGAGGCCAGCCCCCGTCGCTGCTCGCTCGAGGAGGCGCAGCGAATCACGGCGGCGCTCCAGCGCAGGGTCGAGCTGTGCGGGGTGTTCGTGAACGACCCGCTGGAGGATGTCGTGAAGACGAGCGAGGATCTAGGGCTGACGGTCGTGCAGCTGCACGGCGACGAGGGCCCGGCGTTCTGCGGCGAGGTGCCGCGCAGGACCGGCGCGCGCGTGATCAAGGCGGCCCAGGTCGCCGGCCCCGGCGACGTCAGGGACCTCGAGCGCTACCACGTCGACTTCCACCTGCTCGACGCGCGGGCGCAGGCACCGGAGAAGCAGGAGCTGCGGGGCGGCACGGGGGAGACATTCGACTGGGCGCTGCTCGCCGCGCGGCGCTCGAAGGTCCCGCTGATCCTCAGCGGCGGCCTAACCGGGGAGAACGTCGCGGAGGCGATCGCGCGGACGCGGCCATTCGCGGTCGACAGCGCGAGCGGCACCGAGAGCGCCCCGGGGAAGAAGGACGAGGCGAAGCTGCGGGCGCTGTTCGCGGCGGTGCAGCCGACCGCAGCGCTCGCCAAAGAGGCATCGGTCGCCGAGGAGGCATCCCTCACAGAAACCGGCGCCCCCGCGTGAGCGCGGTCGAGCACCGCTTCGGGCAGTACGGCGGGCAGTTCGTGCCCGAGACGCTGATGCCCGCGCTGGCGGAGCTCGAGCAGGCCTGGGAAGCGGCCCGCGATGACCCCGCCTACCGCGAGGAGCTGAACGGCCTGCTGCGCGATTTCGGCGGCCGTCCGACGCCGCTGTACCGAGCGCGAGGGCTGTCCGAGCGGGCCGGCCGGCCGATCTACCTGAAGCGCGAGGATCTCAACCACACCGGCTCGCACAAGCTGAACAACGCGCTCGGGCAGGCGCTGCTGGCCAGGCGGATGGGCAAGAGAAGGGTGATCGCCGAGACCGGCGCCGGCCAGCACGGCGTCGCGACCGCGACCGTGAGCGCGCTGCTTGGTATGGAGTGTGTGATCTACATGGGCGTCGAGGACACGCGCCGCCAGCGGCCGAACGTACAGCGGATGGAGCTGCTCGGAGCGAGCGTGCAGCCGGTGGACGCGGGCGCGAGGACGCTGAAGGAGGCGACCTCGGCGGCGATCCGCGACTGGGTGACGAACGTGGGGAGCACCCACTACGTGATCGGCTCGGTCGTCGGCCCGGCGCCCTACCCGGCGATCGTGCGCGAACTGCAGCGCGTGATCGGGGAAGAGGCGCGCGCGCAGATGCTCGAGCGCGAGGGGCGGCTGCCCGGACGCGTGATCGCCTGCGTGGGCGGCGGATCGAACGCGATCGGCATCTTCGCGGCGTTCCTGCAGGACGAGGGGGTGGAGCTGATCGGGGTGGAGGCCGGCGGCGAGGGGATCGACACGGCGCGGCACGGCGCCCCGCTGACGGTCGGCGGGCGCGCGGGCATCCTGCACGGCTCGCGCTCGGCGGTGATGCAGGACGAGGAGGGTCAGATCGTCGAGGCGCACTCGATCTCGGCGGGCCTCGACTACCCCGGCGCGGGGCCCCAGCACGCGTACCTGCGCGACAGCGGACGCGCGCGCTACGAGGCGGTGAGCGACCGGGAGGCGCTTGCGGCGTTCCGCGAGGTGGCGCGCCTGGAGGGCATCATCCCGGCGCTCGAGACCGCGCACGCGCTCGCGTGGACGCTCGCGCAGGGCGACGGCGAGCTCGACCTCGTGTGCCTGTCCGGCCGCGGCGACAAGGATCTCGCGGAGGTGCTCGGCGATGCGTGAGCGACCCGAACAGCAAAACGGGACCGGTTCCTCAAACGGCGTCGAGCGGATCGCCGCGGCGTTCGCGCAGACGGGCAAGCGGGCCGCGTTGATGCCGTACCTGATGGGCGGCTACCCGACGCTCGCGGACTCGATCAGGATCGGCGAGGCGTGCGTGGGCGCCGGCGCGGACATCATCGAGCTCGGCATGCCCTACTCGGACCCGCTCGCCGACGGGCCGGTGATCCACGCGGCGGGCACCGAGGCGCTGAAGGCGGGGGCGAACGTGGCGGGCGTGCTCGAGGTGGCACGCGCGCTGGCGGGAAGCGTGCCGGTCGTGCTGATGTGTTACGCGAACATGGTCTACGCCCCCGGCGCGGAGGCGTTTGTGGAGCGCCTCGAGAAGACCGGTGTGAGCGGGCTGATCGTGCCCGACCTGCCGCTCGGGGAAGGCCCGGAGGTGGCGCGGGCGTGCGGGGAGCAGGGTCTGGCGCTGGTGCCGCTGGTGGCGCCGACGACCACGCCGGAGCGGCTGGCGGCGATCGGGGCGAGCGCCGAGGGCTTCATGTACACGGTCTCGGTCGTTGGCACGACCGGCGAGCGCGCCGAGTTGGGCGAGCGCTTCGTGCAGGTGGTGCAGCGGGCGAAGGCGAGCACCGCGGCCCCGGTCGCGCTGGGCTTCGGGATCAGCACGCCCGAGCACGCGCGGCAGGCCGCGCGGGCGGGCGCGGACGGGGTGATCGTCGGCACCAGGCTGGTGCGCGCGGCGGGCGAGGCGAGCGATCCGGCGGGCGCTGTTGGGGCGGTTGTGGGCGAACTGGCTGCGGGCCTCGCCCCACCGATCTGAGATCGGCCAGCTAGTATTCCGGCGGCATGGGACTGGTCCTCACAGTAACCGCCGCCTTGGTCCTCTGGGTCGTCCTCTGGGCGCTCGGCATGGCCGGCTTTGACGGGTTCATCCTCGCGACCGCGATCATCTTGATGGGAGCCACCGTCAGGCTGCTCGCGGGCTACCTTCCCGGCCGCCGCAGCTGAGCACCCAGTGCGCACGCGCTGGCTCGGACGATTGGCAACTGAGGCGCTTCACCCGACCGGCGTGGCCGCGCGCGTGATGCGTGCGCGCCTGCCCGGATCCTCTGCGAGCGCGGCGCTCGCAGCCGTCGCGCTGATCGCGGTTGCGCTCGGAGTCGCCGGCTGCGGGGGCGTGGGCGTCTCGGGCGCTTCGAGCACGATCGGCAACCAGCTGACGATCTACTCGAGCCTGCCGCTGCAGGGGCCGTCGGGGGCCAACTCCCAGCAGATCGTCGACGGCGAGAAGCTCGCGCTGAGCGAAGCCGGCGGGCGGATCGGGCCGTTCAAGATCAGCTACCTGTCGATGGACGATTCGAACCCGAAGAGCGGCGAATGGGATCCGGGGATCACCGCGACGAACGCGAAGACGGCCGCCGAGGACACCACCACGATCGCCTACCTCGGCGACTACAACTCGGGCGCGAGCGCGGTGTCGCTGCCGCTGATCAACGCCTCGGGGATCCTCCAGGTCAGCCCCTCGAGCCCGTATGTCGGGCTGACCTCCTCGCTCGACGCCGGCCAGGACGAGCCCGAACGCTTCTACCCCTCCGGGCAACGCACCTTCGGGCGCCTGCAGCCGGGCGATCCGGCGCAGGCCGAAGCGCAGGTGCGGCTGATGGAGGGTCTGGGCGTGAAGCGGTTGTACGTGCTCGACGACGAAGGCCCGTTCGAGGTGCCGCTGTCGGAAATCGTCGCCGGCGACGCGCAGCGGGCCGGGATCGCGGTGGCCGCGCACGACAGCCTCGACATGACTCACACGAGCGCGACCGCGACCTTCGAGAGCGAGGTCGCGAAGGTCGCCGCAAGCGGTGCGCAGGCCGTGTTCTTCGCGGGCGGCACGGGGACCGGCACGGCGGCGCTGTGGAAGCAGCTGCACAGCGCCGATCCAAAGCTGCTGCTGCTCGGCTCGAGCGACATGGTCAACAGCGAATTCACCTCCGAAATCGGCGCCGAGGCGGGCGCGAACACGTATCTGACGACGCCGATCCTCCCCGTCGGCCTCTATCCTCACCCGGCCGTCCAGGTGCTCGCGCGCTACCGCCGGACCTTCGGCGGCGAAGGCAACGCCTACGCGCTCTACGGCTACGAGGCGATGAGCGTCGCGCTGCTGGCGATCCGCGGGGCCGGCGTGCGCGGGAACAACCGCCAGGAGGTCGTCAACCAGTTCTTCGCGATCCGCAACCGCGACTCGGCGATCGGCCGCTACTCGGTCGAAGCGGACGGCGAAACGACGCTCTCGAGCTACGGCTCGGACAGGGTCAAGGACGGGCAGGCGGTCTTCTACAAGGTGCTCCCCGTCCGCTGACAGGCGCGTCCGCTGAAGGCTCAGCCCGCGGACTGCAGCCCGGCGACGAGCCGGTAGCGCTCGATCCCGCCGCCGAGGCTCTTGCCGCCGCCGACGAGCGTGGAGAGCGAGCGCAGGTAGGGGAGCACGTGGGAGATGCTCGGGTCTTCGCTGAGGCCGACACCTTCGAGCAGGGAGAGCAGGGGGGCGAATTCGACGATCGCGCTCGGCCGGATGCCTTCGCCGAGCGTGCCGGCGGCGGTGCTCGTGGAGGCGGCGCTGAGCAGCGTGCTCGACGGTTTCAGGGCGTCCTGCACGGAGGCTTCGCCGAGGCCGATCACGAACTTCGTCTGACCGCCCGCGCCGGCGCCGTTGGCGATGTCCAGTTCGACCGGCAGGCCGTTGACGCGCGCGGAGATCGCCGCGTTGGTGCCAGGGATCGAGATCGACTGCACCGAGCCGCCGGCCTTCTCGAGCGCGGCGCCGAGCTTCGCGACCGCGGCCTGCGACAGCGAGGGGTTGGTCGAGTCGAGCACGATCCCGCCGCGCAGGTTGACGATCCCGCTGCCACTCGCGAACAGCCCGGCGGAACTGATCCAGCTGAGGAAGTCGTGCCGGCTCTGGGCGCCGGGGGCGCTGAGCGCCGACAGCGGGGCGAGCACCCCGTCGAGCACCCCCTTGATGTTGAAGCCGCCGGCGGAGCTTTCTTCGCTCGCGACGCCCGCGCCGGAGGAGGAGCTCCCGAGCGAGGTGAGCGCCGAGGCGACGCCGTGGAGCGCCTGCACGTCGCCGGAGAGCGTGGCGCCGGCGTCGCCGAGGCCGACGGCGAGCCACGATTCGCCCGGCAGTTCGCCGAGCGCCTGGGCGCCGGCGCCGGCGGAGCCCGCTAGCCCGCCGTTGCCTGCCGTGGCGACGGTGAGGCTGTCGACGTCGAGTGCGATCGAGCTCGAGGAGGGCACGAGCGAGAGGTTCACCGTGCGCGCGCCGCCGAGCAGTCCGATCAGGCCACCGAGGCCCTGCGTGCCGGCGCCCGCCGTCCCAGCGCTTGCCGCGGAGGAGGCGCCGCTGCTGGAAGAGGCGCCGCCCGCTCCCCTCGATGATGCGCCCACGCCGGTGACGCCGGGGTTCGAATAGACGTGCGCGAGCGCGCCGGAGGGGGCGCTGGAGAGCAGCTTCGAGTAGTCGGCGGCGTGCACGAGCGAGGGGCCACCGAGCGAGGTGTCGATCACGCTGTGCAGGGCAGTGACGGTGCCGAGCACGGCGAGGCGGTCGACGATCCCGAAGGCATCGCCGCCGGAGGTGGCCTGGTAGCTGACGCCGCGGTAGCTGGCTGGGTGCGCGCCGGCGTGCTGGGCCTCGGTCGAGATGAACGAGGCGGCCTTCGAGGAATCGCTGGTGTCGAGCACGATCGCGCCCTCGAGGCCGGATGCGAACGGCCACGCGCTCGGCGTGGTCGAGGCGCCGCCCTGGAGGACCTCGCCGAGCAGTTGCTGCAGCTTTGTGGTCGCAGCCGTGGAGGTGGAGAGCGAGGAGAGGAAGATCCCGGCGTTGGTCCCCAGCCACGGCGCGAGGTCGTGGCTGTAGGTGAGCGTGGGGGCGCCGGGCGCCTGGAGGACCGAGGCCAGGCGCGCGTATGAGTCGGCCCGGTGGGTGAGCGTCGTGGCGGCGGCGATTGCGCTGCTCTTCAGGGAGCCGCTCGGGCGCACGACCGCGCCGAGGTACAGCGGCGCGGAGGCGGGAACGACGCCCGCGGGGTCGGCGGAGCTGCCGGGCGAGGAGGAGGAGCCGCAGCCGGCGAGCGCGAGCGCGACCGTTGCAAGTGCGACGAGGGGAGTGAGCGCGGCGACGCGGCGGCGCGGGCGGGGGGGAGTTGGCATGAAGCGATCGTAGTCGCCCGGTGCTCGCCCGCGCAACTACCTGCGGATTCGAAGGGTGAGGCGTGGGAGCGGATCTGCAAGAAGCCTTGCACTTCGCGGCGATGCAGCGGGACTTGCACTTCTGACCCCGTCGGCGGCGCTGACGGAGCCTCGACCGGAAAAGGCCCGTGAGCGGGCATTTTTGCCGTTTGCGAGGACATTAGGACGGCTAAGTGGGAAAAAATGTGCAATTAGGGTTGCATTGTGGGGGAAAGTGGGGTAAGTTCGCGGAAGCGAGCCGGGGTGGAGGGGCTCCTCCCACTCCTCCACCTCGGCTCGGTAATTAATCGAAACCCTCCCGCCCGCCCCCTCCGTCCCTCCCAACACCGCCCTCCAATGGTCCCCTTCCGCGGCACCTTCGACCACACGCTCGACGCGAAGAACCGGCTCACGGTGCCGGCCCGCTACCGCGCGACGCTGGCCGAGGGCGTCGTGATCGCGATGCCGGTCGACCTCAAGCCCTGCGTCGGGATCTGGCGTCCGGAGGACTACGAGACCTACACCCAGCGCGCGCTCGCGGAGCTGCCTCCGCTGTCGCCGCGGCTGACCGAGCTCGAGCGCTTCTTCTACGGCTCTTCGCAGGACGCGGAGCTCGACGCGGCCGGGCGGATCATGGTGCCCGGCTTTCTCGGCGAGCACGCCGGGTTGGAGAAGGAGGTCGTCGTCGTCGGCGTCGGGGACCGCTTGGAGCTGTGGGACAGAGGCAGCTGGAACGACCATCGACCGGCGCTGCTCAGCGGCGTCGCGGAGATAACCGCGCGTGTCGACCATCCTGCTTGACATGAGAAAAACGCACATCCCCGTGCTGGCCGGGGAGCTGATCGACCTGCTCGACCTGGATCGAACCCCACCCGCCCAGACCGCGATCGACTGCACGTTCGGCGGCGGCGGCCACGCGGAGCTGATCGCAGGGCGCCTCGGGGCCGAGGGGACCTTGATCGGGATCGACCGCGACCCGCTGGCGGAGGAGCGCTTCGAGGAACTGGCCGGCGAGGTCGCCTGCTCGGTGCGCTTCATCCGCGCGAGCTACGCCGACGCGCTGCAGCAGCTCGTCGAAGAGGGGCAGAAGGCCGACATGGTCTATTTCGATCTGGGCATGTCCTCGATGCAGGTCGACACGCGCGAGCGCGGCTTCTCCTACTCCTACGAAGCCCCGCTGGACATGCGGATGGACCCCGAGCAGGAGCTGAGCGCCCGTGAGATCGTCGCCGAGTGGGATGAGCGTCGTCTGGCGCGTGCGCTGCGCGACTTCGGCGAGGAGCGCCACGCGGGCGCGATCGCCCGCGCGATCGTGCGCCGCCGCGCGCAGGCGCCGATCGAGACGACGGTGGAGCTCGTGGACACGATCAACTCCGCGATCCCCGCGCCC